>NZ_JBVVPT010000002.1:78073-518241 GCF_055811715.1 Bradyrhizobium sp. WSM4872 | reverse complement strand
GGTGGTGGTGGTGGTGGCGGCGGCGGCGGTGGCCGCTGAGCCCATCCGGCTTTTCAGATGATGTCGCCGGTGCAATCCGGCGGCATCGTTGCTGTCGCTGCTGAACAGCGCCCGTTCAACCGCGATGCTTTTTCTTCTTCGGCTTCTTGCCCGACGCACCCTTTTCAGACCACGGCGTGACCGAAGCTTCGGAATGGCCCGGCTTGGTCTTATGTTTCTTTTTCTTCGCGAACGCCGGAGCGTCGTCGAATTTCGTCGGGCGCTCGCCGAAAGTCTTGCCGCGCGGTTTGAATTCGCTCTTGTCGCGCGGGCGATCGTCTCGACGTTCACGATGATCGCTGTCGCCGCTCTCGCGCCGCGGCGCGTGGGGCCGCTCTTCCGAAGCCGCTTGCCGCTGCGGCGCATCCGCCATCGGCTCGAGGCGGATATTGTCTTCCTTGTCCGGACGCTTGATCTTCACGGCGAAGGAGTCCGCGACCCGCTGGGAAATTTCGAACTCGGTCGTGGTGTCCATGATCTTGATCGCGCCGATATCGCCCTTGTCGATGCCGCCACGGCGGCAGATCATCGGCAACAGCCAGCGCGCTTCCGCGTTCTTTTTTCGTCCGATGTTGGCCCGGAACCAGACGCTGCCATCCGCCATGCCATGTTTCGACGAGGATTTTCCCGCTTTGGGTCGAGCCCTTTCGGGCCGATCGTCGCCACGCGAAGCGCGGACATCGTCGCGCGGTGCGCGCGTATCGTTGCGGCCGCGATCCTCGCGCGGCCGGCCAGCTCGCTCGCCGGGATCCATGATGTCTTCGGGCGATGGCAGCCGCGCGCGATAGAGCCGTGCGAGTGACGCGGCGATCTCCTCGGCCGACCGCTCGGCCAATAGCGCCTGCGCCAGCGCCCGATCGTCGGCGGTGGTCTCCTCCGTGAACAGCACGTCCTTCATGCGCTCATGATCGAGCTTGCGGATCTCATCCGGCTGCGGCGCCGTCCCCCAGACCGCGTCGATGCCCGAGACGTTCAGCAGCATTTCCGCACGCCGCCGCCGCACGGGCGGCACCAGCATGACGCTGGTCCCCTTGCGGCCCGCGCGTCCGGTGCGGCCGGAGCGATGCTGCATGACCTCGGCGTCGTTGGGCAGATCCGCATGAATGACGAGGTCGAGGCTCGGCAGATCGATGCCGCGGGCGGCGACGTCGGTCGCCACGCAGACGCGCGAGCGTCCGTCCCGCAGCGACTGCAACGCCGTGGTTCGCTCGTTCTGCGTCAATTCGCCTGACAGAGCGACCACGGAGAAGCCACGCTCCAGCAGCGCCGCCTGCAAATGCCGGACGCCATCGCGCGTGCTGCAGAACACCAGCGCGCTCGGTGCCTCGTAGAAGCGCAACACGTTGACGACGGCGTGCTCGGCATCGCCGGGCGCGAGCCGGAGCGCGCGATACTCGATATCGGCATGACCGCCTTCGTCGCCGGCGACTTCGATCCGGAACGCCCGCTGCTGATACTGCTTGGCCAGCGCGACGATGCCGCGCGGGAACGTCGCCGAGAACATCAGGGTGCGGCGCGTGTCCGGCGTGGTCTTGAGGATGAATTCCATGTCTTCGCGAAAGCCGAGATTGAGCATCTCGTCGGCCTCGTCGAGCACGACCACCTTTAATTCCGAGATATCGAGACGGCCGCGGCGCAAATGATCGCACAACCGGCCGGGCGTGCCGACGACGATATGAGCGCCGGCCGCAAGCTCGCGCTGCTCGCGCCTGGGGTCCATGCCGCCGACGCAGGAGACGACGCGCCCGCTCGCGTGCTCGTACAGCCACGCCAGCTCGCGATGGACCTGCAAGGCAAGCTCGCGGGTCGGCGCCACGATCAGGGCAAGCGGTGCACCCGCCCGCTCGAACCGCTCGGCGTCGCCAAGCAAATCCTTGGCCATAGCCAGCCCGTAGGCCAGGGTCTTGCCGGAGCCGGTCTGGGCCGAAACCAAGAGGTCGCGGTCAGCGGCCTCATCGGTCAGCACGGCGAGCTGAACGGGGGTCGGACGGTCGTAGTTGCGCTCGGCCAAAGCTCGGGCGAGCGGCGCACTCATGGTCGGAAAAGACACGGGATAAACCTTGGTTGGTCCAGGCGCGGAACGTCGAGCCGCGCGACCTGAAGCTGCGTAGGCGGCAAATGGTCCAGCCGCACGCGTGGTGATTTGATTTGGACGCTCTTTACGCCAAGTGCGGGCAAATCACCATGCCTATGACGCATGGCTTTGGTGATGCCGAGAATAAGCTTACCGGCCAGCTCGACCCACTATATCCAGCGTTTTCGAGCCGTTTCGCTGCATCTAGCGGGATTTTCCACCGAAGCCGCCGCCGCAGTGCGCAAACTCGCATAGAGAGCGACGCGCGGGCCCTAATCCCTGGAGGCCACCAGCCTGCCGAAGCCGCCAGCCAGCCTGGCTCTGGCCCGGGCAACAGTGTCTCTTGCCGCGCGGCCCAAGGCTCGGACCGCGCGCCAGGCTTCGGTGGCCTGCAGCCATGCCTTGACGTCTGTGAACTTGCCATAGGCCCAGGCGAAGGCCGGAATCCGCATCAGCTTGTCACGCGTGAGATGGAACAGGCGCTCGACCAGGACCAGCTTGAGCAGCTCGCCGATGATGAATGTCACGGCCCCGCTCACGACCTGACCGGTTGCGGCGAGATAGGCCGCCACGGGCTTGACCGGCTCCAGGATGATGACGGGCACGGAAAACAGCGCGAGCGAGCAATAAGGCGACAGCGATCTGATCCAGCCGCGCAATCGCTTCAAATGGAGATGCCGCCCAATCCAGCGCGAGATCGGCCTCGCCACGGCCATGAAGACCGCATCCACCAGGAAGTAGATGGCGGCCAGGATGTAAGTGACGGGTTTCAGGATCCGCTTCACGATGAACTCTCCCGTGAACTGAAAGCCGAAACCCGGGCCTGAGTTTCACCCCGGCGTGAAAAACTCGATGGAACTTTTCGTGCACGGCCGCCCGCTCCCGCGGTTCAGATCTCCGCATAGACTTCCAAAAGATTGCCGTCGGGGTCGCGAAAGAACAGCGTCCGATGCCCGAACGACTGGTTCGTTGGGGGTGACAGCAGCGCCACGCCGTGGCGTGCGAGTTCGTCGGCACACGCATCGACTTCGGCCGCGGACACCCTGAAGGCCAGTTGCAGCGCGGCACTGCCCGCCGGCGTCGGCGCGTCAGTCGCAGTTCGGCCCGGTGTAGCGAGAGCCAGCGTGTTGGGGCCCAAGCCGTACTCGATCCAGTTCGGCGACAGCTCCCGCAGCAGCGGAAACGCGAGGACGTCTTCATAGAAGCGGCGCATCGCCGCCATGTCGCGCACGAAGACGACGGTGTAGTCGATCGCGCGGATGGCACGGAAGGGCGAGCGCGTGCGTTGGCCTGGCTCGGTCGTTTGTTCGTTTGTCATCTCGTCCTTCATTCCAAACGCCGGCCCGTAGCCCGTATGGAGCGTAGCGGAATACGGGACTGGCGGCCCCGGATTACGCTGCGCTCCATCCGGGCTACGGATCATCTAGCGCAACATGCCACCACCATAGCGCAGCTCGTAAAGCAGCGCGCCATCCTGCTGCGCAATCGTCTCGATGCCGTGGAAGCGATCGAAGGAGCCTTCGACCTCGTTGCGGTAGATCATGCCGTCCTGCTCAAACAGATGCGGCCCCCGGTACGGCTCCTCCACGGATACGGCCAGTAGTGCCTTGCGCAGGAATTTGTAGATCGCAAGGAAGGTGTCTCGCCCCGTGATCTCCGCGCGGACGCCACCGCTGTAGCTCATCGACCAGATGACGCGCTCATCCCGGGACACGGTCTCCTGCCCGACGAAGAACCCCATCCCGAAATAGATATCGCGATAGGGCTCAAGCTGCTTGGAGCCTCTGAGCAGCGGAGCGGCCACGGTGGCGTCGTCGTCCAGCCCCGCATAGGTGCTGCGCTTGGATTCGACCAGAAACGCTGCGAGGTCGTGCGGGATCGATGCCATCGTTACTCCACCAATTCCGGCCACGGCACGATGGTTGATTTCACCGTCTTCATCGCCATCGCATCCCTGACCGCCTGTGCGACCCCCTCTTCCGTGAACGGATAGATCGTCTGCATCTTGAGCCAGGGATATTTGTCCGCCGTGCGATAGAGCATGTCGACGCCGAGCGGCAGATCGTTGGCGGTAAAACCCCAGGAGCCCAGCACGTTGATATCCTTGGTGCAGATGCGGTGCCAGGAGGTCTCGATCGAGCCGGCGTCTGTGAACTGGCCCATCTCGACATAGGTGCCGCCGTCGCGCAGCATCTCGATGCCTTCGGGGCCGGCGGAGGGATGCCCCGAGCAATCCATCACGAGATCGGCGCCGAAGCCGCCGACGATGTCGCGCACAAGGACGATGCGATCTTGTGGTGACTTCAGTTCGTCGATGTTCACCGTCGCCTCCGCGCCGAACTCGCGCGCGAGCTTGAGCCGCGGCTCCTCCGGCGCACCGACGCAGATCACGCGCCCTGCCCCCATCTCCTGCGCCGCGGCGACTGCGAGAATGCCGATCGGGCCCGAGCCCTGGATCACCACCGTGTTGCCCCAGGAAAAACCGCCGGCGCGGCTGGCGCGATTGAAGGCGCGGATGCAGGAGGTCAGCGGCTCCGACAGCGCACCCAGCCGCAGCGACATGTCGTCAGGCAATTTGTAGATCTTGGTGCCCGGCAGCATGTCGAGATCGACGTAGACATATTCGGCCCAGCCGCCCCACATGTGAGGTGCCTTGTCGAAGCCGAGATAGCGGCCGTAGTAAACCGGCGTCAGGCACTTGTTGGCGCTCAGGGGATAATGGATGCAGTAATAGCAGCGGCCGCACGGCATCAGCGGCGGGATCATCACTTTTGATCCGACCTTGAGCGGCTTGCTCATGAAGTCCTCGGTGAATTCGTCGCCGCATTCGACGATGATGCCGCCGAGCTCGTGGCCGAGCGTGAACGGCCAGGGCAGCGGCTTCGGCCAATGTCCTCTCAGGATGTGCAGGTCCGTGCCGCAGACGCCGCACGCGCCAACCTTGATCAGCGCGGCCTTTTTGCCAACCTTCGGCCATGGCACGGTGCGAATGACGGGCTCACTGCCCGGCCCTGCGTGGGTGCAGACGCGGATCTGGTCCATGGCGTGTCCTCGATGCCCGCTTTTATTATGGCTGATTGGTGCGAGCTGACGAGCAGCGTATGTGAGATGCGCGGTCGTGCCAAGCCGTGGGCGCGTAGCCCGTATGGAGCGTAGCGGAACACGGGGAGCCGCAGGCGAGAATCCCGGATTACGCGTCGCTCCATCCAGGCTACGGGACCGCTGTTCTCACACACCCAAGTGTCTTGAGCGCTCGACGGCGAACGTGTAGGCACGACGCGAAAGTCCCACCCAGGTGCCCTCTTGAACCCCCTCCCTCAAAATCCTGTCGTCGCATCCGGATCGTTCGCTGCGATGAAGTCGGTGCCGTATCGACTCCAGTTCATCGCTTACGTGCTGGCGATGATGGCCGATAATATCGAGCATGTGATCAGCTATTGGGTGGTGTTCCAGAAATTCCATTCGCCGGCGTTGGCGGGGTTTGCCGTGCTGTCGCACTGGCTGCCGTTCCTGCTGTTCTCGGTCGCGGTTGGCGGGCTCGCGGACCGGGTCGATCCGCGCCGCATCATTCAATGCGGCATGTTGCTGTTCATCGTGGCCTCGGCTGGATGGGGTTTCTTCTTCATCACCGACACCATTGAGATGTGGCACGCCATGCTGCTGCTGGTGATCCATGGCTGCGCCGGCGTGTTGTGGCAGACGCCGAACCAGCTCCTGCTCTACGATCTCGTCGGCCCCGCCGATCTTCCGAGCGCGGTGCGGCTGAATGCGATGGCGCGCTATCTCGGCATTCTGGTCGGACCTGCCGTCGGCGGCATCATCATGCTCACGCTCGGCACCTCGCATGGCATCATCTTCAACACGCTGTTCTATCTGCCGATGCTGCTGTGGCTGTTCTGGGCGCCGGTGCGCGACAGCAGCGTGGCCGTGCGGCGCTTCGCGGTGCGCGGCCTTGCCGACATCATGCTGACGATCGGCGCCATCGGCACGCAGCCGGTGCTGACGGCGATGACATGGCTCGCCGGCCTCACCTCTTTCATGATCGGCAATGCCTATCACGCCCAGATGCCGGGCTTTGCCGGCGATCTCGGCCATGGCGATCCCGGAATCTCCTACAGCGTGCTGCTCGCGGCAGATGCTGCCGGCGCGCTGCTCGCCGGCATCGCGCTGGAATCCTGGGGGCGGCTCAAGGGTACGCCGCGCACCGCGATCATGCTCGCGATGCTGTGGAGCGTGGCGCTGCTCGGCTTCGCCTCGGTGCGGATCTATCCGGTCGCGATCGTGCTGTTGTTCTTTGCAGGCTTCTTCGAGCTGTCGTTCAACACCATGGCGCAGGCGCTGGTGCAGTTGAACGCGCCGTCCGACATTCGCGGCCGCGTCGTCGGCCTCTACAATATGGCCGGGCTCGGGATGCGGGCCTTCAGCGGCATCACGGTCGGACTGTTCGGTGCGGCGATCGGCATTCACTGGTCGCTCGGGCTCTCGGCCGCGGTGCTGCTGGCACTGCTATGTTTTCTCTATGGGCGCGCGACGAGGAAGACGTAAGCTCAGAGCTTGCGGTTGACTCCGGCGTCTCCCCACCGCACGCTCGATACAGGGTTCGGGGAGATGAAGCGTTGCGCAATCGGTGGGGCATACTTGCGATCCTGTTCGTCGTTCGCCTCACCATCGCGTTCCAGTTCCAGAGCGTGGCCGCGGTCGCGCCGCTGCTGCAGCAGAGCTTCGGCGTCGGACTCGCCGATATCGGCATCCTGATCGGACTCTATTTCACACCGGGCATCGTGCTGGCGCTGCCGGGCGGCGCGATCGGCCGCGCCCTCGGCGACAAGCCTACCACGATCGTGGCGCTGCTGCTGATGACGGCGGGCAGCCTTGTCATGGCCACCACCGACGTCTGGGGCTGGCAGATGGCGGGCCGGCTCGCCTCCGGCGCCGGTGGCGTGCTGCTGACCGTACAGCTCACCAAGATGGGCACCGACTGGTTTGCGAGTAAGGAGATCGCCACCGCGATGGCGATCTTCGTCAACTCCTGGCCGGCGGGCGTTGCGATCTCGCTGCTCGTGCTGCCGGCGATCGGCACGACTTACGGCGCGGGCGCCGTGTTTCTCGTGGCCGGCGCGCTGACCGCGATCGGCATTGCGCTCATCATTTTCTACCAAGCGCCGCCGGGAGCAACCGCCAGCGCGGCCGGCTCCGGGCGGCTCGATCCGCTCGCGCTTCTGGCGGTGATCGTCGCGGGTGCGATTTGGGGCCTTTATAACATCGGCTTCGCCATGATTTTCTCGTTCGGCCCCTCATTGCTCGTCGAGCGCGGCTGGAGCATTGCGGCGGCGGGCTCGGCGATCAGCCTCGTGATGTGGCTGTCGGTGATCTCGGTGCCATCAGGCGGATATCTCGCCGATCGCACCAAGCGCCCCTTTGTCGTGGCGATCGCGGCGAGCCTCGTGGTGGCCGGTCTGCTCGCCTGGCTGACCCGGTCCGACGCTGTGATCGCGATCCTGGTCCTGGGCGGCTTGATCGGCGGCCTTCCCGCCGGCCCGATCATGAGCCTGGCCGCCCGCGTACTCGCGCCGGAGACACGGGCGATCGGAATGGGCGTGTTCTACACTCTCTTCTATGCCGCGATGATGCTGGGGCCGGCGGTGGCGGGCCGGCTCGCCAAATCGGCCGGCACTGCCGCGGTCGCGCTCGACCTCGGCGCGCTGACGGTGCTGGCCTGCCCGCCCCTGATGTGGCTTTTCGAACGCATTGTGGCTGTTCGTCATCGCCGCGCCCGATCCTAACGCGGCATTAACCCTGTGCACCTTAGGGTCGTCCCGGACTCCGCCAGGCGGGGGGTCGGGTTGTGAAAATGGCGTTGGCGCACAAAAAATTTCTTCCGGCCGCCGAGGAACGTCGGCGTTTCCAGCGGGTGAAGGTTCACCTGCTCGGCCGCTACATGCTGCCGGACCGCCGTGAATTCCCTTGCCAGGTGATCAACATGTCGCCGGGCGGGCTGGCGCTGCTGGCCCCCGGCATCGGCAATGTCGGCGACCGCGTGGTCGCGTATCTCGACCATATCGGCCGCGTCGAGGGCAAGATCACCCGCATCATCGACAATGGCTTCGCCATGACGGTCGGCGCGACGCCGCGAAAGCGCGACAAGCTCGCGGCACAGCTGACCTGGCTCGCCAACCGCGACATTCTCAACCTGCCGGAAGACCGCCGTCACGATCGTATCGTGCCGCGCAACCCGATCGCGGTGCTGACGCTCGAGGACGGCACCAAGATGACCTGCCGCATCATCGACCTCTCGCTGTCGGGCGCAGCCATCGCCGCAGAGAACCGCCCCCCGCTGAAATCGACGGTTCTGCTCGGCCGGGTGCAGGGCCGCGTGGTCCGAAACCTCGAAGACGGCTTCGCACTCGAGTTCATGCATTCGCAGCCAATTGAAACTCTCGAAGAGAGCGTTACCGCGCGGTAAAGCGCCAAGGCACCAAAACCACTGCATTTCCAGCCCTGAAGGCGGCCTCCGCGATGCGGACGCCGCCTTTTTCATGGGTCGTGACGGGCCTCGCGCGGGTTAACGCGGGGGCTGCGGGTGCGTGCAAGCAACAGTTCCGCCAGCGTTTCCGCGTTAATCGATAAAATTTGAATCAATCGCAGTCATATCGAATTTTATTCAAGTTTGACTCAAGTATAGATCGAATTCGCCGCGTGTTTTACTTGCATTCGTCTCGACTTGACTTGGCTGACTTAGCGGCAACTCAAAAGCTCCCTGCGCAATGTGGTCCCAACAAGAAACGGGGGCCGCAATGTTTGATTTCAGGGGACAGGGGAAGGGATTGGCGCTCGCCGCCATGCTCTTCGGAATGAGCGCGGCAGCGCAGGCCGGCGAAGGCCGTCTGCTCTACGCAAGCCTCGGCGACACCACGCGTGCGCCGATCGGCTGGGTCGAGTTCTGTGCGGATAATGCCGCTCAGTGCCAGGGCGCACCGACGCAACCGCGTGACATCGTGATGTCGCAGGCTGCATGGCGCGACCTCGTCAAGGTCAATCGCTGGGTCAACGAGACCGTCAAGCCTTTGACCGACCAGGAGCACTGGGGCGTGATCGAAAAGTGGTCGCTGCCGTCCGACGGTTACGGCGACTGCGAAGACTACGTGCTGTTGAAGCGCAAGATGCTGATCGATGCCGGATGGCCGCGCGAGGCCCTGCTCATCACCGTCGTGCGCGACAAGAAGGGCGAAGGACACGCGGTGCTGACGGTGAAGACCGACAAGGGCGAGTTCGTTCTCGACAATCAGAACGAGAACGTCGTTGCCTGGACGGAGACCGGCTACCGCTTCGTCAAGCGCCAGTCGCAGAGCGATCCCAACGTCTGGGTCTCGCTCGGCGACACCAAGCCGGCGGTTTCCACCGCCAGCGCGAGAGATCAGTAGAGACCAACGAAAGAGATACGCGACCCGGTCACATCCCCACCCCTCCCCGTCCCAGACCGGTTCGCGCGCGGCCAGCCATCCCCCAATGGCTGGCCGCAACTTTTTTAGGATGTGCTTAGCTCAGTCCTGCGGCGTCTGCCGCGACCAGGGCACGCGCGCGGCGGTGAAATCGCGCCATGTGCTTTGCAGGGCGGACTGCACCCCGACCGACGCGCGCGCCTGCCAGCCGGCGATCGCCGCCGCCGCGATGGCGCAGTCGGGCTCGGCACCAAGGCCGTCCAGCAATGATGCCGTGACCACCATGTCGTTGAAGGCGCCAAGCTGCTCCTGCAAGCCGGCGAGCCTGCGCGCGAATTTTCGCGCGCATTTGCGGTCCGCGAACAGCGGCAGCAGAAACTCGCTGACATAGCGCAGCCGCTTGGTCGCGAGCCGCACGCGGTGCAGACCTTCGGCGGGAAGCGATTTGAAGCGGCGGCCGCGCCTGAGCACCTTGGCGTACTGCGCCGACAGGATGCGTGCCGCGAAGTCGGCCGCGGGTTCGGCGAGCCGGCCGAGATCCTGCGCGGCGACGTCGTTGCGCCAGCCGCGCGCCTCGATCCACCCGCCGAGGCTGATCAGGAATATCGCGCAGCGGCGATCGTCGAGCGCATCGTGCGCCTTGCGATAGGCATCCGACTGCCGCTCGGCCCCAACCTGGCCCAGCGCATCGAAGCCCGCGACCGACGGACAGGCTGTTGCGATCATCGGCAAGGTCTCGAGCCGGAACACATCCCAGTCGCGCGCGGCGGACAAATCCTGCGCCAGCCATTTGGCTTCGGTTCGCAGCGTATCGACGTTGCTCGACACGCCCGCCGAACGCATCAGATCCAGCACGGACCGCAGCCGGCGCAGCGAGACGCGCAACTGATGGATTCCTTCCGGATTGCGGCCGTCCTCGGCCGCTGGCAGCGACTGAAGCAAATGGAGAAAGCAGGAACGCAGGATTGTCGCGAACGCCTCGTCCAATGTCACCGACGGATCGAGACGAAGTTTTCGCGGACGCCGCGCCGAGGGCGGCTTGTCGGCGGCAAGATCGAAGCCGCGCGCCGATTTGGTGCGGATGGACGGCTTCACGACGCCGTGCTCCGCGAGCCGCAACGCGAGCTCGTAGATCGCGCTCGCGCTGCCGCTCTTGAGCTCCAGCTCGATCTCGCTCACCGGCAGTGAATGGTCGCCGGCCGTCAACTCGCCCCGGTCGAAGGCGATCTCGACCGTGCCTGACGGCAGGTCAATCATCCGCGCATGGCGATGGACATCGGCGGTGAAGACCACTTTGAGCGGTTGCGCTTCCAGGTGGCTGCGAAGCTTCTCGGGAATGAAAGGCATCGCCAAAGCGAGCTCGGGCGCAAGCGAAGGCACGCTCGCCTCCCACTCACCACGGCGGAGCGGATCATTCACCGCATCGGTCTTCACGGTTTGCACGAACCGCGCGCCGCTCTGACGAACGCGCAGGCTCAATCCGTTGCGCCGAAGTGTCCGCTCCGGCGTGTCATAATAGACCGACTTGAGCCGCTTGCGCGTGCCCTTGTTGCGCGCGTTGACCGCGATCACAGGCGCGGCGTTGAAATGCGCCATGCGATCGGCATCGACGAAAAGCTTGAGCTCGATCTCACCGACACCATGCGCGGCAGCACTCGACCGGAGTGGTTCCGTTGCCGGTTCCGCGTCTTGCGATGGCGTCTGATCGATCACAGGTTCCGCGACGAGTTCGACAGGTTCACGTTGCCTGAAGAAGCCGGCGGTGACTTGCGTTCTCTTGTTGTCCCTCGCAACAGGATTCCCATCCCGCGCGCTCGGAGCCTTGCGAACCGACGTTGCGTCTGACTTCAGCATTTACGGTAACATGACAGTTCGATGACAGAGCGCCATCCTATAGCCGGTGCGGCTCGCGAGGAATAGTCACGTGACGTCGCAGCGCCCGACCATCCACACGAGGCTGGGAGCGCACAATCCAGTTCGACCACAGGAACTAAATTGCCGGCGGGCGCAGCGTGCGATCGACTGGGCTGCGAATCCCGCCCTTCTCGAAACCGAGATGAACGCGTCAGCGAGCTTGACTCATGCCAGCCTTCCCGCAATCGGTGGCGATGGCGTCGAGCGCGCTGCCCTGTCCCTCCGGCGGTTGCTTCATCGGCTCACGGCACAGGCAATCACAAGGAGTTGGCATGACGTCGTTCCGTCCGGTCATTGCGTTGTCCAGGGGTCTCGAAGTCCTGCGAGCGATCAATCAGGAACGGCAGTCGACCGTCGGGTCGCTGCACAAGGCGACGGGACTCAACAAGGCGACAATCGTCCGCATGCTCGAGACGCTGGAGCATGAAGGTTATGTGGTGCGCCGTACCGAGCCGGCCAGCTACGCGCCGACGGGACGCGCGCTGTTGCTCAGCGCAGGCTATGACGAGCCGACCTGGATTGGCGGCATCGCCGAACCCATCCTCAACAAATTCCGCAAGCAGATCCATTGGCCGTCAGACATCGCGGTGCTCGATCAGGAGTCCATGGTCATCGCCCACACGACGCGCGTGGATGGATCGCTGCTGTTCAGCCGCCCGCCGGGTTTTCGCTTTCCCGTCCTCGGCACCTCGATGGGACGCGCCTATCTCGCCTTCTGCGAGCCCGCCGAGCAGGAGCGCATTGCCGCGCGGCTTGCCCTCGGTCCAGAGCCTTGGAACGATCTGGCGCGCAATCCCGACAAGCTCAGCAAGGCGCTGCGCACGATCCGTAAAGCCGGGTTCGCGGTGATGGACGACAGCTACAGCCGCAGTATCTTCGGTGGCGCGGTCTGGGCGCTTGGCGTTCCCGTCGCGCTTCAGAACCGGCTGTTCGGCAGCATGAACGTGATGATGCTCCGCGAAGCGGTCAGTCCGGAGGAAGGCATACGCCGCTTCGTACCTCCGATGAAGAAAGTCGCTTCCGCACTTGCCGAGGCGCTCGGCGCCAAGCTTGCCGCGCCAGGCTCTTCTGCAGGTCGGCCGTGACCATTTCACACAGTGAAACGATATTTTGATTTCTTGACCCTCCTCCTTGCCCATGTGACACCTCGTTGCGGTGGCTTCCGGCTGCCCAATGACATAGGGAAAAGGGAGGCCGAAGTGCGGACATCCGCGAGAATTTGGGCTGCCGCGATTGCATGCCTGACGCTGGCCGCTTCTGAAACGGCTTGGGCCGAAGCCTGGCCGACTCGGGCCATCAAGATCGTCGTCTCCACGCCGGCAGGCGGCATCACCGATGCCTTCGCCCGCGCCTATGGCGACTATATCTCGCAGAAGCTTGGGCAGCCGGTCATCGTCGAAAACAAAACCGGAGCCAGCGGTGCGCTGGCGGCACAGTCGGTGAAGGATTCCCCGGCCGACGGTTACACGCTGATGTACACGATCTCGTCCACCTTGCTCGGTAACCGCCTGCTGCTGAAATCGCTGGCCTATGATCCGGACAAGGATTTCACGATCGTCGCGGTGACGCCTTCGGGGCATCTGCCGCTGGTGGTCCATTCCGCCACCAATGCAAAGACGATCGAAGAGTTCGTCGCGTACGCACGCGGCAACAAGGTCACGGCCGGCTCGTACGGGATCGGCTCGTTCGCGCACATTGCGATCGCCGAGCTCAACCGCCAATTCGGTCTCGACATTTCCATCGTGCATTACCGCGGCGAAGCGCCGATGTGGCAGGATCTGGCCGCCGGAGTGATCCAGGCGGCGGTCGGCAGCTATCAGGCCGCGCTGCCGGTACTCGATACCGGCATCGGCCGCCCGATTGCCGTGCCGACACCGGTGCGCATGAAGAAGCTGCCCGAGACCAAGACATTTGCCGAGCAAGGGGTCACCGGCAATGTCTTCCAGCTCATCAGTTTTACCGCGCTGGTGGCGCCCGCTGCGATGCCGGCAGACCGGATCGACATGCTCGCCAAGCTGATGGTCGAAGGCGGCAAGACGGAGCGCGTGCAGAAGCTGCTCGATGCCTTCGGCGTCGACCAGCCGGCCATGGATCGTGCATCCTCGATTGCGCTCTATGAAAAGGAAGGGCCGGTCTGGCTCGAGTCGATCAAGACTCTCGGGTTGGAGCCGCAATAGCCGCCGCCTCGCCCATCCGGGTGCGGACGCGCCTCGTTGAGCTCAGACCCCGAGCACGTCCGCGAGACGCAACTCGTCGGCGGCGGGATCCTTCAGGAACAGCTCAGCCTCGATCTCGTTCAGATGCGACAACATCTGCGCGCGCGCGGCCTCCCTGTCGCATTTGCGGATCGCGGCGACGATCCCGGCGTGATGATCGGTGCCGCAGGCCGGCGTGTCGTGCCGGCGATAAAGCAGGATGATCAGCGAGGAGCGCGCAATCAGCTCCTTGAGAAAACCGAGATAGATGCTGTGGCCACTCATCTCCGCGACGAGTCGATGGAAGTCGCCGGAGAGGCGGACCGAAGCACGCGCATCGCCACGCAGCTCCGCCTCGCGTTCCTCGGCAAGATGCCGCTGGAGACGCCCGATCCACGCCGGCGACACCGCGTCAACGGCGTGATCGACGATCGTCGGCTCGATCAGGCGGCGCGCCTCGAACACTTCGCGTGCGTCGGCAGGCGTCGGCCGCGCGACGAAGGCGCCGCGGTTCTTCTCGATATCGACGATGCCCTCATGGGCGAGCTGTTGCAGCGCGGTGCGAACCAACGTTCGGCTTGCGCCGTAGATCTCGCCGATCTCGTCCTCGCCGAGTTTCGTGCCGGGCAGCAGGCGATGCTCGAGGATCGCCGCAGTTACGCCTTCCCGGATGCGGCTGACGCGATCGCTCGCATCTGGCGCGTCGGATTTCGGTCGGGATTTGGCGGCCATGGGAGTGAGGACTCGATCGTCGAAGATGGCGTCGAATCCTAATCGACCAGCTGTATCCAATCACAGGCGAAACTTTATACAATCCACGCCTGTTTTGTGTGCACGCAGCTGCGAAGGCGGCGAGCCACCCAGACCATGCGATTCAATCTAACGATCTGACTCCGCTGCACTGTTTTGGAATTCGGCCCACCGAGAACGATTCAAGCGCGGTTGGCATGGACCTTGCGGAGAGAGGCGCAGCATCGCCCTCGCCCCGGACACGCCATGGCCACTCCCGCCGCCCTCGAACTGGTCGCCGTCAGCAAGCGCTACGACACGACGCTGGCGGTCGACACCGTCAATTTGAAGATCCCGGCCGGCACCTATTGCTGCCTGCTCGGCCCCTCCGGCTGCGGCAAGACCTCGACCTTGCGCATGATCGCCGGTCACGAGGCGGTCAGCGAAGGCGACATCATCCTGGGTCCGCAGAACGTCACCGATCTCGAACCCGCCAAGCGCGGCACAGCGATGATGTTCCAGTCCTACGCGCTGTTTCCGCACCTCACCGTGATCGACAACGTGGCGTTTGCCCTGAAAATGCGCGGCATCGACCGGGCGACGCGGCACAAGCGCGCCGGCGAGTTGCTCGAGCTGGTCGCGATGACGCCCTACGCAGCCCGCCTCCCCGCACAGCTGTCCGGCGGCCAGCAGCAGCGCGTCGCGCTCGCCCGCGCGCTGATCACCGAGCCGCAGATCCTGTTGCTCGACGAGCCGCTCTCTGCGCTCGATCCGTTCCTGCGGGTGAAGATGCGGGGTGAACTGAAGCGGCTGCAGCGCGAGCTCGGCATCAGCTTCGTTCAGGTCACGCACGGCCAGGAAGAGGCGATGGCGCTGGCCGACCACATCGTCGTGATGAACCAGGGCAGGATCGAACAGCAGGGAAGCGCCCGCGACATCTTCCATCATCCCCGCACCGAATTCGTGGCGCGCTTCATCGGCGGTCACAACGTCCTCAGCGACGCAGGCAAACTCATCGCCGTGCGCGCCGATCAGCTCGGCATCGTGCCGATCGCCGACGGCGCGGTCGGCGCGCCGGCGCTGCTGACCCAGACCGAGTACCAGGGCTCCTACATCGCCGTCTCGCTCACGCTCGAAGACGGGACCGCTCTGTTCTCCCACCTTCCCGAGGCTGCCTTCGACGTCCACCAGTTCCGGCCGGGCGATCGCGTGCTGGCCACATGGGATCCCGCCAAGGCGCAACGTCTGCAATAGCGCCGATCAATCACCGGAATGCGCAACAGAGGAGTGAGTGATATGACCGAAACGACCAGGAAGAAGGGCCTTAGCCGCCGCACGCTACTGAAGAGCACCGCGGGTCTCGCCGGACTTGCCGCAGGCTCCGGCGCCATCACCGGCTTTCCCTACGTCATGTCGGCCGAGCCGAAGGTGCTGCGCTATCTCGGCACCGCGGTGAACGAGGGCGACGAGATCTCCAAGCAGTGCCTGAAGGACACGGGCATCAAGATCGAATACATCACCGCAACCACCGACGACGTCACCAAGCGCGTGATGACCCAGCCGAACTCCTTCGACGTGCTGGACACCGAATATTTCGCGCTGAAGAAGATCGTGCCCTCGGGCAACATCCTTGCCCTCGATGCCAAGAAGATCAAGGAATTCGACAACATCACGCCCGTCTTCACCAAGGGCGTCACCCCCGGCGGCAAGAAGATCGGCGGCCAGGGCACCGCGCCCTGGAAGGTGCTCTATCTCGAAGGCAAGGACTCCAAGAAGTTCGCGACGTCGGCCACCGAATTCGTCACGCTGATCCCGACCGTCTACAACGCCGACACGCTCGGCATCCGTCCCGACATCATCAAGCGTCCGATCAGCTCGTGGGCCGAGCTGCTCAACCCTGAGTTCAAGGGCAAGGCCTCGATCCTCAACATCCCCTCGATCGGCATCATGGATGCCGCGATGGTCGTGGAAGCCACCGGCAAGTACAAATATGCCGACAAGGGCAACATGACCAAGGAAGAGATCGATCTCACCATGAAGGTGATGACCGAGGCTAAGAAGGCCGGCCAGTTCCGCGCATTCTGGAAGGACTTCAACGAGAGCGTCAACCTGATGGCCTCGGGCGAGACCGTCATCCAGTCGATGTGGTCGCCGGCGGTGACGAAGGTCCGCTCGATGGGGATTGCCTGCACCTTCCAGCCGCTCAAGGAAGGCTATCGCTCCTGGGCCTCGGGCTTCTGCGTCTCGAAGGGCGTCTCGGGTGCGAAGCTCGAATGGGCCTATGAGTTCGTCAACTGGTTCCTGTCGGGCTATGCCGGCGCCTATCTCAACCGCCAGGGCTACTACTCAGCCGTGCTCTCCACCGCGAAGGCGCATATGGAGCCTTACGAGTGGGCCTACTGGATGGAAGGCAAGGCGGCCGAGAAGGACATCAAGGCGCCCGACGGCTCGCTGCTCGAGAAGGCCGGCGCCGTGCGCGACGGCGGCTCCTACGAGGACCGCATGGGCGGCGTCGCGTGCTGGAACGCCGTGATGGACGAGAACGACTACATGGTCCGCAAGTGGAACGAGTTCATCGCGGCGTAATTTGATGGACACGTCAGAGGACATCCTGCAACAGGCATCCCCGGACCTGGTCCGGGGATCGGAGACGGCGCGCCGCAGCAAAGCGGCGCGCCTGTCGCCCTCCTTCATCTCCTGGCTCCAGGCCGGGCCGATGATGCTGGTGTTCCTCGCCTTCTTCCTGATCCCGCTGGTCTTCGTCGTCATCGTCTCGTTCTGGGACTACAACGAATACCAGTTGCTGCCGGCCTTCTCGGGCCGCGGTTACACCGACACGTTCGAGGGCTGCATCGCGCAGCTCCCCGATCTCTGCACGATCGCCAAGACTTATCTGAAGACGCTGAAGCTCTGCTTCCTCGTGTGGGTCATCACCCTCTTCATCGGCTTCTGGGTCGCCTACTTCCTCGCCTTCCACGTCAAGTCGAAGACCTGGCAGATGGGACTGTCGCTGCTCTGCACGATCCCGTTCTGGACCTCCAACGTGATCCGCATGATCGCCTGGATTCCGCTGCTCGGGCGCAATGGCCTTGTCAACTCGGGCTTGGTGAAGACGGGGCTGATCAACCATCCCGTTGAATGGCTGCTGTTCTCCGAATTCTCCGTGGTGCTGGCACTGGTGCACCTCTTCACCTTCTTCATGGTGGTGCCGATCTTCAACTCGATGGTGCGCATCGACAAATCGTTGATCGAGGCCGCCTATGACGCCGGCGCCACCGGCTTTCAGACGCTCGTCAACGTCATCATCCCGCTCGCCAAGCCCGGCATCGTGATCGGCTCGATCTTCGTCATTACCATTGTGATGGGCGACTTCATCACCATCGGCGTGATGGGCGGGCAGCAGATCGCGGCCGCCGGCAAGATCATCGAGACGCGGGTGAACGCGCTGCAATTCCCGGCGGCCGCTGCGAACGCCGTGATCCTGCTCGTCATCACGTTCCTGATCATCACCATGATGTCGCGCATCGTCGACATCAAGAAGGAGCTCTAGAGCATGAAGGAAGGACGGCCGCGCTCTTTCTACGTGCTCGCGATCTTCTTCGCGGCCTACACGCTGTTTCTCTACGGCCCGATGATCGCGATCTATGTGCTGTCGTTCCAGGGGCCGCAGGGCGGCCTCACCTTCCCGATGAACGGTGTGTCGACTTTCTGGATCGCAAAACTATTCCAGGGCACCGGCATCGTCGATCTCGGCGCGGCCTTTCGCCGCTCGCTGCTGCTCGGCGTTATCGTGATGATCGTCACCGTCGTGCTGTCGGTCGCCGCCGGCATGGCGTTTCGCCGCAAGTTCAAGGCGCAAAGCCTCCTGTTCTACTCGGCGATCGCGAGCCTGATCGTGCCCTCGATTATCACCTCGCTCGGCATCTCGCTTGAATTCCGCATCATCGACGACCTGATCAAGGGCACCTTCAACGAGAATTTCGAGACCTCGATGGGTCTGCTCACCTCGGGCCTCGGTGCACATCTGACCTGGACGCTGCCGTTCGGCCTGCTCATCATGTTTGCGATCTTCAACCGCTTCGATCCCAGGCTCGAGGAAGCCGCGCGCGATCTCGGTGCAACGCCGTGGCAGGCCTTCCGTCATGTCGTGCTGCCGATCATCCTGCCTTCTGTGATCGGCATTGGACTGTTCGGCTTCACGCTCTCCTGGGACGAGCTCGCACGTTCCAGCCAGGCGATCGGGGCGGTGAACACGCTGCCTCTCGATCTCCAGGGCCTCACCACCACCGTGACGAACCCCGATATCTATGCGCTCGGCACCGTGATCTCGGCCGTCTCGTTCACGGTGATCGCGCTTGCGCTCGGCACCATCCACATGCTCAACAAGCGGCAGGCGGCCAAAGGCTCGGACGCCGGCAAAGGGCTTGTCTGATCTGATGCGGCTTCACGTCGTCAATCCCAACACCACTGCGACCATGACGGCGAAGATTGCTGCTGCCGCGCGAAGCGTCGCCCTGCCCGACACCGTGATCGATGCGCGCCAGCCCACGATGGGCCCGGTCTCGATCGAGGGATTTTACGACGAGGCGTTCGCGGTGCCGGGCATGCTCGGCTGCATCCGCGAGGCCGACCGCGACGGCGCGGATGCGCACATCATCGCCTGCTTCGACGACACCGGCCTCGACGCCGCGCGCGCCGCGGCAAAGGCACCCGTGATCGGCATTGGCGAGGCGGGCTTCCACATGGCGAGCCTGATCGCGGCGCGCTTCGCCGTGGTGACGACGCTCGGTGTCTCTATCGTGCCGATCGAACACAATTTGCGGAAATACGGCCTCGCCGATCGCTGCGTCCGCGTCCGCGCTGCCGAGGTGCCGGTGCTCGCGCTGGAGGAGCGCAACACCGATTCGCTCGCAAAAATCTCTACGGAAATTACGGCCGCGATCCGCGACGATCGCGCAGAGGCCATCGTGCTCGGTTGCGCCGGCATGGCCGATCTCGCCAATGAATTCGCCGCCACGCACGGCCTGCCCGTGATCGACGGTGTCGCCGCCGCGGTGACCTTGGCGGAATCATTGGTGCGACTGGGGCTGAAGACCTCCCGGCTCGGACCCTATGCGACGCCGCGCTCGAAGACCTATTCAGGTCCGTTTTCGCCGTTTCAGCCCTGATCTCTGCCTCTGACGGACGTTCGGAGGCCCTAAGGCATCCTGATTGTTGGTTTTTTTGCTCTTGGCCTCTTTTTGGTCCCATTCCTTGCCGAAACGTAACGCTTTCGGGACCCCCGGTGACCTCAGGGTTGCCGGTCTTCGCCACTCAAGTTTCAATTTGGGTTTTGTCAGCGATGATCGATCTCGCAGAGGACACACGGTCCCATCCCCTCCTTCGCCTTGGCGCCCAGCCCATCGCGCTGACGGCCGCCGCGCTCCTGCTGCTGATCGCCGGTGTGACCTCGATCGCGATCTGGCGCGCCTATACCGGCTCAGCCCCCGAGACCGATCGGGTGGTGGCCTCGCGGCAGCTTCAGGCACGTACCGCACAGGCGTCCGAGCAGCTGGTCGAGAAGACCAAGGGGTTGGAAGCAACCCAGCAGGAATCGATTGACCAGCTCCAGGTCGTGCAGGACCAGCTTCAGAGTGTGAAGCGGTTGCTCGCATTCCAGCAGGCCGACACCAAGCGTCTGTCCGAGCAGGTCACGGCACTCAATGAGTCCATCGACGGCCTGCGGCAATCCTTTGCCAGCGCCCGGGCGACCGAGGCCGAGACTCCTTCGGTTACCCGCAGGAAACCTGCACGGCATCGTGTCCAGGCCAGTGCACGCAAGCGCTCGCGCGGCTGAGCAGTCGGCGCCGCTAAATTTTTGGACTTGTGAACTGGATCACATTCGCCCGTATGATTCCAAGCGATGCTCGCCGTTACCGGATGGCGTGAGCCGATTTCAATGTCCGGGGCTGGCAAGGCCGTTGACGGTATATTGCGTCAACGGCCTTGTTTTTTAGTGGCCCACCCGCCTCATTCGCAGACGTCGACGCGACGGTATCGCCATCCCGCAGGCGTCATCACGCGCTTCCGGACGACGTAACAGCCACCATAACCGCCGTCGTCGTATCCGGTACCATAGTAATAGGAGCTGCCGTAGGAGGGGTAACCGTAGCCGTAATAGCTGCCGTAGTAACCGGCGCCGGCGATACCCGCCCCGATGGCGACGCCTGGCCAGAAGCCACCGCCATGCCAGTGGCCGCCATGACCCCAGCCGCCACCATGGCCCCAGCCACCGCCACCATGGCCCCAGCCACCGTGACCGCCCGCTTGTGCCGCCTGCGGTATCGACAGCCCAACCGCCGCCACAGCCAGCGCCGTCAACATCATCTTCCGTAACATCACTCGATCCTCCGCGTGGAGACGCTCCACGCTTCAAAAGCAGGATCAAGCTAATTGGCTTGCGGCGTTCCTGACAGCCTCACTGTCTCACTTCCCCGCGAGCATCAGCAGCCGCGGCAGATGCTCTTGAGCTTCTTGTCGAGCAGCCGGTTCTCGGCGTTGACGGCGGCGTCGGTGGATCCACCTCCACCGGTCCCGGTGGTGGTTCCGGAGGTGGCATTCGCTCCCGATGATTGAGCAGTACCCAGACTGTTGGTGCCGGGCGCAGTCGCCGGAGAATTGGCCACACCTCCAGCCGATCCCGCCGAGCCGCCGGTGGCTTGCGCGAACGATACGGCCGGCATCGCGGCAAGGGCGAAGATCACGATCACGGTCTTGATTGAACAGGTTGTGGGCAATCTGGCCATTCTAATTCTCCTTCGCCGATCAACCGCCGCAGCAATGACCGGTTCCGGAACAAATGCCGTCGCATCAGCTTGAAACCGGGAAGGCTCCGAAAACAGAAAGGCGCAGTCACGATGAACGATCGCGATGCTTTTGCAGAAGGCGAACGCGCGGCGCGTCAAAACATTCCGGCGGAAGCCAATCCGTACCAAGACGGCAGCGACGAGCATGCCCTGTGGTCCGCGGGGCACGAGAAGGTCGCAAGCGCAATAGAAGCGCGCGAGTCCGAAGGAAGCTGAGCTCACCCGATCCGCTTGAGGCCCTTCGTGAAGCGCGGGCCGTTGGCGACGTAGAACTTCGCCGCGCTACCCATCTTCTGCACCTGGGCGTCGTCGAGCGTGCGGATCACCCGCGCCGGCGAACCGATGATCAGGGACCGTTCGGGGAATTCCTTGCCCTCGGTGATGACGGAGCCGGCGCCGACGATGCTGTTGCGGCCGATCCTGGCGCCGTTCATCACGATGGAGCCCATGCCGACGAGCGCGCCCTCCTCGATGGTGCAGCCGTGCAGGATGACGTTATGGCCGACCGTGCAGTTCCTGCCGATGTGAAGCGGAAAGCCGAGATCGGTGTGGCAGGTCGAGCCGTCCTGCACGTTGGCGCCGTCGCCGATCTCGATCCACTCATTGTCGCCGCGCAGCACCGCACCGAACCAGACGCTCGCGCCGGGCTTCAGGCGCACGCGGCCGATCACGGTGGCGGTCTCCGCGATGAAGTAATTGCCGTCGGCGGGAAGATCGGGCGCTTGCCCGTCGAGCTCGTAGATCGCCATGAGGGTCTCCTGTCGCGTCGACCCCAGCCATAGCGAAATGGCAGCGTCGACGCAAAGGGCCGCCGTGAAGGCAGCCCTACAGCGCCCGTATCAGACCAGAACGCCGGCCGCGCGCAGCGTCATCAGGAAGAAGGTGCCGCTCATCATGCTCCAGAAGCCGGCGATGACGGTCGCCATCATCACGAATTCGACGCGGCGGCTCTCCAGCTGCCTGCCGCGCAGGGTGTTGCGCATGATGATGAAAGGCGCTGCGAACACCAGGAACGGAACCGCCGCGAAGGTCTTCGGCGCCACGCCGTCCTGCAACAGACCGAAGCCGGCCGGCCGCTGTGCGATCGTCTGGTATCCGCTCACGAGCGCTCCCGCGAGCGCGAAACCGATGCCGATCGAGAAGAAGGTATTGAGAGCTTCAGGTGTCATCGGAACGGTCCGCCCTTACGCAACGCGAGGTGCCTTCCTGTGACAAATAGTGCCGGTTAACGCTACATTATCCTTAAGCGAAGGTTAACGCCGCCGGCCGACCCACGCAGGCCTCTCTCCCTTTCGTGCAGCCGGTGAACGCTCCGCGAAATCGCAGCCGCGTGGCATATTCGCCGCTGATTCGTCGGCCATCGGCCGACTTCCGGCTCATTGCGGCTCATGACGGTGTTTTCGGCAACCTCCCCCCAGTCTCCCCGGGCGCGCACCCGGGCCCACGTGGTCCCGATCGTGCTCGGCGGCATTGCCGCGGTGTGTGCCGTCGCGCTCGTCGCCTATTTGTTGTGGCCGACCTGGGGCCCGAGCGGCGCGAGCGCCCCGGACAAGCTGCCGGTGAGCGTCGGCGGGACGCTGTTCAACCTGCCGACCAACGCGATCCGCATGAAGATCCAGCGCCACTCCGGGCCGCAGGAGCGGATCGATCTCGATTTCCTGTACCCTTCGCTGGAGCCGCCGGGCGCGCCGAAGCACGTCACCGCCGATAGCGTGGATGCGGCGATGCAGCCGATCGACCGCATCTTCCTGTCGATCGCCGCGCATCGCGATGCGCTGTCGCCCGAGCAGCGCGCAGCCACGATCTATCCGCGCTATCTCGACCAGGCCGCGGCAATGCCTCAGGACGGGCTGACGATGCGGATATTCCGTGTCGACACGCCCTATGGCAGCGAGGATCTCTATTCTGCCGCAAGTCCCGCGCTGACCGCGCGCTGCACCCGCGATGGAGCGACGCCCGGCATGTGCCTCGCCGAACGCCGCGTCGGCGGCGCCGACCTCACCTTCCGCTTTCCGCGCAGCTGGCTGTCGCAATGGCGCGATGCGGCGGAAGCGATGGACCGCCTCACGGCGCAATTGCGCGGGCCGCGGGGCTGAGCGCGGCGTCTCTGCCGTGCCGCGCGACAGGCATGCGGGGACAAGCCTGGAGCCGTCCCAACAATAATCTCGAAAACAACCCCATGCACAGTAGCCAGGCGTCTGTAATCACTTCGTATTTTTGATACTTCGGTTTTTCGAAATCGAACTTGACCCGTCGGGCAAAACAGGAGCATGATGCCATCATGGGGCGATCGACTTGAACGATGCGGCAGCAGATCTCCCGCCGGAGCCCAGTTGCTGGGACGGGAATGGCTTGGCTTCGACGACAACGGGGATGCGCTAATCCGCTTCCAGGCTCAGCCGGCTTTCACCAACAGGCACGGGACGATCCAGGGCGGATTTCTGGCGGCGATGCTTGACTCCGCCACCGGCATCTGTGCGCTGGCCGCGCTCTCGTCCGAGTTGACCGTCGTCACAAAGAGTCTTGATACCCGCTTCCTGAAGCCGGCAGCGGTCGGCCCCATCACGGCCCGGGCGCGTGTTGTCGAGCAGACCGATCGCGACATGGTCGTGCGAGCCAAGCTCGTCGATGCAGCCGGCATCACTGTCGCCGATGCCACGGCGCGGCTGCGTGTTCTTGCAAAGAAATAGCGTATGAGCTGCGGGAATAGGATCCGTCATTGCGAGCAAAGCGAAGCAATCCAGACCGCGTCCACGGAGAGACTTTGGATTGCTTCGCTCGCAATGACGAAAAGAAAACTATTCCTGGTCGACCAGGTCGTCCTCGAGGATCGCCATCTGGAACTGGAACGAGCGATCGTCGTCCTCGTCGTCGACGAAGAGCACACCGATGAACTCCTCGCCGATATAGACCTCGGCGGAATCATCCTTCTTCGGCCGCGGCACGACGCGGATCTTGGGATTGCCGAATACGCGCTTCAGATACGCGTCGAGCTTCCTAACTTCCTTGACGTCCACGGCAAGTCTCCAATCGAAATCTGGGTTGGCGCGGGTTTTAGGACGAGACGCGACCAACCGCCAGCATGAATTGCCAAAGAATTTTGGGGACGAAAGGGGCGGAAAATCTGCCCCTTCCGACAAGCTCGAAGTCCCGCCTCAGAGTCCCCTCTCAGAGTCCCCTCTCAGAGACCCACCTCAAAGTCCCATGGCGTTAAAGTCCCATGGCGTTGATCATCTGATCCATGGTGCGCGACGGCTCGGCGCAGCCGGCTTCGCCGACGACCTTGGCCGGAACGCCCGCGACCGTCACGTTGTGCGGCACCGGTTTGACCACGACCGAGCCCGCCGCGATGCGGGCGCAATGACCGATCTCGATGTTGCCGAGGATCTTCGCGCCGGCGCCGATCAGGACGCCGTGACGGATTTTCGGATGGCGGTCCTCGTTCTCCTTGCCGGTGCCGCCGAGCGTGACGCCGTGCAGGATCGAAACGTCGTCCTCGATCAGCGCCGTCTCACCGCAGACGAAGCCGGTGGCGTGGTCGAGGAAGATGCCGCGGCCGATACGCGCGGCGGGATTGATGTCGGTCTGGAAGACCGCAGATGCCCGGCTCTGCAGATAATACGCAAAATCCTTGCGGCCCTTCAGATAGAGCCAATGTGCGAGGCGGTGGGTCTGGATGGCGTGAAAGCCCTTGAAATAGAGCAAGGGATCGATGAAGCGCGAGGTCGCGGGGTCGCGGTCGTAGACGGCGACGAGATCGGCGCGGAAGGCGTTGCCGAGATCGGGATCGTCGCGCAACGCCTCGTCATAGGTCTGGCGCACGAGATCGCCCGACAGCGCGGAGTGATCGAGCCGGTCGGCGACACGATGAATCACCGCATCTTCCAGGCGGCTGTGATGCAGCACGGTCGAATAGATGAAGGTCGCAAGCTCCGGCTCGCGATGGACGATGTCCTCCGCTTCGCCGCGGATCCGATCCCAGATCGGATCGAGCGTTGCGAGCTTTCCTCCCGGATTGACCTGATGCACTGCCATGAGATCTGCTCTTTCGAATTGGCTCGTTTCACTGGTTCTATAACACAGTCTAGGCGACAAAGTCCTGACGGGCTTGCCTGAGAGTGAACAGTGTGTTGCCCAGCGAGGGTATGCCAACACGTTGAATCACAACAGTTTCTTCCGACACCCCGGGCGGCAAGGTCGGCTCAAAATGGTCAGGGTTTCGCCAAATTCAAGCCGGGCGGCGTCAAACTATTGGTGAATTCCGCCTCAACCGTGATTGCGGGCATGGTCCGAGTGAGGACGGAGCGGATTTGACCATCACCACTGATCATGCGCGCGCGGGCGCCGCGGGCTCACTCTGGCTGCGGCTGGCCGGGATTGCCCTGCCGCTGCTGTTGATCGCGCCGGCGTTCTGGAACGGCTATCCGCTGTTGCAATGGGATACCGGAGGCTATCTGGCGCGCTGGTACGAGGGCTATCTCGTCCCGAGCCGCTCCACGGTGTTCGGCATCTATCTGCACTATGGCGAGAGTTCTGGTTTCTGGATCAACCTCGCGGTCCAGTCGCTGGCGACGCTGTGGCTGTTGCAGCTCACCTTGCGCGTGCTCTCGATGATGCAGACGTTCCGCTTCATCGCGATCAGCCTGCTTCTGATCCTGTCGACTGCGCTGCCCTGGCTGGCCAGCATGTTGCTCACCGACATCTTTGCAGGCCTGTCGGTGCTGTCGCTATTCCTGCTGGTCATCGGTGGACAGCGGACCTCCGCGCTCGAAAAGATCACGCTGTTCGTCTTCACCGCCTTTGCCGCTGCGACCCACAGCGCCACGCTCGGCGTGCTGCTCGGTCTCTGCGTTGCAGGCTGGATGCTGCGGCCATTCCTGCGCGCGCGTCTGCCCGTCGCAGGACTGGCGCAGGCGAGCCTGACCATCATCGTGGGCGGGCTGATGCTGGTGTCAGCCAACCATGCGCTGTCAGGCAAATGGGCCTGGACCCCCGGCGGCACGGGGGTCGCCTTCGGCCGCATGATGCAGGACGGCATCGTCGCGCGTTATCTCAACGACCATTGCCCGCGCGAAAAACTCAAGCTCTGCCCCTATCGCGACCAATTGCCGGCGACCGCCGACGAATTCCTGTGGGGCAAGAGCATGTTCAACACGCTAGGCCGGTTCGAGGGCATGAACGACGAGATGGGCACCATCGTCGTGGGTTCGCTCGCCGACTATCCCGTCTGGCAGGTCGGCGCGGCGTTGCGGGCGATGGGCCAGCAATTGCTGCATGTGGCGACCGGCGAAGGCGCAAGTGTCTGGATCCCGCACACTTACGGCATCATCGAGCGCTACATCCCCTCCCAGGTCGCGCCGATGCGCGCCGCGCGCCAGCAGCATTGGGCCCTCGACTTCGACTACGTCAACTGGCTGCACGTGCCCGTCGCGCTGGCCTCGATGCTGGCGCTCCTCGTGCTGCTCGGCCACGCGCTCGCACATCGCCGGCTGGACGATCTGACGCTGCTGGCGGCGACGGTGACTCTGGCGCTGCTCGGCAACGCCTTCATCTGCGCCGTCATCTCCGGCCCCCACGATCGCTACGGCGCGCGGATGGTGTGGGTTGCGACCTTCGTGGTGCTGATGGCGCTGTTTCGCTCGTTCGGCGACGACGGGCCTGCGGACGAAACCTCAGGCGCGGCGTGAGAGGAAATCGAGCACGCCAGTCTTGTAGACCTTGTCGCCGACCGCCCGCATGTGATCGCGGTTCGGAATGTCGAGCACTTCCGAACCCGGGATGATGGCGCCGAGTGCGCTGGCCGAGCCCGCGACGTCGTCGGTCGAGCCGACCGCGATCAGCACGGGCACGTCGATGCGCGCGGCTTCGTCCTTGGTCATGAGATCGCGCGTGCCGCGCAGGCAGGCGGCCAGCGCCTTGCGGTCGGAACGGGTCTGGTCTGCAAAAGCACGAAACGTGCGTCCGACGGGATCGGAGACGTCGTCGAGCGACGGCGCCTCCAGCGCCTTGGCGACGTTCTCGCCGGGCCCGGTGCCCTCGATCAGGCCGCCGATGCCGATGCCGCCGAGAATCGCCGAGCGCAGCCGCTGCGGCTCGTTGAGGGAGAGCCAGGCCGTCATCCGCCCGCCCATCGAATAGCCCATGAGATCGGCCTGCGGGATGGAGAGGTGATCCATCAGCGCGAGCACGTCGCCGGCCATGGTCGGGATCGAGTACTGCGCGGGCTCGTAGAGCTTTGCGCTTTCGCCATGGCCGCGATTGTCGAGGGCAATGACGCGACGGCCGTTCTTGCGCAGCTCCGAGACCCAGGTCGGATAGACCCAGTTCACGTTCTTGCTGGAGGCAAAGCCGTGCACCAGGATGATCGGATCGCCCTCGCCTTCGTCGAGATAGGCAATTTCAACGGCGCCGTTGTGAAAGCTCGGCATCATCAGTTCCGCAATCTTGAGGGGAAGAGGTATCTTAGGCCGTGACGGCAGCGCTTGTCAGGACGGCCTCGGCGATCCGGGCCTGGCGAAGTCGCCGCGCCCGCCTGCGATCGCACCAGGCCTGGGTCAGGCGCTCCGTCGTCGCCTTGATCGAGGACAACAGACCGAACAGCGTCAAGGCCGCGCCGAACAGCCAGAGTGCAAGATTGAACGCCCCGCCGATCAGCAGCAGCGCGCCGCGGCCGAGCAGCTTCAGGATCGCGCGCGTCTTGCCGCCCTGGGCTTCCGCGAGCCGCGCCGCGCGTGCGACGTCCTTGGGACCTTCAGCGATGCGCAGGCTATCCATCGCGCCGCGCGTGCCGGTCTTCTCGACGACTCGCGTGACATCCTTGCCGAGCCGAACCAGCGCGCCGGCTTTCTCGGCGCGGAACGCAGCCTTGATCGCGCTCAAGGTCTGGCCCGGCCGCAACACGGAGCCGGAGGCAACCGCGTTCTGGAGCATCGGGGTATCGACGACCTCGCGTGCGGACCGGCCGGCCCATGCCGCCAATCCCTCGCCGAGCCGGCCCACCTTGCGCGCGTCCTTCACCAGCGTCAGCCCGGCGCGAACCGGCGCGGCACCGCCGACAGACACGTAGGTCACGGCCGTGACGGCGAGACCCGCGGCCGCAAGGCCCAGCACGAGGCGATCGGTCTCCTCGCCCATGGCGAGGTGCTTGCCCTCGCGCACGACATCCCTGATGTCGCCGATGACGAAGAGATCGCCGGCCACGGTCCCCGACAAGCTCGCGACATCGTCCGCGTTGCCGGTGACGAGACCCGTGGCAAACCGTTTTGCGAAATGCGAGGTGGAATCTTCGGCTTTGACCGCGTCGCTGACACGGCTCAGGAGGTTATCAGGCAGCGCGATGTTCCGGTCGCGCGCCAGCGCGACAAAACTGTCGGCGAGATCGGCATCGCCCGATGCAAGCGCGGCCTCGATGTTGTCCTGAATCAGGCGGTCGTTGTGCCGCAGCAGTGCGTCGAGCTTGATCTCGGACAGCGCGGCGGGATCGTCCCGGGCGGCCAGAATCGCGCCGGCCTCTCGGGCGTGCGGTGCTACCTGCGCGAGCAAGAAGCCGCATGCCGCGATACCGGTCAACGCTGTGCTGATTCGCAACCACTTCATGCGGAGAGCCTGGACGGTCCTGAGATCGTTGACGCCTGACGGTTCGTCTTTCGTCGCAATTACGCTCGTCCACAGAGATAGTATGCCAAAATTGCGACACAACGTCCCCGACGAAAGAAGGGCTTCTCTCAGGCCGCAAGATTGTGTCGAATTTGCATGAGCAAATGAGCATGGGGCATTGCGGAGCTTTCGGTTCCGCTGGACTAGCAATCATCTACACCCAACAGTATGGTCCGCGGCGCCTTAATAATGCCGCGTCAGTCATGATTGTTGTCTGCCGCCATTGCCACTCCAGGATGAGTACGATGTCCGACCATGTCGTCCCGCACTTCCACAACGATGCCGGTGTCCCCGTCATCGAGATCGGCTCGCAAGAGTTCATGTGCGTGGGCGCCAACCCTCCGTTCGATCATCCGCACGTCTTCCTCGACCTCGGCAATGACAACGAGATCATCTGCCCCTACTGCTCGACGTTGTACCGTTTCGCCGCCGACCTGAAGGCGGGCGAAGCCCGTCCGCCGGAATGCGTCCTGAAGGACAAGGTGGCCTGACCGCTTCCATCGGCCAGGGGTGGCGCTCTCCCGAACGATTGTCATCGCCGGTGCCGGCATAGGTGGACTAACGGCTGCGCTTGCGCTCGCGGCCCGCGGCTTCCGCATCGTCGTCCTGGAAAAGGCCGAGCGGCTCGAGGAAGTCGGCGCCGGTCTGCAACTCTCCCCCAATGCCAGCCGCGTGCTGGTCGAGCTCGGCCTTGCCGAGCACCTCAAGCTGCGCGCCGTGATCCCGGAGGCGGTCTCGATCATGAGCGCGCGGGCCGGCGGCGAACTGTTGCGGATGCCGCTGGGAGAAGCCGCCGCCGCGCGCGCCGGCGCCCCCTATTGGGTGGTGCACCGCGCCGACCTGCAATCCGCCCTCGCCGGCGCAGTCTCCGACCATCCCGATATCGACCTGAAACTCGGCGCGACGTTCGAAGACGTCGCGCCTCACGCCAAGGGGCTGACGGTCGTCCATCGCAGCGGCACGATCCGGCGCAGCGATCTCGCCAGTGCGCTGATCGGCGCCGACGGCATCTGGTCGACGGTGCGCCAGCATCTGTTTCCCGAGGTGCAGCCGCGCTTCTCCGGGCTGATTGCCTGGCGCGGTACGCTCGATGCCACGCAACTGCCGAAGGACTACACCACGCGCCGGGTCCAGCTCTGGATGGGCCCGAATGCCCATCTCGTCGCCTACCCGATCGCGGGCGGACGCCAGATCAACGTGGTCGCGGTGCTGCCGGGCACCTGGAACAGACCGGGCTGGAGCACGCCCGGTGATCCCCGCGAGGTGATGGACGCCTTCGCCGCGCCGCGCTGGCCGCCAGCGGCGCGCATGATGCTCGCCACGATCGACAGCTGGCGGAAATGGGCGCTGTTCGGCGTCCCCGACGACTGCCCCTGGAGCAAAGGGTCGGTCGCGCTGCTCGGCGACGCCGTGCATGCGATGCTGCCGTTTGCGGCGCAGGGCGCCGGCATGGCAATCGAGGACGCTGCGGTGCTCGCGCAGCATTTGAGCCCTGAGATCGCCGAGAGCACCGCGGGAATCACGGCTGCGCTGAAACAATACGGCCGGACGCGTCAGGCGCGCGTGCGGCGGGTGCAGCGGACTGCGCGGCAGCAGGGCCGCATCTATCATTTCACTGGGCCGCTCGCGTTCGCGCGCGATCTTGCGGTCCGGGCGCTCGGCCCGGAACGCATGCTGGCACGGCAGGACTGGATCTACGGCTGGCGGCCCTGACGCGAGACGCTGATGGCAGGACGTTTCAGCGCACTGCTCTTGTCGATTTCGGGCCAGGCTGGTTCAGACCAGGATTGGCCGCGGGCGCCTCGGGCGGCGTTTCCCGGCACCTGTTGCGGCGCCAAGCGTCATCGGCCATCTGCGCCTGCCCGCGTACCGCGACGTAATCGTTGCGGTAGGCAAGCTCCGACACCACGGCGCCGCCCGCGCCGGTTTGTGCCTTGTCCATCAGCCTCTGCAAATCAGCGGTGCGGCTGGCGAGCGACTTGCGCTCGCCTTCGAGCTGCTTGCAATCGTACAATTCGTACTTGGCGGGATCGGCAAAGGCCGGAGCGACCGTCTCGCTCATGCCGGCGCAGCCGGACAGCGCGAAGCCGGCCGCGAGCAGCGCGGCGGCCACGCAGCACGTGCGCAGGCGAGATTGGACCAAAGCAGACATGTCGGATGAATAGTCCCCGTCGATTGAGAATGCCTAAAGCAACAACAGATGTCCGGATTGAGGCTTTGCCTTGTGCCGCCGGCTCGCCTAAGGAAGAACCGCCCCTCCGGCCTGCAAATGCCAATTCCAGACCGCCGGTAAGGGACTTAAGTGGCTGATCTCGTTGGATCAAGCGGGCATGGCGGAATTGGTAGACGCAAGGGACTTAAAATCCCTCGGCGCGCAAGCGCTGTGCCGGTTCGACCCCGGCTGCCCGCACCACGAAAGCTGCGCGGACGATCCCACCGACCGCCGCGGCCGCAAGCGCTGATACCTCATCAATTCCTGCCTGCTCCTGCACCGCCTGCCAGCCATCCCGAATCATCGCTTGTGCAACGCAGCATCGGGGTTAGACAAGGACCTCAAATCAGAGGTGAGCTACTTGTCCGACGTCAATGCCGACGATTGGGTGTCCTCGGGACACCGCCCCATGGGTTTTCCCGAATTCATCATCGTAATCGCGTCGATCATGGCGCTCAATCCGCTTGCGATGGACATGATGCTCCCGGCGCTGCCCAACATCGGGTCGGCCTTCAATATCCCGGTCGCTAACCATCTTCAGCTGGTGCTGTCGACCTTCCTGATCGGCTTTGGCGCGGGGCAGTTCGTCATGGGCCCGCTGTCGGACCGCTTCGGCCGCCGCCCGGTGCTGCTCGGCGGGATGGCGGTCTATGCGGTGGCAAGCGTGCTGGCGATTGCCGCGCCGTCGTTCGAGACGCTGCTGCTGGCGCGCGCATTGCAGGGCTTCGGCACCTCGGCGACGCGGGTGATCGCGACCTCGATCGTGCGCGACTGTTACGTCGGCCGCCGCATGGCGAGCGTGATGTCGCTCGCGATGATGATCTTCATCGCGGTCCCCGTAATCGCCCCCTCGTTCGGACAGGCGGTGCTGCTGGTGACGGCGTGGCGCGGCATCTTCGTCGTGCTGATGCTCTACGGTCTGCTCGCGCTTGCATGGTCGGTGCTGCGGCTTCCGGAGACCCTGCCTGAGAGCGAACGCAGGTCGCTCGCGCCGGCCGACGTGCTCACGGCCTACTGGCAGACCGTGACCCATCGCCAAACTCTCGGCTACGCGCTCGCAGCTGGCAGCGTCATGGGTGCGCTGTTCGCCTACGTATTTTCGGCCCAGCAAGTTTTTGTCGGCATCTATCATCTTGGCCATTATTTTCCGCTCGCCTTCGCCGCGATCGCGGCCGGCACCGCCATTGCCGGCTTCCTCAACGCGAGATTCGTCGGGACCCTCGGCATGCGCGTGATCTCGCACGGCGCGCTGACGCTCTACACCGCGGTGGCGGGTGTGATGCTGCTGACGGAAAGCCTCGGCGCGTTACCGCTTCCCCTGTTCATGGTGCTTTCGGCGCTGATGATGTTCTCGTTCGGCATGATGGTTGCCAACTTCACCGCACTCGCGATGGAGCCGCAGGGCCACATCGCCGGCACGGCGTCCTCGCTCTACGGCTCGATCACCACGCTGATCGGCATCGCCGTCGGCATGGCGATCGGGCAAAGCTTCGACGGCACGTTGCTGCCGTTCTCGGTCGGGTTCTTCGTGTCGTCACTCGCCGCGCTCGGGATCGTGCTGGTGGTGGAGAGAGGACGGTTGTTCAGGCCGCATCATCGCGCCATCGGGTGAGGAACTTCGCGGCGCTCTCGATGTTGTACTGCAACAATTTGAAAAGGCGCTTCAATGGAACCGAAACCCCGTAAAGACAACGACGCCGCGGAGCGGGCGAAGACGGAACGCACGCCGTCGGGCGCCGAAAAGACCGCCGTCACCGTGCCATTCGCGAGTGAAGGGCTCGAGCGGGTCCGCGACAGCCACTGCTGACGAAGACGCCTATTGCGTTGCGCGCCTGCTGGCGCTGAAATCGTCCGCAATGCCTTCGGGTGCCGCACCACTTCCACGGGGCGGCACCATCAGCACAACCACTTCCCGTGTGAGACCGGGCCGGCCCCATAGCTGCGCCTGTACAATCAATTCCCGCCTCATGAAGTGCCCGGCACGCCCGGCCACCCAGTCCATCCACCGGCTGCAATCATCCTGATCGCGGAAACAGAGCGCGGCCCAGCCGCGGTCCAGCGTCACCTTGCGCGGCAAACCCCCGGGATATTGATCCTCGAACGGCCGCACGTAGTGCGGATGGTCCGGGCTGTAGAACGCTGTCGCGAACGCCAGCGAATCGTCGCCGCTGACGCCGGCGAGCGGCTCGTCCGTCAGTTCGCGCCACTCGCGTGTCAATCGGCTCGCCGCCTGCGCGTAGAAATTGCGCCCCTCCTCGTAACCGTGATCGTTGCGATAAACCGCGTGGATCGGCGCGGCGACGAGGACGGCCGTAAGCGCGACGCTGGCCACGACCACGGTGAGGTTGACGGTGTAAAAGCGCTCGATTGGATAATTTGTGCCGCAGACCACGAGAATGGCGAACAGAAACAACCCTTGCAAAGCCCACAGGGACGGCAGATCGGTGCCCATCACGAGCGAGATCAGGACCGGCAACGCAATCGTGCCGACGGCAACGTAAAAGAGAAGCCGCAGGCCCGGATGCATCGCCGCGAAATCGTCCGGAAACTGCTTCAGCCGCCTGCCGGCGATCAACACCCAGGCGACGGCTGACACGCTGATGGCGGCAACAGCCCCAGCAGGAAATTCCTGGCCTCACCGAGCGAGCTCACCGCAGTGCCGTTGGCATGGTTCAGCGCGTAGGTGAAGGTCGGTGCCCCCGTCGTCGCGAGCCAATGAACATGCGGTGACAGCGCTGCAAGCCCGACGACCACCGAGATCCAGGGCGAAGCAGAAGTGAAATAGGCGCGTCGCGCCGGATGTGCCAGCGCGGCAAGCGTGAAGCTCGCGACGAGGAAGATCGAATAATATTTGCCGACCATGGCGAGCGCCGTCGTGCATCCCACGGCGATCGCCCACGACGCCGCTCGGGTCTCGAATGCGCGCAAGAAGCACCAGGTCGCCAGCGGCCAGACGGCCAGCAGCACCGCATTGGCGTTGAAGCGCTGGGCATGAAACTGATAGGCCGGTGTCAGCATCAGGAGCAACAGCAACAGCACCCGCTTGTGCCCCGTCACGAATTGCCGCGCGATCCGGTCGACGAAGACCAGCGCAAGCCCGGCATTGGCCATCGCCATCAATTGCAGCGACCACTCGCTGAGCGGAAAGATGGCGCTCCAGCTCGCGGCAACCCAGCCGGTCAATGGCGGATGCTTGTGATAGCCCCAGGCGAAATGCCGCCCCAGCGTCCAGGCTTCCAGCGTATCGGGGTGCAGACCGCCGCCGGCATAGGCGACCGCCAGATAGAGTGTCCAGATCGCGACGAAGCAGGCGATGAGAAGCGGCGCGGCCCAGCCCGTCTCGACGCCATCGAGCCAACGCAGGAATGGCCGGCGCCATCGCGCCGGCGCGCGATCGGACCGTTCGGCCATCGCCTGGAATGCAAAATCGATCGGCACTGGAATCAAATGGAGGAAGGAAGGTGATGCGCAAGAACGGCACATCTAGTTCAGTACGGAAACAAATAGCAATGATTGGAAACTGGAAAAGATTGAAAACGTCCGCCTTCTCGGCCGGCGCAAGGTCGACAAACGACTAAGATCGACAAACGACAACGGCGCCGCTGATGACAGCGGCGCCGCATGGTGATCCGGAGGAAAGGAAGAGTTCGCCCTACTCCGACTTGTCGACGTTCCAGAACAACGGGGTCGCGGGACCGTCGAGCACGCCGGTCAGCGATTTACGCCAGCCGCTCGGCAGGAGATACTGTCCCAGCGGGATGTAGATCACCTGCTCATAGGCTTCCTTCTGGATCTCAGCGGCGATCTTCTTCTGATCGTCGAGCGAGGCGGCGCGAACGAAGTCATCCTTGAGCTTTTCGATCTTGGCGTTCTCGGCCCAACCAAACCAGCCCTTCTTGCCCTGGCCGCCGATCGAGAGATTGGCGATCGGGTTGGAGACGTCGGCCGCGACCCAGTTGGTGAAGAACATGTTCCAGCCGCCCTCCTTCGGAGGCTTCTGGCTGGCGCGGCGGCTCACCACCGTCTGCCAATCGGTCGCTTGCAGGTCGACCTTGAAGCCGGCCTCGCGCAGCAACTGAGCCGCAACGATCGGCTGCGCCTTCAGCGTCGTGACATCGCCGGGGGCCATGATCACGATCGGGGTGCCGTCATAGCCGGATTCGGCGAGCGCCTTCTTGGCTTCGGCCATGCCGTTGCCCTTCACCAGCGTCTCCCCGCCGACTTCGGTCGCGAACGGCGTATCGCACACGAAGAAAGCGCCACAGATCTTCTGATATTTGGCGTTGCCGACGAGTGCGTCGAGAACATCCTTCTGGTTGATCGCCAGCAAGGCAGCACGGCGCACTTTGACGTTATCGAACGGCGGATAGAGGAAGTTCATCCGGCCGAGAGTCTGGAAACCGAACTTGTTCGAGACCTCGATCGTGATCTCCTTGTTCGCCTCCAGCAACGGAAGCATGTCGTAAGGCAGATTTTCCACGAAGTCGATGTCGCCCGACTGCAACGCGTTCACCGCGGTCTGCGAGTCCGGCATGGTGATCCACTCGACGCGGTCGACCTTCACCACCTTGCCGCCGGAGGTCCAGCTCGACGGCTCCTTGCGCGGCACGTAGTCGGTGTTCTTGACGTAGACCGCCTTCACGCCCGGCTGGAATTCCGACTGCACGAATTTGAAGGGACCCGAACCGATCTGCTCGGGGATCTGCTTGTCCGGCGGCGTCTCGGCCAGGCGCTTCGGCATCATGAAGGCAACGCGGGAGGACGGCTTGCCGATCGAGTCGAGCACGAGGCCGTAGGGCTCCTTCAGCTTCAGCGTGATGGTCTTGGCATCGGTCGCCTCGATGCTCGCGGTGAAGTCGAACAGTTTCTGGCCCATGCCGTCGACTGCGCCCCAGCGCTTGAGCGAGGCAACGCAGTCCTCCGCCGTCACCGGCGCACCGTCATGCCACTTCAGGCCGTCGCGCAGCGTGAACGTGTAGGTGAGCTTGTCGTCGGAGATCTTCCAGTCCGCCATCTGCGGCTGGATCTTGAAGTTCGAATCGGGCGCCACGAGCGTGTCGTAGATCATGTAGCCATGGTCACGCGTGATGTAGGCCGTGGTGAAGATCGGATCGATGATGCGCAGATCCGAATGCATCACCGCCGTGATGGTCTTGCCGGCCGCAAGCACCGGCGAGGCCAGTGCGGTCGAAAGCGCGACGACCGACAGCGCAAGTTTGGAGGCGAACGCGCGAGGCCCCCGGCGCATCAACTTAAACATAAAAAGTTCTCCTGACGTGAAACTGTTCAAAGGCAGGTTATCGATTGAGCATCCGGTTCGTTCTTTAGGCGAACTAACCTCATGCAATGCCTTTATCTTTTCGAGACTTGCAGACAGTGCCGAGCGCGTCAATCCGGTTTCGCTGCAAGCCCAAGCGGCGCGCGCACGGGCTCCACAAGGATCGGTTTGGCTCTAAAACGCTCTCCGCCTGTCCTGACCCGCGCCGATGCAATGCGCGTTCCATGTTCCGAAGCCCAAGAGACATTGGAGAGACATTGAGATGAATCCAGCCAATCTTCCCTTCGATTCCGAAGCGATGCTCCAGGGTCTGCGCGACTGGGTGGAATGCGAAAGCCCGACCTGGGATGCGAATGCCGTGAATCGCATGCTCGATATCGCGGCGCGGGAGATGGCGATCATGGGTGCGACGATCGAGCGCATCGCCGGTCGCCAGGGCTTTGGCGGCGTGATCCGCGCCCGCTTTCCGCATCCGAAGCAAGGCGAGCCCGGCATCCTGATTGCCGGACACATGGATACCGTCCACCCCACGGGCACCATCGAGAAGCTGAAATGGCGCCGCGAGGGCAGCAAGTGCTACGGACCCGGCATCTACGACATGAAGGGCGGCAATTATCTTTCGCTGGAAGCGATCCGGCAACTGGCCCGCGCCTCGTTCACGACGCCGCTGCCGATCACCGTGCTGTTCACGCCCGACGAGGAAGTCGGCACACCCTCCACGCGCGATATCATCGAGGCGGAAGCCGCGCGCAACAAATACGTGCTGGTGCCCGAGCCCGGCCGCGCTGACAACGGCGTCACCACCGGACGTTACGCCATCGCGCGTTTCAATCTCGAGGCGACCGGCCGGCCCAGCCACGCCGGCGCGACTTTGTCGGCGGGCCGCTCGGCTATCCGCGAGATGGCGCGGCAAATCCTCGCCATCGACGCGATGACGGGCGAGGACTGCACGTTTTCGGTCGGCGTCGTGCATGGGGGTCAATGGGTCAATTGCGTTGCCACGACCACCACCGGCGAAGCGCTTTCGATGGCCAAGCGCCAGGCCGACCTCGATCGCGGCGTCGAGAGGATGCTGGCGCTCTCCGGTACAACCAATGATGTCACCTTCAACGTGACGCGCGGCGTGACACGTCCGGTCTGGGAGCCCGATGCCGGTACGATGGCGCTTTACGAAAAGGCGCGCGTGATCGCCAAGTCGCTTGGCGCAGAACTGCCGCATGCGAGCGCCGGCGGCGGCTCCGACGGCAATTTCACCGGCGCAATGGGCATTCCGACTCTCGACGGCCTGGGCGTGCGTGGCGGCAACGGCCACACGCTCGAAGAGTATATCGAGGTCGAAAGTCTCGTCGAACGCGGCCGGCTGATGGCGGGGCTGCTCGCGACTCTCGAGTAATGGCGCAAGCCAGGTCACCAAAACCGGGCCAGGTCACCAAAACAAGTTGACCGCACTGCAAAAACCGTGGCCCGGATGGCATGGGAATTGCTGAAATGTTAGGCTGGTGGCAGAACGCAGCCTTCAGCCGCTGTCTCTGATCTGACTCTAATCTGACGGGATCCAACTTGCTCGGATATCTCCTTCGCCGAATTCTCGCCGCCGTGCCCGTGATGGGCGTGGTGGCGCTATTCGTCTTCCTCCTGCTCCGCCTCACCCCGGGCGATCCCGCCGCGATTCTTGCCGGCGACAACGCCACGCCGGAGCGGCTCGAGCGCATCCGCACCTCGCTCGGCCTCAACGAGCCGCTGATCGTGCAGTTCATCACCTGGCTGAACAAGCTGCTGCATGGCGATCTCGGAACTTCACTCATCTCCAACCTTCCGGTGATGAAGATGATCGGCCAGCGGGTCGAGCCGTCGATCTCGATCGCGCTGTCGACCATCATCCTCGCCGTCATCGTCGCCGTTCCCCTGGGTGTGATCGCGGCCTGGAAGCACGGCACCTGGATCGACCGCTTCGTGATGGGCCTGTCCGTGCTCGGCTTCTCGGTGCCGGTGTTCGTGGTCGGCTACATCCTGATCGAGGTCTTCGCGATCGACCTGCGCTGGGTGCCGGTGCAGGGCTTCCGCAGCATCTCGAACGGTTTCGGGCCGTTCTTCGAGCGCATCATCCTGCCGACCTGTGCGCTGTCCTTCATCTACATCGCTTTGATCGCGCGCATGACGCGCGCGGCGATGCTCGACGTGCTCGGCGAGGATTACGTCCGCACCGCGCGCGCAAAAGGCATCAACGAAGTCGCCGTGATGATGCGCCATGCGCTGCGCAACGCCGCCGTGCCCGTGATCACAGTGATCGGTACCGGCTTTGCGCTTTTGATCTCCGGGGTCGTCGTCACCGAGAGCGTGTTCAACATTCCCGGCATCGGCCGCCTCACGGTGGACGCGGTGCTGGCGCGCGACTATCCGGTGATCCAGGCCATGATCTTGCTGACGTCATTGATCTATGTCGTCGTCAACCTCCTGATCGACGTCGCCTACACGCTGCTCGATCCCCGGATCCGGTACTAGGGCTAAGGATAACAACGAAAAATGTCGGTCGATACCCTTCCCCAGTCGTCCATTCCGATCACGTCGCCGCTGCGGCCGCGCTTCGGATTCCTGACCTCGACGCCGATCATCGCGGCAGCGACCATCTGCCTGGCGTTGGTTGTGCTGATCTCGATCCTGGCGCCGTTGATCGCGCCGTATGATCCGATCCAGCTTGCGCCCTCGCAGCGGCTGAAGCCCTCTTCGGCGCAATTCCTGCTCGGCACCGACGCCTATGGCCGCGACCTGCTGTCGCGCGTCATGTATGGCGGACGCATTTCGCTTCTGATCGGCATCGGTTCGGCGATCATGTCGATCGTCATTGGGTTGGCGATCGGCCTCGTCTCCGGCTTCTTCAAGCTGGTCGATTCGGTCATGATGCGGATCATGGACGGCCTGATGGCAATGCCGAGCATCCTGCTGGCAATCGCCGTGGTGTCGCTGTCCGGCGCCAGCCTTTGGACCGTCTTGATCGCGATCACGATCCCCGAAGTTCCGCGCGTGGCACGCCTGGTGCGCTCGGTCGTGCTCTCGGCGCGCGAAGAGCCCTATGTCGAAGCGGCGATCTCCGTCGGCACATCCCTGCCGAAGATCATGTGGCGGCATTTGATGCCGAACACAATCGCACCTCTGATCGTGCAGGGCAGCTACGTCTGCGCGTCCGCGATCCTCACCGAGGCCATCCTCTCCTTCCTCGGCGCCGGCATCTCGCCGGAAACGCCGACCTGGGGCAACATCATGGCCGAGGGCCGTCAGTACTTCCAGCTCAAGCCGACGCTGATCTTCTGGCCGGGCCTGCTGCTCTCGATCGCGATCCTCAGCATCAATTTGATCGGCGATGCCGCCCGCGACGCACTCGATCCGCGCATGAAGCAGCGGGAAGGCAAATGATGACCGATCAAGTGATGACCAGCCCCATTCTCGACATCAACAATCTCGTCGTCTCCGTCGGCAAGAAGCCGAATGCCGCAAACATCCTCGACGGCATCTCGATCCAGGTGCACGAGCGCGAGACGCTGTGCCTCGTCGGCGAAAGCGGCTCGGGCAAGTCGGTGACCTCGCTGACCACGATGGGTCTGCTGCCGAAGGGCACGCTGATTCCCACCGGCGGCAGCGTCAAGCTGGTCGGCGAGGAGATTCTCACCGCGACCGACCGCCGCCTGCGGCAGCTCCGCGCGACGCGGATGGCGATGATCTTCCAGGAGCCGATGACGGCACTCAATCCGGTGATGCCGGTCGGCCGCCAGATCGACGAAGTCCTGCGCGCGCACACCAAACTCGATGCGAAGGCGCGCAAGAAGCGCATCCTCGACATGATGGAGCAGGTGCGCCTGCCCCAGGTCGAGCGTATCTTTGCCTCCTATCCTCACCGACTCTCCGGCGGTCAGCGCCAGCGCATCATGATTGCGATGGCACTCGTGCTCGAACCGAAGCTGCTCATCGCGGACGAACCGACCACCGCGCTCGACGTCACCACGCAGAAGCAGATCTTGACCCTGATCCGCGACCTCCAGCGCGATCACGGAACCGCCGTGCTGTTCATCACCCACGACATGGGCGTGGTCGCAGAGATCGCCGACCGCGTCGCGGTGATGCGGCAGGGCCGACTGGTCGAGACCGGAACGCTGGATTCCATCCTGCGCAATCCGACCATGGAATACACCCGCAACCTGCTCTCTGCAGTGCCGAGCCTGGTGCCGCGCGCGGCACGGCCTGAGACCAAGGAACCGGTGGTGCTGGAGGCCAACGAGCTCGGCAAGGTCTATCGCGAGCGCGCGTTCTTCGGTAAAGGCCGCGAAGTCGTCGCTGCCGACAGGGTCACGCTGACGCTACGCAAGGGTCGCACGCTCGGCATCGTCGGCGAGAGCGGCTCAGGCAAATCGACCGTGGCGCGCTGCATCGTCCGCCTGATCGACCCGACCTCCGGCGGCGTGCGCCTCTCCGGCCGCGAGATCTCGGACATCTCGCGGCGGCTGTTGCAGCCGCATCGCAAGAAGATCCAGATCGTGTTCCAGGACCCCTACCGCTCGCTCAACCCGCGCGTCACCGTCGGCGAAAGCATTGCGGAAGGCCCGATCAATTACGGCGTGTCGCATGCCGACGCAATGAAGCGTGCCCGCGAATTGCTGGAGCTGGTCGGCCTGCCCGCCGATGCGGTCGCACGCTATCCGCACCAGTTTTCCGGCGGCCAGCGTCAGCGCATTGCGATCGCCCGCGCGCTCGCGCTCGATCCCGACGTACTGGTCGCGGACGAGGCGGTCTCCGCCCTCGACGTCTCCGTGCAGGCGCAGGTGCTGGACCTGTTCGACGAGATCCAGAAGCGGCTCGGCATCGCCATCCTGTTCATCACTCACGATCTGCGCGTCGCAGCACAGATCTGCGACGAGGTCGTGGTGATGCAGCACGGCCGCGTTGTCGAGCAGGGCCCGGCCGCCGAAGTGCTGACGCATCCGAAGGAGGCGTACACCAGAGACTTGCTCGAGGCCGCGCCAGGCCGCGGCTGGGATTTTGCGAACTTCCGGCCAGTGGCCGAGGGCGTGGCGGCTAGCGCCTAGTCTCTCGCCTCGTCATTCCGGGGCGTCGCGAAGCGATGAGCCCGGAATCCATCGGGCAGCAGACTCCGTCGCACGATGGATTCCGGGCTCGCGCCGAAGTGGTGCGCCCCGAAATGACGGCGGAGCAGCATTCCCAAAACGATCTGACGCCATGCGCGCCGCGATTGCTTCCCGGCTTGCTCTCGCCGCAAGCACAGGGCTAACGTCGCGCACTTTCAATTGCTGGACTTGAGTTGATGACACGTATCGCCGTCGCCGGCTTCCTGCACGAGACCAACACCTTCGCTCCGACGAAGGCGACTTTCGCGGATTTCCAGCACGGCGGCGGCTGGCCGGCGATGACGCAAGGTCCCGACGTGCTGAAGGTGATGCGCCGCATCAATGTCGGCCTCGCCGGTTTCGTCGACAGCGCCGAGGCTAACGGCTGGGAACTCATTCCAACGATTGCCTGCGGCGCGAGCCCTTCGGCGCATGTCACCAAGGACGCCTTCGAGCGCATCGTGAAGGTCATGGTCGATGGCATCGCTGCCGCCGGCCCGATCGACGCCGTCTATCTCGATCTGCACGGCGCGATGGTCACGGAACATCTCGACGACGGCGAAGGCGAGATTCTCGCGCGCGTGCGCCGCGTCATCGGCAAGGAGATTCCGCTGGTCACCAGCCTCGACCTCCACGCCAACGTCACCCCCGAGATGATGGAGCACGCGGACGCGCTGATCGCCTACCGCACCTATCCCCATGTCGACATGGCCGAGACCGGCCGCGCCTCGGCCAAACATCTCGCGCTCCTCCTGAACACCAGGCAGCGTTTTGCAAAATCCTTCCGGCAATTGCCGTTCCTGATCCCGATCAGCTGGCAGTGCACCAACGACCAGCCGACCAAGGGCATCTACGAAAAGCTTGCCGCGCTCGAGAGCGACGCCGTTCCGACGCTGTCCTTCGCGCCCGGCTTCCCCGCCGCCGATTTCCGCGATTGCGGGCCGAGCGTGTTCGCCTATGGCAAGACGCAAGCCGATGCCGACCGCGCTGCGGATGCGATCGTGAAGCTGATCGAAAGCCATGAGGACGATTTCGACGGCAAGATCTGGTCACCCGATGACGGCGTGCGCCACGCGATGGAACTCTCGAAGGGCGCCAGCAAGCCCATCATCATCGCCGATACCCAGGACAATCCGGGCGCCGGCGGCGATTCCGACACCACCGGCATGCTGCGCGCGCTGGTCCGCAACAAGGCCAGTGCCGCGACCGGCGCGATCTACGATCCGGAATCGGCCAAGGCCGCGCATGCAGCCGGCGCCGGTGCCACCGTGACGCTGTCGCTCGGCGGCAAGTCCGGCATTCCCGGCGACGAGCCCTATCGTGAGGCCTTCGTCGTCGAAAAACTCTCCGACGGCCGCTTCATCGCGCCCGGTCCCTACTATGGCGGCCGCGAGATGGAGATGGGCCCGTCCGCCTGCCTTCGCATCGGCGACGTCCGAATCGTCGTCTCCTCGCACAAGGCGCAGCTCGCCGACCAGGCCATGTACCGCTATGTCGGCATCGAGCCGACCGAACAGAAGATTTTGGTCAACAAGAGCTCGGTGCACTTCCGCGCCGATTTCGAGCCGATCGCGGAAAAGCTGATGATCTGCGCCGCCCCTGGCGCGATGCCGGCCGACACAGCCACGCTGCCATGGACACGCCTGCGGCCGGGCATCCGCATCAAGCCGAACGGCCCGGTTTTCACTCCCTCCTCACGCTAACTGGACAGAACACATGCCCACGATCGAGCGCATCGACGGCTATGCCGACGAACTCACCGCTATCAGGCGCGACCTTCACGCCCATCCGGAAATCGGCTTCGAGGAAGTGCGCACCTCCGGAATCGTCGCGGACAAGCTGAAGAGCTGGGGCATCGAGGTGCATCGCGGTCTCGGCGGCACCGGCGTGATCGGAATCATCAAGGGCAAGGGTTCGAGCGGCAAGCGTATCGGGCTTCGCGCCGACATGGACGCGCTGCCGATGGAGGAGAACACCAATCTGAAGTGGAGTTCGAAGATTCCCGGCCGCTTCCACGGCTGTGGCCATGACGGCCACACCACCATGCTGCTCGGCACCGCGCGTTACCTCGCCGAAACCAAGAATTTCGACGGCACAGTACACCTGATCTTCCAGCCGGCCGAGGAAGGCCTCGGCGGCGCCCGCGCGATGATCAAGGACGGGCTGTTCGAGAAATTTCCGTGCGACGAACTCTACGGACTGCACAACGCGCCCGACCTCAACCACGGCGAGATCGCGATCCTGCCCGGCCCCGCGATGGCCAGCGCCGACTTCTTCGACCTCCGCATCACCGGCTATGGCGCGCACGGTGCGATGCCGGAGCGCTCCAAGGACGCTGTGATCATCGCGACCACGCTGGCGCAGGCGATCCAGACCATCGTCAGCCGCAATGTCGAGCCGCTGCAAGCCGCCGTCGTCTCGATCACGCAGATTCACGCCGGTTCGGCGTACAACGTCATCCCCGGTGACGCGCATCTCTGCGGCACCATCCGCACTTTCTCGAAAGAAGTCCGCACCCTGATCAGCGAACGCATTCGCACGATCTGCGCCGGCATCGCGAGCGCCTATCAATGCGTGATCGACGTCGACATCCGCGACACCTTCGACGTACTGGTCAACCAGGTCGAGCAGTCCAAGGTGGTCGAGGAGGTCGCGCGCACCATCGTCGACCCCGCCAACGTGATCACCCGCGCCCAGCCGAAGATGGGCAGCGAGGATTTCGCCGACATGCTGCAAACCATTCCCGGCGCCTATTTCTGGGTCGGCCACGACGGCTCGGTGCCCGTGCACAATCCCGGCTTCGTGCTCGACGACAAGATCCTGCCGATCGGTGCCAGCATGTTCGCCCGGATCATCGAGACCCGTATGCCGGTGGGTGCCCATGCATAAAAAGAGCGTCGAAGAGGAAGTCACCTCGTTGCACGATCTCTCCGCAGTCGATCTGATCGCGGGCTATCGCGCCAAGCAGTTCTCGCCGAGCGAGGTGCTGGAAGACGTGCTCGCGCACGTCGCAGCTTGGGAGCCGCACCTCAAGGCGCTTTATGCACTCGATCCCGACGGCGCGCGCGAGGCCGCGAAGGCCTCGACCGCACGATGGTCCGGGGGCGAGCCGTCCGGCGCGCTCGACGGCGTGCCGGTGACCGTGAAGGACAACATCGCGACCAAGGGCGTGCCGGTGCCGCTGGGCGCGGCCAGCGTCAAGCTGGTGCCGGCCGAGAAGGACGCGCCGCCCGCCGCGCGGCTGCGCGAGGCCGGTGCGATCATCTTCGCCAAGACCACCATGCCCGATTACGGCATGCTGTCTTCGGGGCTATCCTCTTTCCATGCGCTCGCGCGTAATCCCTGGGGCCTCTCCAAGAATCCCGGCGGCTCCAGCGCCGGCGCGGGCGCGGCTGCGGCGGCTGGCTATGGTCCGCTGCATCTCGGGACCGATATCGGCGGCTCGGTCCGCCTGCCCGCGGGCTGGTGCGGCCTCGTCGGATTCAAGCCGAGCTTTGGCCGCGTGCCGATCGATCCCGCCTATGTCGGCCGCGTCGCCGGTCCCATGACCCGCACCGTCGACGATTGCGCGCTGATGATGAGCGCGATCGCAAAACCCGACCGGCGCGACGGCACGAGCCTGCCCGCGGAACCCCTCAACTGGAAGGGGCTGGAGAAATCCCCGCGCAAACTCCGCATCGGATTGATGCTCGATCCCGGCGTTGGTCTGGCGCTGGAGAAACCGGTGCGCGATGTCGCCGTGAAGGCGGCAAAGGCATTCGAGTCCGCAGGGGCCGTCGTCACCGAAGTCGACGGCATCCTCACGCGCGAGATGCTCGACGGCCTCGACAACTTTTGGCGCGCACGGATGTGGGATGACCTGTCGAAGCTGACGCCCGCCGAACAGGCCAAGGTGCTGCCCTACATTTTCAAGTGGGGCGAGTCGGGCGCGAAGCTCTCCGGTGTCGACGTCATCAGGGGCTTCAACCAGACCATGGCAATCCGCGCGGCGGCATCAAAGCTGTTCTGCGAGCTCGACTATGTGATCTCGCCGACCGCGCCGAACGTGAACTATCCGGCGGAGTGGGCCTCGCCGACCAACGATCCCATGAAGCCGTTCGAGCATATCGCCTATACCGTGCCGTGGAATATGTCGGAGAATCCGGCGATCTCCATCAACGGCGGCTTCGACGCCAAGGGTTTTCCCATCGGCGTGCAGATCGTCGGCCGCCGCTTCGACGACATCGGCGTACTCGGCGTGGCCAAGGCCTTTGAGAGCCTGCGCGGGCCGCAGAAGCCCTGGCCAAGCCCGCCGGCGAAGTAATCTACATACTCCGTCATGGCCGGGCTTGTCCCGGCCATCCACGTCTATACGCTTGCACTGAAGCAAGTACGTGGATGCGCGGGACAAGCCCGGGCATGACGGCAGGCTGCGTAGCAACACCAATAACAAAGAAAAGGAAGGAAACCACCATGGCGTATGAGACGATCAAATACGAGGTCGCCGAGCAGATCCTCACCATCACGCTGAACCGGCCCGACAAGCTCAACGCCTTCAACGCTCAGATGCAGGGAGAGCTGATCGACGCGTTCGACGCCGCCGACAAGGACGACGACGTCCGCGCCATCATCGTCACAGGCGCCGGCCGCGGTTTTTGCGCGGGCGCAGACCTTTCGTCTGGCGCCGACACCTTTGACCGCGACGCGCGTCGCGGGCCGGTGAAGCGCTTCGCCGACGGCAAGGTCGACTACAGCGATTCCCAGGTGCGCGACGGCGGCGGCCAGGTGACGTTGCGCATCTTCAAATGCCTGAAGCCGGTGATTGCCGCGGTCAACGGTCCCGCGGTCGGCATCGGCGTCACCATGCAGCTCGCGATGGACATCCGCATCGCGTCCGAGGCCGCGCGCTTTGGCTTCGTGTTCTCCCAGCGCGGCATCGTGCCGGAGGCCGCCTCGAGCTGGTTCCTGCCGCGCATCGTCGGCATCTCGCAGGCGCTGGAATGGTGCTATTCGGGCCGCGTCTTCCCGGCGCAGGAAGCCCTCGCCGGTCGCCTCGTCAGCAAGGTCGTAGCCCCTGATGATCTGCTGCCGACGGCCCGCGCGCTCGCCAAGGAATTCGCGGCGAAGACGGCGCCGGTGTCGGTGGCACTGATCCGCCAGATGATGTGGCGCATGATGGGGGCCGACGATCCGATGGAAGCGCACAAGGTCGACAGCCGCGGCATCTACGCCCGCGGCCGCTCTGAAGATGTCAAAGAGGGCGTGGTGTCTTTCCTGGAAAAGCGCCCTGCGCAGTTCAAGAACAAGGTGTCGAGCGATATGCCCGACTATTTCCCGTGGTGGACGGAGCGGGAGTACAAGTGACCTTGTAGGCACTTAGTCCATCATCAACGCCACACGCCCGATCGCCTTGCGGTCGATCAGCAACCGCATCGCCTTCGCAACCTCCTCCAGCGGCAGGCGGTGCGAGACGTGGGGCCGCAGCTTGCCCTCCTCGGCCCATTGGAGCATTGCCTTCAGCCTGACCTCGCCGAGCGCGGGATTTTTCCGTACCGCCTCACCGGCGCGCACGCCGAGCACGCTGGCACCCTTGATCAGCAGGAGATTGGTTTTCGCCGAGCCGATGCCGCCCGTGAAGCCGATCACCAGCAGCCGCGCGCCCCAGGCGATGCAACGCATCGAATTCTCGAACACTTCGCCGCCGACGGGATCGAACACGACGTCGGCACCGCGACCGTCGGTGATGCGCTTGACAGCATCACGAAACGGCTCGCGGTCGTAGCGCACGAGATGATCGGCGCCGCGCGCCTTGGCAATCGCGAGCTTTTCGTCGCTGGACGCGGTCGCGATCACGGTCGCGCCCAGCATCTTGCCAATCTCCACGGCGGCAAGGCCCACACCCCCACCGGCACCATGCACCAGCAGCACCTCCCCCGGCTCGACCCGGCCGCGGTCGATCAGCGCGTGATAGGCGGTGCCGTGCCCGGCGAGATAGGTCGCGGCTTCCGCATAGTCGAACGTCGATGGCATCGGCGTGAGCTGCGACGGCATCACCAGTGCTTCATCGGCGAAGGCGCCGTGCCGCATCTTGACGATGACCTTGTCGCCGGCTGCGACGCCGCTCGCCCCTGCGCTGACCTCGGTCACGTCGCCGGCCGCCTCCATTCCCGGCGTGAACGGCAGCTCCGGCTTGAGCTGGTACTCGCCGGCCGCCATCAGCATGTCTGGAAAATTCAGGCCGGCGGCACGGATCGCGACGCGCACTTCGCCCGGCTTCAGCTCGCGCGACGGAAACTCTTCGAGCTGCAATTTTTCGGGCGCGCCGAGCGCGCGGCAGACGACAGCCCGCACCATCAGGCCGCGCTCGCCTTGTCGCGCAGCAGCGCCTCGCGGATCAACGGCAGGCGGTCATTGCCGAAATACATGTCGGTCTTGCCGACAAAGATCGTCGGCGAGCCAAAGCCGCCGCGAGCGACGACCTCTTCGGTGTTGGCCTTGAGTTGGTCCTTGATCCCCTGCCCGGAAATGCCGGCGAAGAATTTCTGCTCGTCGACGCCGACCTTCCTGCAGATCTCGGCGAGCACTGAATCCCGCGAGATGTCCTTGTCCTCGCCCCAATAGGCCTCGAACACCGCCGTGGCGAAAGGCACCGTTTCCTGTCCGAGCCAGATGCAGCCGCGCATCGCTTTGACGCTGTTCACCGGAAATACCGTCGGCGGCATCTTGATCGCGAGACCGGCCGAGCGCGACCAGTCGGCAAGGTCCTTTTTCATGTAGCGCGCCTTCAGCGGCACCGGTGTCTCACGCTGAGCATAGACACTTGGGTTGGCCGTATTGAAGATGCCGCCCACCAGGATCGGCCGCCAGATGATCTCCGCGCCAACCTCCCGGGCCAGCGGCTGGATGTTGTGGAAGGCGAGATAGGTCCAGGGGCTGGAACAGTCGAAGAAGAATTCGATCATGGCGTTTCCGGTCCGGCGCCGCCGGTTTCAAGGCGACTTTTGTTGTTCTGTACCTCGACGTTAAGACATGGCAGGAAGGGGCGCAATCACAACCCGCCGAGAGGGCCGCCATGCTGTTTCCAACCACGATCGCCGGCTCCTTGCCGAAGCCGGAATGGCTCGCCGAACCCAACATGCTCTGGGCGCCCTGGAAGTCGCAAGGCGACGAGCTCGTCCGCGCCAAGCGCGATGCGACGATGCTTGCCGTCAAAGTCCAGGAGGATGCCGGGATCGACATCGTCACCGAGGGCGAGCAGGCCCGGCAACATTTCGTCCACGGTTTCCTGGAGAAGATCGAGGGCATCGATTTCGCCCACAAGGTCGAGATGGGCATCCGCAAGGACCGCTACAAGGCGATGGTGCCGCAGGTCGTCGCCCCGCTCCGGCTGAAGAGCCGCGTCCACGCCGACGAGGCGCGCGTCGCCCGCGCGCACACCAAGAAGAAGCTGAAATTCACCCTGCCCGGTCCGATGACCATCATCGACACGATTGCGGATCGCTACTATGGCGACCGCGTCAAGATGGCCTTTGCGTTCGCCGAACTCCTGAACGAGGAAGCCAAGGCGCTCCAGGCCGACGGCGTCGATCTCGTGCAATTCGACGAGCCCGCGTTCAACGTCTACATGGACGAGGTCAACGACTGGGGTATCAAGGCGCTGGAGCGCGCCGCGCACGGCCTGACCTGCGCCACCGCCGTGCATATCTGCTACGGCTACGGCATCAAGGCCAACACCGACTGGAAGGAAACGCTCGGCGCGCAATGGCGGCAGTACGAGCAGATCTTTCCCGCGATCGACGCCAGCCCGATCCAGCAGGTCGCGATCGAGTGCCGCAACTCGAAGGTGCCGCTCGACCTGCTCGCGCTGCTCAAGTCCAAGATCGTGCAGGCCGGCGTGATCGACGTCGCCAGCGACACGGTCGAGACCGCCGAGGATGTCGTGCAGGTGATCGACGCGGTGTCGAAATTCGTACCCAAGAGCAACATCATCGCCACCACCAATTGCGGCATGGCGCCGATGCGGCGCGAGATCGCCGAAGCCAAGCTGATGGCGCTTGGGGCCGGTGCCGCGCTGGCACGCGAGAAGCTGGGTTAAGGCGGTGGTCCGTCTGGCGTTCACCATTGCAGCGCTTGCAGCTTTCGCGCTGCCTGCGCATGCAGAGGATCGTTCCGTGCTTCTCAATTGCAAAGCAATCATGGAGCGTGCGTCGAAGGATGCGAATGCCGCGAGCGGAGCCGAGCTGACACGCTGCCGCCAAGTGATCCGCGAATGGGCGCTGCGCGATGCGCGCACGACAGTGGATGAAGACGGCAAGCCGCTGCGCTAGCTGCGCGCGGTCGGATGCAGCACAGGTTGATATCCAGCGATGATCGCGCGCAGCGTGGAAAGCGGCGTCAGCAACATCGGATGATCGAGAGCGCTCGGATGCGGGGCGTAGCCCGCGGGTGACCACGGCAGCGCCTTGCCCTGCGCGACGACGAAGCAGTCATCGCCCTGTTGCACCATCGCGCCATCCGGCAATTCCGCGAGTGGCATCGGCAACGCATGCAGCCGTTTCTTGCCACGATCGAGCCGTTCCCGATGCAGTACGGCGTCCATTGCCTTGGCGCTGATGCCGCGGGCACCGTTGCCCGTCTCCCATGCAACGCGGAAGCGCTTGGCATCGTCGCGACGGCAGAAGAAGCAGGGACGGTGGCCTGCGGCAAAGGCCGTGGCCTCGTCGAGGAAGAAGAGCTCGGTCCAGCTCCGCCGCGCCATCACCGGCCGGCGCCAACCGCGGAATTCGCACAGGCAAACGATCCAGGCCGGCGACGACCAGCGCTTTTTCAACAGCGTCTTGGTCGCGGGATCATGGATGATGCCGCGGTTGCCGGTGAACAGGCCGCGGTGCGGCGTGGCAACGATCTCGCCGGTCGGCGTGACGCGGTTTTGCAGGGGCATGGTCGCCTCCGCCCGTCATTGCGCGGAGCGAAGCGACGAAGCAATCCAGATTATTTCCGCGGACACATTTCTGGATTGCTTCGCTGCGCTCGCAATGACGGCGATGATCACGCCGCCCCGTCGCGCAGCGGAGGGTGATAGGACAGCGCGGTGTCCCAGGGGAAGAAGATCCAAGTGTCCTGCGAGACTTCCGTGATGAAGGTGTCGACCAGCGGACGCCCCTTCGGCTTGGCGTAGACCGTGGCGAAATGCGCGTCGGGCAGCATTGCGCGCACCAGCTTGCCGGTCTTGCCGGTATCCACGAGGTCGTCGACGATCAAAAGCCCCTTGCCGGTGCCGCCGCCGAGCTTCATCACGTCTTCGGAGATGCCCTTCAGCACTTTGAGGTCCCCCTGCTTGTCGTGGTCGTAGCTGGCGATGCAGACCGTATCGATCACGCGCACGCCAAGCTCGCGCGCCACGATCGCCGCCGGCACAAGGCCGCCGCGGGTGATCGCGATCACCGCATGAAATGGACCAACCTCGTTGAGCCGCCAGGTCAGTGCCCGGCAATCCCGGTGGAACTGGTCCCACGAGACCGGAAAGGGGCGGCCCGCCCGTTCTTCCGCGCTTAGTTCCGGTGCTTCACCAGCCATGGTCGTCTCCTGCTTCGTCTGCCGGCAGCTCGGTTGCTAACGGGTGATGTTCAATCCCGCCAGCATTTCCTTTACTGCCGCCATTGCGGCTGCGAGCTTGTCCGCATCGCGCGAGCGCACCACCAAATTGGTATTCGGCTTCTGCTCCTCGTCCATGAAAGGATAGCTGCCGATGATGGTGTCGGGATGTTGGGCGGCAATCGCCCGCAGCGGGCTGCCGATGTCGCCCTCCCGCGCGTTGGCGCGGACCGATTCGGAGAGCATGCGGACGCCCGATTTCAGCTTGGGCGAGACGATGTCCATCATCGCCTGCATGATCGAGGGCACGCCCGCCATCACGATGACATTGCCGATCTTGAAGCCGGGGGCGAGGATGGTCGCGCTCTGGATCAGCTCGGCACCATCGGGGATGCGGGCCATGCGCAGGCGGGCCTCGTTGAGGTCCTGCTCGCTCCAGCGCTCGCGGAAACGGGCGACCACCTCCGGGTGATGGTCGATGCCGACGCCGAACGCCTTGGCGACGCTGTCGGCGGTGATGTCGTCATGGGTCGGCCCGATGCCGCCTGTGGTGAAGACATAGGTGTAGCAATGCCGCAGTGCATCCAGCGCCGCAATGATGTCGGGCTCGTCGTCGGAGACGACCCGGACCTCCTTCAGGTCGATGCCGATATTGGTCAGGTATTCGGCGATGAAGCCGATGTTCTTGTCCTTGGTCCGGCCGGACAGGATTTCGTCCCCAATGACCAGAATGCCCGCCGTGACGATCTCGCTCATACCTCAAGTCCCTCACCTATCGGCCCGACTTTGCCGAGGTAACGCGTTGAAGTCACGCGGTTTTGCTGCCGAAATAAGCAGTCCTCAGCCATTTTTTCAGGCAAGCCGCCGGCCATCCCCGGCAAATGTCCTCTCCCCATGCTTATCGCGCTGGCCCGGCCCTTGCTACCGCATGAAAGTCATGCACTCTTGCCGCATGGCCAGGACGTTGCGGTCTTCACCAAGGCCTGGCGGCCTGTCGAATGGCGCAACGCCTTGCGGAGACAAGTCGGGATCTATGGCAGTCGCGTTTGATGAAATGAACATTCCCGGTGGGGACCTTCGCCCCGCCTATCAGGAGCTGGCGCGCTGGCTCAAGGAGACGCCTCCCGAGGCGCTCGAATATCGCCGCCAGGAGGCCGAGCTCCTGTTCCGCCGGATCGGCATCACCTTCGCCGTCTATGGCGAGGCCGAGTCCACCGAGCGCCTGATCCCCTTCGACGTGATCCCGCGGATCATGTCCGGCAAGGAATGGTCGCTGCTGGAGAAGGGCCTCAAGCAGCGCGTGCGCGCGCTCAACATGTTCCTGCGCGACATCTATCACGGCCGCGACATCCTCCGCGCCGAGATCGTGCCCGACGACCTGATCTTCCAGAACCCGGTCTTCCGTCCCGAGATGAATGGTCAGCAGGTGCCGCACGACGTCTACGTGCACATCGCCGGCATCGACATCGTCCGGGTCGATTCCGAGGACTTCATCGTGCTGGAGGACAATGCGCGCACGCCCTCGGGCGTGTCCTACATGCTGGAAAACCGCGAGATCATGATGCGGCTGTTTCCGGACCTGTTCGCCCGTCACAGGGTGGCGCCGGTCGAACGCTATCCGGACGAGCTGCTATCGGCCTTGCGCTCGGTGGCGCCGCAAAGCGCCTCCGGCGAGCCGACCGTCGCGTTGCTCACGCCGGGCGTCTACAACTCGGCCTATTACGAGCACTCCTTCCTCGCTGACAAGCTCGGTATCGAGCTGGTCGAGGGCCGCGATCTCATCGTCAAGAACAATGAAGTGTTCATGCGGACGACCGAGGGCGTGAAACGGGTCGACGTGATCTACCGCCGCGTCGACGACGACTACCTTGATCCCCTCACCTTCCGGCCCGACTCCGCGCTCGGGGTGCCCGGGCTGATGTCGGCCTATGCGGCCGGCAACATCACGCTCGCCAACGCCGTCGGCACCGGCATCGCCGACGACAAGGCGATCTACTCGTACATGCCAGATATCGTAAAATTCTACCTCGGCGAGGAGCCGATTCTGAAGAACGTGCAGACCTGGCGCTGCCGCGAGCCGAAGGATCTCGCCTATGTGCTGGATAATTTGAGCGAACTCGTCGTGAAGGAGGTTCACGGCTCCGGCGGCTACGGCATGCTGATCGGACCTGCCGCGACCAAGGCGACGATCGAAGCCTTCCGCGAAAAACTCAAGCGCGAGCCCGAAGGCTTCATTGCGCAGCCGACGCTGGCGCTCTCGACCTGCCCGACCTGCACGGCATCCGGCCTTGCGCCGCGCCACGTGGACCTGCGGCCGTTCGTGCTCACCGGCAGCAAGAGCACCACGATCGTGCCCGGCGGGTTGACACGCGTTGCCCTGAAGGAAGGCTCTCTGGTGGTGAATTCGAGCCAGGGCGGCGGCACCAAAGATACCTGGATCCTGGACGAGTAGAGAGATGCTGTCGCGTACCGCCGAAAACCTCTATTGGCTCGCCCGCTACGTCGAACGGGCCGAGTATCTCGCGCGCACCATCGATGCGACGCTGCGCGTCACCGCGCTTCCCGCCGCCTATATCGGCAAGACCAACGAATGGGACTCGGCGCTTTTGACCGCCGGCGTCGCCGCGAGCTTCTATCAGCAGTATGAAGAAGCCAACGAGCACAACGTCGTCGATTATCTCTCGTTCTCGGCTGACAATCCGTCGTCGATCAGGAATTGCATCGAGGCCGCGCGGCTGAATTCGCGCTCGGTGCGCACAGCGCTGACGAGCGAGATGTGGGACACCATCAACTCGGCCTGGATCGAATTGCAGGAGGTCTGGAGCAGAGGGACCTCCACGCGCGAGGACCTCGCAAAATTCCTGCGCTTCGTGCAGGAGACCTCGCTGCGCTTCGACGGCTCGGCCTACCGGACCATGTTGCGCAACGACGCCTACTGGTTCTCGCGGATGGGCCTGCATCTCGAACGCGCCGACAACACCGCGCGCATTCTCGACGTGAAATACCATGTGCTGCTGCCCGAAGAGGAGCACGTCGGCGGCCCGCTGGATTTCTACCAGTGGACCTCGATCCTGCGCTCGGTTTCGGCGCTGACAGCCTATCACTGGGTCTATCGCGAGACGCTGAAACCCTGGCTGATCGCGGATTTGCTCATCCTCAACGATTCGCTGCCGCGTTCGCTCGCAAGCTGCTACGGCAATCTGGTGCGCAATCTCGATCAGATCGGCGTCGCCTATGGCCGCCAGGGTCCGGCCCAGCGCCATGCCCGCGGCATCCGCAACCGGCTGGAACACAGCAATATGAACGACATTTTCCAGCATGGCGTGCATGAATTCATTCAGGAATTCATCTCGGACAATTCCAGGCTGGGCGAAATCATCACGAAGCAGTATTTGATCTGATGTCCCCCGGCTGATGAAAACGGGATATCGTCGTGGCCGGGCTTGTCCCGGCCATCCACGTTCTTGCTTTCTCGTGCGAAGAAGATCGTGGATGCCCGGGACAAGCCCGGGCATGACGAGCTTCTTCGCAGTAGGCAGTCGGGTCTAACCACTAACTTCACGGTCCACCATGCGCCTGCGAATCCTGCACACCACGACCTATCGCTACGAGCCGCAGGCCACGAGCGTGATCCAAATCCTGCGCATGACGCCCGGCAGCCATGACGGGCAATATGTGGCGGAGTGGCAGATCGATGTGTCCACCGACACCAAGCTCGACACCCACGAGGACGCGTTCGGCAACGTCACCCACGTGCTGTCCTGCGGACCGGTCGGCGATATCAAGATCACCGCCGAGGGGCTGATCGAGACCCACGACACCGGCGGCGTTCTGCGTGGCGCCGATGAACGCTTTCCGGCAGGGATGTTCTTGCGCGCCACCGACCTCACCACGGTCAATCCGGCGATGCATGCGGTCGCGCGCCAGCTGCGCAGCGAGGCCGAGAGCGACACGCTGGGCTTCCTGCATACGCTGATGACGCAAATCAGCGATCACATGACGTTCGACGAGGACCCGACCAACAGCGGCACGTCGGCGGCGGAAGCGTTCACGCTCAAGCGCGGCGTCTGCCAGGACTACGCGCACATCTTCATCGCCTGCGCCCGCAGCGGGGGCGTGCCGGCGCGCTTCGTCTCCGGCCACTTCCTGCGCTCCGACGGTACGGTGCAGCAGGACGCGGGCCATGCCTGGGCGGAGGCCCATGTCGACGGTCTCGGCTGGGTCGGCTTCGATCCCGCCAACAGCATCTGCGCCACCGACGCCCACGTCCGCGTCGCGATCGGGCTCGATTATCTCGGCGCAGCCCCCGTGCGCGGCACGCGCTATGGCGGCGGAGCGGAGACGCTGTCAGTGGCGGTCAAGGTCGAGCAGGCCGGCCGCGGCGGCCAGTCGCAATCGCAGTCCCAGCGGCAGAGCTGAACCGCGCCACGCAAGCCCCTCGCCCGCGCACTAGCTTCACCCTGCCGCCCCGCGGCAATCGGGGGTTGGAGCGGCCCTTGAAATTGGCTAGTAATTCCGCGCAAACGCGTTCGGGGACTGGAAATGACCTATTGTTGCGGAATTCTGGTTCGGGACGGTCTGGTGATGATCGCCGACACCCGCACCAATGCCGGCCTCGACAACGTCTCGACCTTCCGCAAGCTCCACATCTTCTCCAAGCCCGGCGACCGCATCATGGCGATCGCCAGCGCCGGCAACCTCGCCGTCAGCCAGTCGGTGCTCTCGACGCTGACCGAGGGCCTCGAAGACCCCAACACGGGTGAGATCGAGACGCTGATGAACGCGCCGACCATGTTCCAGGCCGCCCAGCGCATTGGCCGGGCGATCAGGGCCGTGCACGCGACCGAGGGCCCGGCGCTGAGGTCCGAGGACGTGTCGTTCGACGTCTCCTTCCTGTTCGGCGGCCAGATCAATGGCGCGCGCATGCGCCTGTTCATGGTCTATACCGCCGGCAATTTCATCGAATGCACCACCGACACACCCTATTTGCAGATCGGCGAGCACAAATACGGCAAGCCGGTGCTCGACCGCGCCATGCACTACGACGTCGAGCTCTACGAGGCGCTGAAGACCGGGCTGATCTCGATGGATTCGACCATGCGCTCGAATCTCGGCGTCGGCCTGCCGATCGACGTGCTGGTGGTGCGCGCCGACGCCTGCGAGGCCGATCTCAACCACCGCATCGAGGCGGGGGAGCCCTATTTCCACGATTTGCGCTCGCGCTGGTCGGCGGCCTTGCGCGCCGCGCATCAGAACATTCCGCGGCCGCCCTACAAGAACGAAAAAGAATCCAAAACCTGACAGCTCAAGAGAAAAGGCAGGAAACGATGAGTGAAGCGAAAAAGATCGCAGTGGTGACGGGCGCCGGCACCGGAGTCGGGCGCGCGGCTTCGCTGGCGCTGATGAACACAGGCTTCACCGTGGTGCTGGTCGGGCGCCGGCCGGACATGCTCGAGGAGACGGCCAAGCTCGGCCCCGCCGGAAAGAGCCTCTGCGTCACCGCCGACATGACCAAGCCGGACTCGATCGCCGCGCTGTTCGACAAGGTGAAGGCCACCTATGGCCGGCTCGACGTGCTCTTCAACAATGCCGGCATGGGCGCACCGCCGGTGAATTTCGAGGATCTCAGCCTCGAGCAGTGGCAGGCGGTGGTGAACACCAACCTCACCGGCCCGTTCCTGTGCACCCAGCACGCCTTCCGCATCATGAAGGACCAGAGCCCCCGCGGCGGCCGCATCATCAACAACGGCTCGATCTCGGCGCATGCGCCGCGGCCGTTCTCGGCGGCCTATACCTCGACCAAGCACGCCATTACCGGCCTCACCAAGGCGTCCAACCTCGACGGGCGCATGTACGACATCGCGGTCGGCCAGGTCGACATCGGCAACGCCGCAACGCCCATGACCGACCGCATGGTCAACGGTCCCGGCGTGCTGCAGCCCGACGGCACGTCGAAGCAGGAGCCGCGCATGGATGCGAAAGCGGTCGGCGATGCCGTCGCCTACATGGCCGGCCTGCCGCTCGATGCCAACGTGCTGACCATGACCGTCATGGCAACCAAGATGCCGTTCGTGGGACGGGGCTGAATCAAAAAACGTGAAAACAACCCCATGCACAGTAGGCGCCCTATTGATTCATCTACGGTATTTCGCAGTGGTCATTGCGCGCAAAGCTCTCTCCCTCTCCCCGTTCTCCTACGGGGAGAGGGTTGGGGTGAGGGGCTGTTTCAGCAATCACGGTAGCAACTAGACTCGCGGAGAGTCCCCCTCACCCGGAATCCACGCTACGCGCGAATTCCGGCCTCTCCCCGCAAGCGGGGAGAGGCGAAGAGTCCCTACTCCAAGCTCTCCACCCGCCGCAGGCTGGGAAACAGCTTCATCCACAACAGCGCCACCGCGACCGTGCAGACGCCGCCCAGCACGGCTGCCGGCATTGCGCCGAACAGTGCGGCGGCAACCCCGCTCTCGAACTGGCCGAGCTGGTTCGAGGCGTTGATAAAGAGGAAGTTCACCGCACCGACCCGGCCGCGCATCTCGTCGGGGGTCGCGAGCTGCACCAGCGAGAAGCGGATCACGACGCTGATCGTGTCGGCCGCGCCAAGAACGGCGAGCGCGAGCACCGACAGCCACATCCAGGACGACAAAGCGAACACGATCGTTGCGATGCCGAACACGATCACCGCCTGGAACATGCGCAGGCCCACATGCCGCGAGACGGCTTGACGTGCCAGCACCATGGTCATCAGCAGCGCGCCGACCGCGGGCGCGGCGCGCAGGATTCCGAGCCCCATCGGACCTGTCTGGAGGATGTCGCGGGCATAGATCGGCAACAGCGCGGTGACGCCGCCGAACAGCACCGCGAACAGATCGAGCGAGATGGTGCCGAGGATCGCCGGATTGCTGCGGATGAAACGGACGCCGGCGAAAATATTGTCGGCGCCCGCCATATTCTTGGCCATCGCCTGCGGGCGCGGGCGGATGAAGCCGGTCAGGATCATCCCGAAGATCCAGAACAGCAGCATCAGGACATAGGCAAGATGCGGCGCGATCGCATAGGCGAAGCCGCCGAGCGCCGGGCCGGTAATGGTCGCGATCTGCGCCGCACCGCTGGAGACGGCGGTGGCGCGCTGGAGCGAGCCCTGCGGCGCGATCGCCGGCAGCAGAGCCGCGGTGGTCGGGCTCTCGAACGCTCCGGCAATGCCGAGCACGAAGGTGGCCAGGAAAATCTGAACTTCGCTGACCACCCCGAGATAGGTGATAACGCCGAGATAGAGCGCGGTCGCGGCTTCCACGAGCTGGCAGAGCTGGACTACGCGCTTGCGCTCGTAGCGGTCGGCGGCATGGCCGGCGACGAACACCAGCAGCGCCGTGGGCAGGAATTGCACGAGGCCGACCATGCCGAGGTCGAAGGCCGAGCCGGTGAGATCGTAGATCTGCCAGCCGATCGCGACCGCCGCGATCTGGCTGGAGAAACGCGACAGGCTGCGCGAGAGCAGAAAGAACAGGAAGGCGCGATGGGAGAGGAGCGCGCGGGCACTGACCGGCGGGTTTCCCGACATTGGCTGGTCTGGCATCGCCTGTTCGGTCACGCTCGGCCTATCCGGCTCCTGATGTCGACGTGCTCCGCGTGGCTGACACGGACCTGCTTGTCAACAGCGGGACGCTCCGACAATCTCCCGGCATTGCGTTTGCAACGCAGGGGTGGCCATAATCATCGGGGTTTGGGGACATCATGCTGCGGCTGCAATCGGCACTCGGCGTTTTCGCATTGCTGTTGATCGCCTTGGTCCTGAGCGAGAACCGCCGCGCGGCCTCGCTGCGCCAGGCGGCGATCGGCCTCGTCGCCACCTTCGTCACCGCAATCGTTCTCCTGAAGGTGCCGGTCGTCGCGCGCGCCTTCGGTGCCATCAACGACGCCGTGGGCGCGATTTCGGCGGCCTCGCGCGCCGGCTCCTCCTTCGTGTTCGGCTATGTCGGCGGCGGTCCCCTGCCCTTCGACCTGAAAGCACCGGGTGCCGATTTCGTCCTGGCGTTCCAGGCGCTGCCGATCGTGCTGGTCATGAGCGTGCTGACGACGCTCTTGTTCTATTGGCGCGTGCTGCCGCCGATCGTGCGCGGCATGGCCTGGCTGCTGGAGCGGACGCTCGGCGTCGGCGGCGCGGTCGGGCTCTCGACCGCCGCTAACATCTTTCTCGGCATGGTCGAGGCGCCGCTGTTCGTGCGGCCTTATCTCGTGCAGATGACCCGCAGCGAGTTGTTCCTGGTGATGACCGGCGGCATGGCCGGCATCGCCGGCACGGTGCTGGTGCTGTATGCGACGCTCCTTGCTCCCCTCATTCCCGACGCAGCCGCGCATTTCGTCATCGCCTCGGTGCTGGGCGCGCCGGCCGCGATCCTGGTCAGCCTCATCATGGTGCCGGAGACATCCGACAAGCGCACCGGCGGCGCGCTGGAGGCTCCCGAGATGGAGGTCTCCGGCACCATGGACGCGATCGTGAAAGGGACCGGCGCGGGGATCGAACTGCTGATCAACATCGTCGCAATGCTGCTGGTGCTGGTGGCGCTGGTCTACCTCGTCAACGCCATTCTCGGCCTGCTGCCGGATATCGGCGGCGCCGCGATCTCGTTGCAGCGCCTGCTCGGCCTCGTGATGGCGCCGGTGTGCTGGCTGATGGGATTGCCGTGGGACCAGGCGATCACCGCCGGTAGCCTGATGGGCACGAAAACCGTGCTGAACGAGCTGATCGCCTATGTCGACTTCTCGAAGCTGCCGCCCGGCACGCTCGATCCGCGCTCGCGCCTGATCATGCTCTATGCGATGTGCGGCTTCGCCAATTTCGCCAGCCTCGGCATCATGATCGGCGGTCTCGGCGTGATGTCACCGGAACGGCGCGAGGAAATCAACGCGCTCGGGCTGAAGTCGATCGTGTCGGGGACGCTGACGACGTGTCTGATGGGAGCGGTGGTGGGGGCGCTGACCTAGGCGCAGTCAAAGGCGTGGTCGCCAATTGAGAAAACACTCAGTTCAGTTCGACTTGATGTGAGTGTTCGAATGATCCTTCAAGTAGTCACGGGCTACTTCATTGTAAGGATCCATTTGGATAACCGCTTGAAATTCCGCGAAAGCTTCATTCTGTCTCCCCACCGTATCTAGCGCCTTGGCGAGTCGAAGCCGCATCGCAACATTCTTCGGGTCCAGTCGGACGGCCTCTCGATATTCAACTATCGCTTCGTCATTTCTGTACAATTCCAACAAGGCATTGCCGAGATTGTTGTGGGCGCGGGCGCTATTTGGCTCAATTCTTATCGCTTGCTTGCTCTCCTCGACGGCGTCGAGGAAGTCTCCACCGGCCCCCAGCGCAATCGCCAGATTGTAATGAGCATTATAGTAGTTGGAGTCTATTCTAATCGACTCGCGATATTCGGCTATTGCTTCGTCTCGCTTTCCTGCCACGCGCAGAAGGATACCGAGATTATTGTGCGGAAGCGGATCATCCGGCTTTAGCCTTATCGCCTCGCGATATTCCCGCTCAGCCTCATTTGACTTGCCCAAATCTACCAGCGCAAGACCTAGTTGGTTGTGGGCGATCCAATAGCTTGGATCGAGATGAATTGCCCGTCTGAATTCTATAATTGCGTCAGCCGGTCTTCCAACTGCTCGCCTGATGTTGCCCAAGTTGACGTGAGCGGCAGCCAGTTTCCCATTGAGCTCGAGGGCCTTATCGAGCGCCTCTTCGGCTGCTTCAAATTCCTTGCGGAGCGTGAGGATGCTGCCCTTGAGGTTGTAGGACCAAGCAACGTTCTCGTCTTCTGGGGGCAAGCTAGAGATTATCCACTTTGCAAGGTCGAGCGCAGCATCGGGCTGCTTTTCTGCGAGCGAAACAGCGACAAGATACGGCTGTATCTTCCGCATCGCATCCGGAACGGCGGCTGAAAGCAGATCGTCGGGTTTTTCGGGATCGCCACCTTGCACGCTGTTGTAAATTTCCACTCCGTTCAACCTCAGGCGGAGCCAGAGCTGATCATGAATGATCGTGAACTCTCCACTTAACGATTGACTGCGAGTGCTCCGCAAAAGCGATCGCATAGAGGACATAACGGCATCGAGTGAAATTCCGACTGTTGGCACGACGATATTCGGCAATTCGGCGTGTAGAGCTACATCAGCCTGCCTCATTCGAGTGTTTGTCGATTTTGCAAATCTTGATAGCGCATCGCGAAAACGTTGCGCAGCGACGTCTTGCGAGTACCCGCGATCCGCCAGGACCTTGGGTACCGATATAGTTTCGATCACCGTGACGCGTTGGGTAAGACCATTATATGCGATCGTTGCAATGATCAGGCCGACCAGTGCCCACAGGCACCGTGCTACAAAGCTGGAGAAATTCTCGTAGATGAAATTGGCAGCCCACCATATGCAGCGCAAAGCAGTCGCACAGAGCCGACGTGCCAGGCTCGGCCATTTCCTAGGCTGAAGCAGGACGTGAAATATCTCTCTGAACGGTCTCTGTCGTGGAGCCGTCCCCGAAAAGGACCAAGACCGAAGGGAATCTCTCAGTCTTTCGGCCTGATCCGGCATCTCAAAACCCAATACTATCTATAATTGCAACCTGTATACCGACAATCAAATTGAGGCAATGGCCGATAAAATGCGGGCGACGCTAGCTAACGAACCCGCTGCTACAAACGCACGAGGCAACGTGAGACCCCACGTCATTAGCTCGGATAGAGCGCGGAGGTTGGGGTTCGCGCGCGCGAGAGTTCTTGCTCAGCCTCTTCTCCATCCCGGCGACGAAGGACCCATGTCACACCGGCGGATGCTCTAAACCAAAGCCGCAGCCACGGTGCGAAATGCCCTGACCGCGCGATCAATATCCGCATCATCGATATGGCGATGGGTCACACAACGCAAGCGATGCTTGCCCCAAGGCCTCGCCCTCAGGCCCGCCCTTTCGAGAGCCCCCGACCACACGGCGCTGTCGCGCCCGGAGAGAGAAACATCGACCTGCACGATATTCGTCTGCGGGATTGTCGCGCTGAGCTTTGGATGCATCCCGTTGAGCGCATCACTCAGGACTCGCGCGCGCCGGTGATCCTCCGCCAGACGCGGCCCCATGACCTGAACCGCCTCCAGGCCGGCCGCGGCCAGGACGCCGATCTGGCGCTGCGTGCCTCCCAGCATGCGGCGAAACCTGCGGCTGCTGTCGATCACTGCGCGTGGCCCGGCGAGCACGGCACCGGCGGGTGCGCTCAGGCCCTTCGAAAAACACAGAGAAACCGTGTCGCAATGTCTCGCAATTTCGGCCGGCGCCGTTTCAAGGGCGACGGCGGCGTTGAACAGCCGCGCGCCGTCGAGATGCACCGGGACACCGCGGGCCGAGGCCATGGCGTGCACGGCCTGCATATGATCCAGCGGCAATACGGCGCCGCTCGCGTTGTTGTGTGAGGTTTCCATTGCGACAAGAGCGGTCCCGAGCTTGAGCCCTTCGCCCTGCAGGGCATCCTCCAGCAAGTTCAGGTCCATTGCGCCGGCGGTGCCTGAAATTGCGAGGTAGAACTGCCCCGTAAACGTCGCCGCCCCTCGTTCCGAGGTGTACATATGGGCGTTCGATTCCAGCACGATCTGTTCGCTGCGTTGCGACTGCGCCAGCGTCGCCAGCAGATTGGCCATGGTACAGCTCGGCACAAACAGGCCGGCGTCCTTGCCCAACGCCGCAGCTGCGACGGCCTCCAGCTCCTGCACCGTGGGGTCACCGTCCAGCCCGTCATCGCCGAGCGGCGCCGAGGCCATGCGGGCATACATCGCCTCGGTCGGCTTGGTGACGGTATCGCTGCGCAGGTCGATGGGTGGCAACCCGGCGCCCGCCGGACTTGAACCGTGTTGATGTGCCATTGCGAGACCTCTAGAGCGCTTGTCGCGTCATTCGTAGACTGCCGGGTCGCCGGAATCGGTCGGGTTGGCCAGCGCTCGCTTGAGGGCGGCGCTCATCGGGAATTTCAGGTTGAGGCCATGCGGCGGGATCGGTGAATTGAAATATTTGTCGTAGAGCGCCGCAACCTGCCCGCTCTTCATCAGGTCGATCACGGCATCGTCGACCATCTTCTTGAAAGCAGGATCATCCTTGGGTTGGACGATACCATAGGGCGCCGTCTCGAGACTCTTGCTGCCGATCAGGAATTCATCGGGCGTTCTGGACGAGGCGACCGTGGCAAAGGCGAGACCGTCATCGTTGGCAGTACCGGCCACCCGGCCCGTCGACACCAACAAGAAGGTTTCGGCGGTGTCCTTCGCCGGCACCACCGTGATGCCGAGATTGTCCTTGGCGTTGATCAGCGTAATCACCTTGAAAGTCTGGCCGCCGGCCTGGGCGGCGATGGCCTTGCCGCGAAACGAAGCCGGGTCGTTGACATCGACCCCGCCATCCTTGCGCGCGACAAGGACGACCTGCGCAACGAAGGTGGTGGGAGCGAAGGCAACAAGTTTATGCCGCTCGACATTATTGGTCGTGTTGCCGCATTCGAGATCGATCGTGCCGTTGGCGAGCAGCTGAATACGTGTCGCTGAGGTTATGGGGTTGTAGCGAACCTCGAGCTTGGGAAGCTTGAGGGCCGTCTTGATCGCCTGCACCACCTGTTCACAGATTTCCACGGTGTAACCGATCGGCTTCTGGTTGCCGTCGAGATAGGCGAAGGGCACCGAGGTCTCGGGATACCCCAATGTGATCGAGCCGCTCTCACGGATCTTGTCCAGCCTGCCCGCACCCTGGGCCATGGCCTCGCTGGAAAGAAGAACACCAGCGACGGTCGCCGCGGCCAGTGCCTTGATCATCGTCGCTTTCATATGTCCCCTCTTGTCGCGAATGCCTGTGACGCCGTCCACGGGGCGGGTGAGCAACCCCAGGACGGCTCCGTGCGAACAGCTCCGTGCTCTGGACTATCGTCCAAAAGCCCGATCTGATGAAATTCCAGTTTCATACTCTCCTATACGGATTTGATATGGCCACCAGACGCATGGGCCTGAAGCATGTGGAGGCTTTTCGGGCGGTCTTCGTGACGGGATCGATGACGCAGGCGGCTCAGCGCATGCATACCTCGCAACCCCAGATCAGCCGCCTGATCGGACAGCTGGAAGCGATCACACAATTCCCCCTGTTCGATCGCAGTGGCGGCCGCCTCCGCCCGACGGTGGACGGATCGCGCTTTTTCCAGGAGGTCGAGAAGACTTTCATCGGCCTGGCGGGACTGGAGGCCAGCGCAGCCAGCATCCGCTCGTTCGGCATGGGTCGGTTAAGCGTTGCGGCGATGCCGCGCCTGGCCGGCGGGCTGCTGACACGCATCGCGGCTCGCTTCAAGGTGGACTATCCGCATGTGATGATCTCGATCCGATCCGGCACGGCGAGTGCCGTGCACGACTGGGTCAGTTCCGGGCTTTGCGACACCGCATTGGCAATGCTCTACGGCGAGGTTGCGGGGGTGCATGTCGAGCCGGTGCTCAAGACCCGTTGCGTCGCGATCATGCCGAAGGCGCATCGTCTTGCGCAGAAGAAAACGCTACGCCCTGCCGATTTCGCCGACGAGGCCTTCATCTCCTTCGCCACGGGGAGTCCACTCTACGATCGCATCGATACGATCTTCGCGCAGGCCAGCGTCACGCGCCGCATCGTTGCTGAGACCGATCTCGGCGCATCGGTCTGTGCCCTGGTCGCCGCGGGCCTCGGCATCAGCATTATCAACCCGATTGCCGCGCATGACGAAAGCTCTGGCGCGGCTCTGGTCACGCGCCCGTTCAACCCGGCTGTCCCCGTTACGATCGCACTGCTCTATCCACCTTATGCCGCGCGCGCCCGGTTGATCGATGCCTTCAGCGAATATGCTCGCAAGGTCATGAGCGCGGAACTGGGCTATCTCGAGCGGTAGCGGGGCGATCCGCCACCAAGCTTGTGTGAGGCTGGCGCCCCCGGAGCTCCGAGGGAGCGCAGCGCAATCGCGACAATCCTTCCATGTTAATCTCTTCAGGAGATTCGGGTGGACTTGATTCATGAGCAACAGCGCAGGCCAGCGGGCATTTCAAAATGCCCGGCTTCAGAAACGGCAAAAAGCCGAGGTGACGCCGTTGCTCGCGCGCGCCCTCCAGCTGCACAAGGCGGGACTTCTCCCCGAGGCCAAGACGGCCTATCGCGAACTCCTGGAGCTCGCGCCCAATCAATTCATCGCGCTGCATTTGCTGGGCGCTTTGGAGTCTGAAGCCAAAAACTATCAGCAAGCCCAGGTTCTGCTGAGCCGAGCGGTCGCCGTGGATCCGCGATCTGCCGAAGCTCATATGAGCCTGGGTGTCGCGCTCAACGGGCTAAAACGTCACAATGAGGCCCGCGAGAGCTATCGAAAAGCCCTCGCCTTGCGACCCAATTACGCCTTGGCCCTGTCCAATCTCGGCAACGCGAGCGCGGCCCTTGAACTTTACCAGGACGCCCTCGATAGCTACGACAAGGCGCTCGCAATCGACGGAGGACTTTCCGAAGCCCATAACGGCCGGGGTTGGGCGCTCTGCCGTGTGCGCGCCTACGACGAGGCCATCGCGAGCTTAAACCGCGCGCTATCGATCAAGCCCGACTATGCCTCGGCGCTGTCGACCCGCGCCGTTGCATTGCGGGAGCTTCAGCGATTTGACGAAGCCATGGCGGATTGCAATCGAGCAATCGAGCTTGCACCCGGCGACGCGAATGGGTGGCTCAGGCGGGCCAGTATCTTGCTCCTGACCCGGCAAGTTGCCGAAGCATTGTCCGATTGCGAGAAGGCTCTCGCGATCGATCCGGGCTTCTCTCAGGCCCACAGCCTGCTCGGCCAATGCCTCGCGGCACTTGGCCGGGTCGACGAAGCCCTCGCCAGTTTCGACAGAGCTCTCGACATCGAGCCTGATCAGAGCACGATCTCCAGCAAGATATTCACCCTCGATTTCATGGCCGACGCCAGCGTTGCGCAGCATCAGCAAGCGCGGCGTTTATGGTGGGAGCAGATCGGTGCGAAGATCGCTTCAGCAACGGCGGGGCCGCATGAGAACAGCCGCGATCCGGATCGCCGTCTGGTGCTGGGTTATGTCTCTTCGGATTTTCACACACATTCGGCGGCGTTCATTTTCAAGCCGGTCCTGCAGCACCATGATCGGGCACAGTTCGAGATCGTGTGTTACGCGTGTTCACCGAAAACGGATGCAACGACCCGCGAATTTCAGGGGATCGCCGATCGCTGGCGCGACGCTTCGCAATGGTCCGATGATCGCCTCGCCGCCCAGATCCGCGCCGATGGCGTCGATATCCTGATCGATCTGTCCGGCCATACCAGCGGAAACCGCCTCGGTGTGTTTGCGCGCAAGCCGGCACCAGTTCAGGTGCATGGCTGGGGCCACGGCACCGGCACCGGGCTGCCAACGATCGATTATCTGTTCTCGGACCCGGTCGCGATTCCTGTCGCGGTTCGGCATCTGTTTGCAGAGACCATCGTCGACCTGCCGTGCTTTGTGACGCTGGCGCCGCTGCCGGCCGGGATTGCGCGGGCGCCGACGCCGGCGATTGCGAACGGCTTCATCACATTCGGTGTCTTCAACCGCATCAGCAAGATTTCGAACGAGGCGGTGGGAGTCTGGTCCAGGATTCTCGAGCGGGTGCCGGGTTCGCGACTGCTGATCAAGGATACTGCGCTGGACGCTCAGCTGGTCCGCGACAATCTGCTGGCGCGGTTTGCGGCTTGCCGGTTGCCGGCCGAACGCGTCGATCTGCTCGGAGCCACGTCGCGAGACGAACATCTGGCAGCGTTCAATCGCGTCGATATTGGCCTCGACCCATTCCCGCAGAATGGCGGCGTCAGCACTTGGGAAGCCTTGCAGATGGGCGTGCCGGTAGTGGCGAAGCTCGGTCACAGTCTGCCGAGCCGTGCTGCCGGCTCCATCCTCGCCGCGCTGGGCCTGCCGGACTGGGTCGCGGAAAGCGATGAGGCCTATGTCGAGATCGCAGCCAGCCGTGGGGCCCAGATCGGCGACCTCGATAAGTTGCGCGGCGAACTGCCCGGACAGATCAGGGCTGCGGCCGCCGGCAACCCCGTCTCATACGCGCAAGCGGTTGACGATGCCTATCGCGCGATGTGGAAACGCTATTGCCACGGCGGTGGCTGATCTCCGCTTCGCCTACGCCTTCAACTCTACTGTCCTGAACTCCGCCGGCAGGATCACCTCCAGCAGCTCGACGTCGTCCGAATAGTCCAGGATCATGTGCTTGATCTTCGGCGGTTGGGTCCAGGCGCTGCCTTCTTTCATCAGCGTCTCGCCCTCTCCGTCCATATAGGTCTTCACCCAGCCCTTGAGCACGTAGACCATCTGGAATTCGACGTCGTGGAAGTGCAGCTTCGACACCTCGTCCGGATTGCAGGGGCCTTGCAGCCGGATCACGTGCGCCTGCGCGAGCCCGTGGCTCGCGGCGGCGATGCCGAGATCGCGATACTTCGCGTAGGTGCGCAGGCCGTCGGCCTTGAAGTCTTCCTCGCGGTGATGGCTGATGGCGATGCGCTGCTTGGGACGCGCCGGTTTCTTGACGGATGACTTTGCCGTTGTCGTGGGGGCTTTCACCTTCACCGCCTTGCGCGCCGAGGACCGTGCGGCGGGTTTGGCCCCGCTTCGCTTCTTCACCGCCGCCTGCGATGCGCTACGCGATTTTGCTTTCTTGGCCATGGGCGGTCTCCCCTGTCGTTATGGGGAGAGGCTAGCACAGAATGCGAAATCGCAGGGTGGGTTAGCGCTAACGTACCCACTTCTTTCCGCAACCGTTGCAGCATGCAGGGTTACGCTGACGCTAACCCACCCTACAGCACCGCGCTCGCCTTCAATGCAGCCGGAACACGCCGTCCACCGCCCGCAACTCGGCCGGCTTGATCAGCTTGGAATGCGCGACCGTGACCGAGAATAGCGGACCGTCGAGCTTCTTCTGCCAGAACGCCAGGAAATCCGTCAGCGCCGGAAATTTCGGAAACATGTCGTAGTTCTGCCAGACATAGGTCTGGAGCAGCGAGCGATGATCCGGCATCCGGTAGAGAATTTCGGCCGTCGTCAGCCCGTAACCCAGCACCTGTTTCCGGAAGTCGTCGGAAACAACCCCAACTCGCGAGACCATGCCAACCTCCTTTGCAGGAGCGCATATTCAAGGGATGGCTTTCCGGTACGCGCCCTACGAGCCACCCGGTGGAGATGCGCTCACATGAGTGAAATGTGACGCAAACTGACAATCCATCTCAAGCCCAAAAGTTTAACAAGCTGTTGAAATTCAATGCGTTAGCAGCAGATGCAGCTCCGTGCTAATACGGGCGCCGAGCGCGATTAACGATGGGAAGAGATTTTGGCAGGCGGCGCTTCCGAGTGCTATTTTTCTGCTACAAGCCCTTGCTCCCGCCAAAATCCTGCCTTATCTCAGCTGTGCCTGTGCTAGCACTCGCCGGCACAGACTGCTAACAATCCAAAATTCCCAACTCGTGCAAAAGCTTAGGAGAACTGCATGAATTTCCGTCCGCTTCACGACCGCGTCGTGGTCAAGCGCATCGACGCAGAAGAGAAGACCGCTGGCGGCATCATCATTCCCGACACGGCCAAGGAAAAGCCCTCGCAGGGCGAGATCGTCGCCGTGGGCCCGGGTGGCCGAGACGAAGCTGGCAAGCTGATCCCGATCGACCTGAAGGTCGGCGACCGCGTGCTGTTCGGCAAGTGGTCCGGCACCGAGGTCAAGATCGACAACGTCGACCTGCTGATCATGAAGGAAAGCGACATCATGGGCGTCCTCGACGTCCCCGCTTCCAAGAAGAAGGCGGCCTAAGAGCCCCTCTCTTATCCAGTTAAACACCTAAGGAAAAAATCCAGATGGCAGCTAAAGAAGTCAAATTCTCCGTCGATGCGCGCGACAAGATGCTTCGCGGCGTCGACATCCTCGCCAACGCGGTGAAGGTCACGCTCGGTCCGAAGGGCCGCAACGTCGTGCTCGACAAGTCGTTCGGCGCTCCCCGCATCACCAAGGACGGCGTCACCGTCGCCAAGGAGATCGAGCTCGAGGACAAGTTCGAGAACATGGGCGCGCAGATGGTGCGCGAAGTCGCTTCCAAGTCCGCTGACGCGGCCGGCGACGGCACCACCACCGCCACCGTGCTGGCCCAGGCGATCGTGCGCGAAGGCGCCAAGTCGGTTGCCGCCGGCATGAACCCGATGGATCTGAAGCGCGGTATCGACCTCGCGGTCGAAGCCGTCGTTGCGGACCTCGTCAAGAACTCCAAGAAGGTCACGTCGAACGACGAGATCGCCCAAGTCGGCACCATCTCGGCCAACGGTGACGCGGAGATCGGCAAGTTCCTCGCCGACGCCATGAAGAAGGTCGGCAACGAGGGTGTCATCACCGTCGAGGAAGCCAAGTCGCTCGAGACCGAGCTCGACGTCGTCGAGGGCATGCAGTTCGACCGCGGCTACATCTCGCCCTACTTCGTCACCAACGCCGACAAGATGCGCGTTGAGATGGACGACGCCTACATCCTGATCAACGAGAAGAAGCTCTCCTCGCTGAACGAGCTGCTGCCGCTGCTCGAGGCCGTGGTGCAGACCGGCAAGCCGCTGGTCATCGTCGCCGAGGACGTCGAAGGCGAAGCGCTTGCGACCCTGGTCGTGAACCGTCTCCGTGGCGGTCTGAAGGTCGCGGCCGTCAAGGCTCCGGGCTTCGGCGATCGCCGCAAGGCCATGCTGCAGGACATCGCGATCCTGACCGGCGGCCAGGCGATCTCGGAAGATCTCGGCATCAAGCTCGAGAACGTCACGCTCAACATGCTCGGTCGCGCCAAGAAGGTGATGATCGACAAGGAGAACACCACGATCGTCAACGGCGCCGGCAAGAAGGCCGACATCGAAGCGCGCGTGGCGCAGATCAAGGCGCAGATCGAGGAGACCACCTCGGACTACGACCGAGAGAAGCTCCAGGAGCGTCTTGCCAAGCTCGCTGGCGGCGTCGCGGTGATCCGCGTCGGCGGCGCGACCGAGGTCGAGGTGAAGGAGCGCAAGGATCGCGTTGATGACGCGATGCATGCGACCCGCGCGGCTGTGGAAGAAGGCATCGTCCCGGGCGGCGGCGTCGCCCTGCTCCGTGCCTCCGAGCAGCTCAAGGGCCTGCGCACCAAGAACGACGACCAGAAGACCGGCGTCGAGATCGTGCGCAAGGCGCTCTCCGCGCCCGCTCGCCAGATCGCGATCAACGCCGGTGAAGACGGCTCCGTGATCGTCGGCAAGGTCCTCGAGAACAAGTCGTACGCCTACGGCTTCGACTCCCAAACCGGCGAATATGTCGACCTCGTCAAGAAGGGTATCATCGACCCGACCAAGGTGGTCCGTACCGCGATCCAGAACGCAGCCTCGGTTGCGGCTCTCTTGATCACCACGGAAGCCATGGTCGCCGAGCTGCCCAAGAAGGGCGGCGCCGGTCCGGCGATGCCCCCGGGCGGCGGCATGGGCGGCATGGACTTCTGATCCAGCCATTCCGGCAAACGACAAAATGCGAAACCCCGGCAGCGATGCCGGGGTTTTTGTTTTTTGATGTTACACGTCAAAGTGGTAGATTGGTCTTTCCGGGGCGGCGCAAAGCGCCGAGCCCGGAATCCATTTCGCCACTTGCTCATGACCTACTACGTCTACCTCCTCGCCAGCCAGAAATACGGCACGCTCTACATCGGCGTGACGAACGACATTGTCCGCCGCATTCACGAGCATAAGAGCAAGGTCGTGGCGGGCTTCAGCAAGCGGTACGCCATCGATAGGCTGGTATGGTTCGAGATTTATGATGACCCCATCACCGCCATCGAACGCGAGAAGAAGTTGAAGAAGTGGCGGCGGGAGTGGAAAATTCGGCTTATCGAAGAACAAAATCCCGAGTGGATTGATCTGTATCCGCAAATTGCGACCTGAGATCGTGGATCAATGGATTCCGGGCTCGCGCCGAAGTGGGCGCGCCCCGGAATGACCGTGGGCCTCACCACACCTTCCCCAGCCGCTCCATGTGTGGTTCGCCCTCTTGGTCGAGCGACCAGAATATCCGCGTCACCTTGCCGACCAGATTGTCCATCGGCACGAATCCGATCGACGACATCACGCGGCTGTCGCTCGAGTTGTCGCGATTGTCGCCGAGCACGAAGAAGTGGCCCGGCGGCACGGTGTAGACGTCGGTGTTGTCGTAGTAGCCGTTGTCGACGCAGTCCTGCGTGACGTAGGAGGCGCCGTTCGGCAGCGTCTCGCGCCAGCGCTTGGCCTTCGCGCCGTCATCCGCGCCGCAGGTGGAGCCGGCAACCACCGCCTTCAGGGCAACGCGCGTCACCGGGCGGTCGTTGAGGATAAGTTGGCCCTGCCGCATCTGGATGCGATCACCGGGCAGCCCGACCACGCGCTTGACGTAGTCGACCGAGGTGTCCTTTGGCGTCCGGAACACGACGACGTCGCCATACTCGGGCTCAGTGGCCCGGACACGCCCGGAGATCCATGACGGCGCGAAAGGAAGCGAATAGCGGCCATAGCCATAGGCATATTTTGCGGCGAAGACGTAGTCGCCGACGACCAGCGTCGGCGTCATCGAGCCGGACGGGATGTTGAACGGCTGGAACAGGAAGATGCGAAACAGGAACGGCGGTGACCACAGCACCGGGATCAGAAGGATCAGGATGACGATCGCCTTCCATTCCCGCACTTTGGCCTGCGGGTGGATGGTTTCCTGAAGAGTGGTCATGCGCCTGCCCTGATCAAGCCCGTCGTCGCTGCGAGATTACGCAACCTTCGCGGGCGCGCAATCCCATAACTTGGTCGCGCCGCGCACGGATCGCGTTCACGCCGCAATCAGCCGCGCGCGAGATCGCTGAAGCAGCGGCGGATCCACTCGATGGTGAGCCGCGTCGCCGGATCCCGCTTGAGATGGTTCTGCACCAGCAGCCAGACGTCGCGGCGCCCAGGCAGCAGTGTGGCGCGCAGGCGGCGATCGCCGAGCAAGTCCGCGCAGACCTGCTCCGGCAACACGCCGGCGGCCTGATGCGCCCGGATCAGGTTATGGATGACGCGAACGTTGTCAGTGACGCAACGCGCGCGGGCTTTCTTCGTGCGCAGGAATTGCATCTCGGGAATGGCACCGAGTTCGTCCGGATAGGCGCACAGCACCGGCTCACCCTCGGTCGTCACAGGCTCGAAATAATACAGGCGGATGTCACCGAGCCTGGAGATCGCGAAGTCGCCCTTGTCGGGCTTGCGCAGCCGGATCGCGAGATCGGCTTCCCAGCGCGAGAACTTGACGTTCTCGCTCGAGGTGAGGAATTGCAGCGTCAGGCCGGGATTGGCGCGCAGGAAGTCGCTCGCGCGCGGCGACAGAACCTCCTCGGCGACCGTGTTGGTGGAGGCGATACGCAGACGTCCCACCGGGCCTGCCAGACTCTCGCCGACGCGACCGATCTCGGCGGCATGTGCGGCCATCGCCTCGACATGCGCCAGCACCGCCTCGCAATTCCGCGTCGGCCGGCGCTGGCCGTCCACCGCATCGAAAAGCGGCACGCCGAGATCGCGCTGGATGCGCGCGAGCCTGCGGCCGACGGTGGTCTCGTCGATGCGCAGCCGTGCGCTGGCGGCGGCATAGGTGCCCTCGTCCCTCACCGCGGCGATGATGCGCAGATCGTCCCAGTTCATGGCGATGAGCCTAGCAGGCACGGCGGGCTCCTGCAAATTTGCAGCCATATGCTGCAATAGTCCTGCGCATTGGCAGGCCATCGCCGCGCTACTGTCGCGCCATCCGATATTCCCCAGGAAGGCCTGCCCCGCATGACCGCCCCAAAAACCCTGCTTGAATTGTCCGGCGCCGATCTCACTCCGGCCAGGCTCGCCGATTGCTGCCTCGTCCTGATCGACATCCAGAACGAATATTGCGCCGGCCCGCTCGCCTTGCCGGATGCGGAGCCCGCGATTGCCGCCGCCGCGCGCCTGCTCGCCCGCGCGAGGGCGAGCGGCGCGGCGATCTTCCATATCGCGCACAAGGGACGTGCCGGCAGCCTGTTCGACCGCGACGCCGCGCGCGGCGCGATCGTCAGGAACGTGGCGCCGCTCGCCGGCGAAGCCGTGATCGAAAAGGCGCTGCCGAACGCTTTTGCCGGCACCGACCTGCAGGTTCGGCTGGCCGCAACCGGACGCACGAACATCGTGCTGGCCGGTTTCATGACCCATATGTGCATCAGCTCGAGCGCCCGCGCCGCGCTCGACCTCGGCCTGCGCACGACGATCGCAGCCGATGCCTGTGCCACACGCGATCTTCCCGACGGCCGCGGCGGAGCGCTCTCGGCAGGGACCATTCACGAGGTCGCCCTGGCCGAATTGTCGGACCGGTTTGCGATCATCGCGCAAACCGAGGCGCTGACCTGAAGGAGCGTGGGCGATGCTGCAACTCTATTTCTCCCCGATGGCCTGCTCGCTTGCGAGCCGCATCGCGCTGATGGAAGCGGGCCTCGACGCGCGCTATCATCCAGTCCATCTCCAGACCAAGCAGGTCGTCGACGACCACAGCGATTTTCGCGGAATTTCGCCGAAGGGTGCGGTGCCGGTCCTGGTGCTGGAGAATGGCGAACGGTTGACCGAAAGCGCGGCGGTGCTGCAATACATCGCCGATCTGAAGCCTGAGGCAGGCCTTGCACCCGCGTTCGGAGATCCCGACCGCTATCGGCTCCAGGAATGGCTGAGCTTCATCGGGGCCGAGATCCACAAGGCGTTCCTGTTTCCAACCTTCTGGTACAAGGACGACGCCTCGCTCGCCAAGCCGCGTGCAAGGATCGCGCAGACATTGTCGCTGCCTGCCACGCATCTGGCGGACCGCGAATTCCTCATCGGCAACGGCTTCACCGTGGCGGATGCCCACCTCACCTGGGCTTTGCTGCTGCTCCGTCCCGCGGGCGTCGACATCGGCCAATGGCCGTCGTTGTCGGCCTATCTCGCGCGCATGCAGGCGCGACCGGCCGTGCGGGACGCGATTGCGACCGAAATGGCCGTGCGCAAGACGATGGCGGCGAGCCCAGCGTGACAGGATGTCACGGCCGCGAAACCCGAGTGTTTTCTCTGGCAGGGCATTGATGTCGGCGCGGCATGCGCTAATCTGGAGGGATATTTTTCGACATTTCCTTGGAAGGCATTCATGCGTGCTCTTTCCAGATTTTGCCCGGCCGGACTTTGCCTCGCCCTCCTGGCCTGCTGGCTTTCCCTTGCGCCTGCATCGGCGGAAACGCGCGTCGCGCTGGTGATCGGCAACGGCGCCTATGCCAGTACGGCGCAGCTTCCCAATCCGTCTCACGACGCCGAAGACGTCGCCACCTCGCTCAAGCGCAGCGGCTTCGAGGTGCTCCAGGGCATCGACCTGCGCCAGGCCGACATGCAAGACCTGACCATCCGCTTCGCGCGCGCCGCGAGCAAAGCCGACGTCGCCATGTTTTACTACAGCGGCCATGCGATGCAGTACAACGGCGTGAACTATCTGATGCCCGTCGACGCCGTGCTGAGCGACGAAGCCGACCTGAAGCGCTTCGTGCGTGTCGACGACATCGTGAACGATCTGCAGCAGGCCAAGAACCTGCGCATCCTCATTCTCGATTCCTGCCGCGACAATCCGCTGGCCGAAACCTTGAAACGCTCCGCCGGCATGACGCGCGCCGCCTCGATCGGGCGGGGCCTGTCCAAAGTCGAAGCACCGCGCGGCACGATCGTGTCGTTCTCAACCCAGTCCGGGCAGACGGCGGCTGATGGCAACGGCCGCAACAGCCCCTATACGACGGCGTTCCTGAAGCACATCGAGGAGCCGCAGGAGATCGGCGAGGTCTTTCGCGACATCAGCAGCGACGTCTACGACAGTAGCGGCAAGACCCAGTTGCCGGAGCTGTCGCTGTCGATCATCGGCAAGTTCTATCTGAACGGACCGGTGTCGGTCACGGTGACACCAGCGGCGCCGCAAGCCGCCCCCCGGGCCGACCCTTGCGCGGCGGCAGAAGCGCACTGGAAGGCCGCGGACGGCATCGGCACGCTTGGTGCCTACGAGGACCATCTCACGAGATTTCCGAATTGCATCTTCGCCACGCTTGCCAAGGCCCGAATTGAAGGCCTGAAGCAGAAGGTGGCGCTCGCGCCGGCAACCGGCAATCCCCGTAGCACCAAGGACTTCGACGGCAATTGGGACGTGACGTTGAACTGCCCGCCGACCGGCAAGGCGCAGGGCTTCACCCGGGCCCTGTCGGCCACGGTTGCGAACGGCGTCTTTCATGCCGACGCCCAGAGCCAGGGCGCCGTCAACCGCCTGGAGATCGATGGCCAGATCCCCGCGGACGGCAAGACGACTTTGAGCGCGCGCGGAACGACGGGGGCGAGCACCTACACTCTCAACAACCTCGCGCCCGGCTCGCCCTACGCCTTTACGGTGGATGCGCAGTTCGATCGCACCCGCGGCACCGGCAAGCGCAACGAGGCACGCGCCTGCGGGCTGGTCTTCGTCAAACGCTGATCGTGAATCGTCCAGCGTTCACACGCCGGTCTGGCTGATGAACTTGGTGTTGAAGTAACCCTCCATCGCCTCGGTACCACCTTCCGAGCCGTAGCCGGAATCCTTGATGCCGCCGAACGGCACTTCGGGCAGCGCGAGACCAAAACTGTTGATCGACATCATGCCGGCTTCGATCGCCGAACCGATCGCGGCCGCCGTCTTGGCCGAGCTGGTGAAGGCGTAGGACGCCAGCCCAAAAGGCAGCCGGTTGGCCTCCTCGACCACCTCGTCGAAGGATGAGAAGCGCGAGATCAGCGCGAGGGGGCCGAACGGCTCCTCGTTCATGGCGCGTGCATCCTTCGGCACGTCGCTCACCACGGTCGGCTGGAAGAAATGGCCCTTGTTGCCGACGCGCTTGCCGCCGGTCTCGAGCTTTGCGCCTTTGCCGACGGCATCCTGCACCATGCCCTCGATGGCGGTGACGCGGCGCGGGTTGGCGAGCGAGCCCATTTTGGAGTCAGGATCGAGGCCGTTGCCGACCTTGAACGCCTTGGCGCTGTCGACAAAGGTGTCGACGAATTCACGGAACACGTCATCCTGCACCAGCATCCGCGTCGGCGAGATGCAAACCTGACCGGCATTGCGATATTTTGCTGCCGCCAGAATCTTGGCCGCCGATGCGACGTCGGCGTCCTTGAAAACGATCGCCGGCGCATGACCGCCGAGCTCCATGGTGGCACGCTTCATGTGCAGGCCCGCGAGCGCATTGAGCTGCTTGCCGACATGGGTCGAGCCGGTGAACGAAATCTTGCGGATCACCGGATGCGGAATGAGATATTCGGAGATCTCGGCAGGTACACCGTAGACCAGGTTGATGACGCCATCGGGCACGCCGGCATCCGCAAACGCGCGGATCAGTTGTGCGGGCGAGGCCGGCGTCTCCTCCGGGGCCTTGACGATGATCGAACAGCCGGCGCCGAGTGCGGCGGAAAGCTTGCGCACGACCTGATTGATCGGAAAATTCCAGGGCGTGAACGCCGCGACCGGGCCGACCGGCTCCTTGATCGCGAGCTGGTAGATGCCCGGACCGCGCGCGGGGATCAACCGGCCATAGGCGCGTTTGGCTTCTTCCGCAAACCACTCGATCACGTCGGCGGCGGCCATCGCCTCCATCTTGGCCTCGCCAAGAGTCTTGCCCTGCTCCATCGTGAGCAGCGGCGCGATCTCGTCATTGCGCTCGCGCATGATCGCGGCGGCCTTGCGCATGATCCGGCAGCGCTCGAAGGGAGCGACGTTTCGCCAGATCTTGAAGCCCGCACTGGCTGCGGCGAGTGCCTCGTCGAGGTCGGACCGTCCGGCATGGGCGACGGTGCCGATCACTTCTTCGGTCGCGGGATTGCGCACCTCGATCACCTTGCCCGAATGGGCCGGTCGCCATTTGCCGCCAATGAAAAGCTGGGTGTTCGAATAGGCCAACGGATTCTCCTTTAGGTCGAGCTGTGAACGGCACCGTGACAAATCGCGTCCGCCGCCTTTGTCATTTCCGGCCCGAGATAAGCGCGACAGCGCGGATCTGCGACGAGCGCGCCGAAATTCGCCACGGGTGTTACCCCGCCGCCGGCCACGAACAGGAATCGCCCGGCGATCTCGGCGAGGATGTCGAGGTGCCAGGCGGCCGTCGGGTGCATGCAGAGCACGACCAGCCGCCCCTCGTCGCGCAGCTTGCGGAAGAAATCGAGCATGAAGCCGATATAGCCGTCCTGCAGATTGAACTGCGGTTCATCGAACAGGTGAACCAGCGGCGTCCGGGTCGGCGAAGGCGCCAGGAAGGCGGAGGGAATGCGCTTGCGGAACCGCCTGACCTGATAGGACTGGTGATAGTGGATCGCGAGCCGGTCGCGCTCGCGATATTTGACGCCATGGATATCGGTGCCCGCGACCAGCACGCGCCCCGAGGTCGGCGCATTCGAGCCCGTCATCATCTCAAACAAGGTCGTCTTGCCTGCGCCATTCGGGCCGACGACACCGACGATATCAGGCTCGTCCAGCGACAGGTTTGCCTGCAGCGTGAATGACGGTCGGCGGATCACGCGGCCCCTTGTGTAGACCTTCCGAACGTCGTCGAGAACAAGCAGCGGTGCGGGCACTTATTGTACTCCCAGCAAGCGCTGACGAAGCCCGCGATCATCCCGCAAGGTCGCGGCCTCCCCGGTCCAGACGATCCGGCCGCGATCGATCACCGCGGCATGGTCTGCGACCGACAGCGCGATCTCGGCGTTTTGTTCCACGACCAGCGAGGCAATACCCTCATCCTTCATGCGCAGAATCGTCGCAAGCACGTCGCCGACGATTTTCGGCGCCAGTCCCTGGCTCGGCTCGTCGAACAGCACCAGTCCCGGCGAGCCGACCAGTGCGCGGGCGATCGCCACCATCTGCATTTCGCCGCCCGACAGGTTTTCGCAGTCGCGCTCCATGAGATATTCGAGCGGTGAGAAGATCGCAGCCGCCTCCTTGACGCTCCAGTGGCGAAAGCGCGTGCACTTTTGCGCGATCGACAGGTTGCGCGCGACCGTCAATGTTGGGCACAGCCGGCGGTCGTCGGGCACCCACCCGATGCCGGCGCGCGCAATCTCGTGGGTGGGATTGCTCGTGACGTCGTGACCGTCGAAGCAAACGGAGCCGCGGCGCGGACGCGTCAGCCCGAGAATCGAGCGGAGCATGGTCGTCTTGCCGGCGCCGTTGGGGCCGAGCAGCGCAAACACCTTGGCGTGCTCGATGGCGAGCGAAGCGCCGAACAGCGCCTGGGTCTCGCCGTAGAAGGTATCGATCGCGTCCACTTCGAGGATCATGCGAACTTTCCGAGATTGGAGCGCCGCACCCATTCGTTCTGCTGCAGTTCGTGTGGCGTTCCGCGCGCCACCACCTGGCCCCAATGGATGACCGAGATGCGGTCAGCCAACGAGAACAGGAACTCCATATCGTGCTCGATGGCGACGATGGTCAGCCGCCCCTTCAGGCGCGCAATCAGGGTTGCGAGCCGCTGCACCCCGTCGGAGCCGAGGCCGGAGGTCGGTTCGTCCAGGCACAGCACGCGCGGTGCCTGCGCCAGGGCGACCGCGATCTCCAGCGCGCGCCGGTCGCCATAAGACAGGTCCTTGGCGCGGATGTCGCCTTTGTCGACAAGCCCGACTGCCGCCAGCGCTTCGGAGGACTTCGCGCCAAACCGGTTGTCGCCCGCCGCGGCGTGCGCGACATCGTGGCCGCGGGCGCGAAACTCGGGCAAGCCCATCATGACGTTGTCACGCGCGGAGAATTCGTCGAACAGTGTCATGATCTGAAACGAGCGGGCGATGCCCTTAGCGGCGATGCGGTGCGGGCTGAGGCCCGTAACATCCTCGCCGGCGAGAAGGACTCGACCACGATTCGGTTTCACGCGGCCGGTGAGGACATTGAAGAATGTGGTCTTGCCGGCACCGTTCGGGCCCATCACACCGTGAAACTGGCCCTCCGCGACCGCGAGGTCGACGCTCTCCAGCACGACGCGATCGCCGAAGCGGACATGAACGGCCGCGGCCTCGATCATGTTCATCGTCCGCTCCCGAACAGCAGCCGCATCGCCGACGTACCCCTCTGCCGTAAGGCGCTAAGTGAGTGCAGCTGCACGGCAGCGGAGATCGCCCCGGCAATGCCTTCGGGACGGAACAGCACGATCGCGATGAACAGCAGACCAAAATAGAGCATCCAGGCATTGGTCAGCGCACCGATCACGTCTCGGGCGGTGAGGAAGAGAAATACGCCAATCACCGGGCCCCAGAAGCTGACGAGGCCACCGCCGACCAGCGTCATCATCACGACATAGCCGGATTGATGCAAGCTCATGACGTCGGGGAATGCGGCGAGCTGCGCCATGGCGAACAGTCCGCCGGCAAGACCCGAGACGGCGGCCGACAGGGCAAAGACCGCGACCTTGTAAAGCCATACGTTATAGCCGAGATGGCTCGCGCGAACCTCGCTCTGCCTGATCGCAGCGACCACGCGGCCATAGGGCGAATTCACCAGCCGCCACAATGCGGCGGTGCCGACCGCAAAAACCGCGAGCACGAAATAGTAGAACGCGACATTGTCGGTGAGATCGAAAGACACAAGCCCGAAATCGGCCGGCAACCGCTTGATCTTGAGAAGGCCGTCTTCGCCGCCGGTGATCCGGTGCGATTTGATCGCCAGTGTCCAGAAGATCTGGCCGAAGGCAATCGTCATGAAGGCATAATAGATGCCGCGCCTGTGCGAGATGAACAGCGCCACCAGCACGCCGGCGAGGCCCGCGACCGCGGCCGCGGCCATCAGACATATCCAGAGATTGGCAACGATTTCGAGCTGACAGAGACCGAACGCGTAGGCGCCGACGCCGAAATAGGCACCATGACCGAACGACGGGAGTCCGGCGGTGCCCAGCACCAGGTTGAACGCAAGCGCATAGAGGGACCAGATCAGGATCTCGATCCCCAGATAAGGGTAGAGCCCGACCCGCGTGATCCAGAGCGGCACCGTTGCAAGCACGAACCAAAGCACCAGCATCGTCGGCGTCACGAGGCGCGCGGCGTCGGGTAAAGATTTTGATCCCACAGTCATTCCCTTTAGGCCTCGAGCACGCTCTTCTTGCCCCACAGGCCGCGCGCGCGGAACGTCACGACGGCAACGAGCAAGATGTACATCGACAACAGCGACCATTCGGACGCGTAGGCGCCGGCGAGGCCGACACACAGTCCGACCAAGAGACCCGCCACGACCGCACCCCAAAAGCTGCCGACGCCACCGAGCACGATCACCAGGAACGCAGGAATGACCGCATCGACCCCCATATGCGGGCGAATGCCCCAGATCGGCGCGACGATGATGCCCGCGATCGCGGCCAGCATCGTGCCGAACACGAACACCAGCATCCGCAACCGCGACAGGTTGATGCCGAGCGCGCGGACGATCTCGCTGTCATGCGCGCCGGCCTTGACCGTCGCACCGAACGAGGTCTTTTCGATGAACAGCCAGACCAGGCCGATGATCCCGGCCGCGATGCCTGCCGCGTAGAAGCGATAGGTCGACCAGATCAGGTCGCCGAACAGGAAACCGCCATTGATGGCGGACGGCACCTGCAGCACGTAGTCGCGCGTGCCCCAGACCAGGCGGATCATCTCCTCGATCACCATCGCGGCGCCGAAGGTCAGGAGCAGCCCGTACAGCGGATCCTTGCCGTAAGTCCGCCGCATGCAGAGCTCGATCAGCATGCCGACCAGGCTCACGATCACGGGAGCAATGATCAACGTTGCCGCATAGCGCCAGCCGAGCGGCAGCGCGAGCCATGCTTTCGCAAGTTCCATTGGCAATGGAGGGCGCGGCCCCGTGAGCTGCATGGCGACATAAGCCCCGAGCGCAAACAGGGATCCGTGCGCGAGATTGATCTGCTCCATCAGCCCGACGATGAGCATGAAGCCGAGCGCGATCAGCGCGAACAACAGGCCGAGCGTCAGGCCGTTGAGGAGATGCGGAAGAAGGTCGAACAAGATTTTTGGCTCTCGCAACTGGCGTGTGTCACCCGGGACCCTGATGGTCCCGGTGCGCGGCGCGCGAGATGCGCGCCGCTCGTTCTGCGACGTGACGCGCCGTCTCTAGGAGTCGACGGTCGGCACCTGCTCGTAGGGCGTGAGCTTGCACTTGCCAGGTGCCGCATCGTCAGCGGCGGATTTCGGCTCCGTCCAGCTGATGATCTCGAACAGATCGGTATTGTCGGCCGGCTTGGCGTTGCGTCGCGCCAGGTAGATCGTCTGCTGCATCTGGTGCGTCATCGGATCCATGTAGGCGTCGAAATGCTGCATGCGGTCGGTCGCCGAGACCTTCAGGTTCTCGAGCTCCTTGATGATCTTGACATTGTTGGTCGACCCTGCCCGCTCGATCGCGCGGAGCAGCTCGCGCGTGGACATGTAGCCGTTGTAGGAGACATTGCCCGGCACCGGGATCGGGCCGTCCTTGTTGGCGGCCTGCCACTTCTTGACGAATTCGGCGACGCCGGGCAGCGGCAGCTTGTGATACCAGGTGGTGCCGAACACGCCGAACAGGCTGTCGGGCGCGCCCCACACGTCCGGCCAATCCTGCTGGTTGTTGATCCAGGCCGGCTTGCCGTCGAGCTTGAGCTGCGCCACCTGCTCGCGCAATGCTTTGATATCGTCGCCGCCAACCGCGGTCGCCACAACATCGGGCTTGGCCTGCTGGATCTTGAGCAGATAGGCGGTGAAGTCGCGGGTGTTCTGCGGCACCAGCAGATTGTCGATGATCTTGCCGCCGGCAGCCTCGACTTGCGTCCTTGTCGCGGCGGATGTCGTGTGACCCCAGACATAGTCGTTGGTGAGCAGCATCCAGTTCTTGCCGATGGAGTCCACCGCGTTCTTGACCGACGCCTTGGAAAAATTGGTGCCGTTGCCGTCCCAGACGAATTTCACGCGTGAGCAGTTCTCCCCGGCTTCGCTCGGCGCGGAGGAATTGGTGTTCATGTAGATCACGCCGTTTTTGCTGGCGACCTGCGTGATGGCGTTGGCGACGCCCGAATGCAGCGCGCCGATCAGGATGGTGCAGTCCTCGCGGGTGATGAAGCGTTCGGCGACGCGGCTGCCGGTGGCTGGCGTCGTCTCGGTGTCCGCCGTGATGAACGTGACCTGGCGCCCGAGCACGCCACCTTTGGCGTTGATCTCGTCGATCGCCATCTTGATGCCGCGGAAATCATCCTGGCCGCTGTTGCCGTATTGACCGCTGGCATCGCAGGTCAAGCCAAGCTTGATCGGTTTCGCGCCCTGCGCCCAGGCATGATTCTGCCGCCACGGCCCAAAGAAGCTGCCGGTGCCGCCGATGACACTCGCCATCAAGCTGCCCTTCAGAACGCTTCGCCGTGAGATCTGACGCCCTCTCATCGTGTCCTCCCGTTTTCGAAGTCTTTTGCTTCTTTATGAGATTAGAATATTCATTCCATATGGTATGTAAAGTAGAATATTTGATCCAAACGGTGAAATGCCGTTAAACAGGTGACCGATCCGGAGATCCGACTCGATGAACAAGGCGGCTGGCGCCATGAGTTATGACGAGCTGCGCGGCGCGATTGCGCAGCGGCACCGGGCGCTGTCCGGCCGGTTGCAGCAGATCGCGGAGTTCGTGCTCGATCACCCGACCGATGTCGCACTCGGCACCGTCGCGGAGGTGGCGCAGCGCTCAGGGGTGCCGCCGTCGGCAATCGTTCGCTTCGCGCATGCGCTTGGGTTCGGCGGCTTCACCGAGATGCAGCAGGTGTTCCGCTCCCGTCTCGTTGCCGGCGTCGCGCCAAGCTACAAGGCGCGCCTCGCCCGCATGAAGAGCCAGGAGAAGTCAGTGCTCGGCCGCCAACCGGCCGCGGTATTGTCGCGTTTCGTGTCCGAAGCGCAATCGTCGCTGGTCACGCTCAGCCAATCCGTCCATGCGCGCGAACTCGACACCGCAACCGCGATCCTCGCCAAGGCACGTGACATCTATCTGCTCGGCCTGGGCGGCTCGTTTCCGGTTGCGATCCACCTCGCCTACGTGCTGCGCAAGCTCGGGCGGCGCGTCGTCCTGCTCGACGGTCTTGGCGGCAGCATTCACGAGCAGTCGCACGCGGCGACATCAGACGACGCGCTGGTCGCGATCAGCTTCCGGAATTACTATCCGGATACGGCGCGGCTGTTTCCCGAACTCGTCGCGCGGGGCGTACCCACGATTTCCATCACCGACAGTCTTTTGAGCCCGATCGTCGAGGGCGCGAGCGTCGTGTTCGAGATCCAGGACATGCCTGAGCCCGCGCTGCGCACGCTTGTCGCACCAATGTGCCTCGTGCAGGCGTTGGCGATCGGCCTCGACCTCGCAGCAGACTGACGTTCACAACAGGAACAAGATCATGACATCGCATGACACCAACAAGCTTCTGGCGGGCAAAGTTGCGCTGGTGACCGGCGCGGGGCGCGGGCTCGGCCGCGCTTTTGCAGAGAAGCTTGCCGCGCTTGGCGCTGACGTCGCCATCCACGGCATGCGCGAGAACGGGCCGGCCGAATATGGCGAGGGCACCACCCTCACCGCGGTCGCCGCCGAGATCGGACGGGAATTCGGCGTTCGCAGCCAGCGCGTGCTCGGCGATCTCACCAAGGGCGAGGACATCGCGCGCGTCATCGCGGAGAGCGAAGCGGCACTCGGCCCGATCGACATTCTCGTGCACAATGCCGGGGGCGACATCGCGGCCGGCGGCGGCAAGCCCGATCCGAACGATGCGGTGAACATCAAAGAGGCGGATGTTCGTGCGGTGCTGGAGCGCAACCTGCTCTCCACTATCCTCACATGCCAGGCAGTCGCGCGCGGCATGATGGAGCGCCGACGCGGCCGCATCGTCACGCTTGGCTCCGTCGCCGCGTTCAAGGGGCGTACCCAGGGCTCGATCTATGCGGTGTCGAAGGCCGGCGTGACCCACTACACGCGATGCCTGGCCGACCAGCTCCGTCCCTACGACATCGCCGTCAATTGCATCGCGCCCGGAGATACCCGCACCGGCCGCTTTCTCGGAACGCGCGCAGTCGATCCCGACAGAATGGTCGAGATCGGCACGCTCGACCGCATCGCGACCGTTGACGAGGTCGCGCGCGTCGTCGAGTTCTTCGCCGGTCCCATGGGCGCGTTCGTTTCCGGCCAGGTGCTGCGGATCGACGGCGGCGGGCAGTGCTGGCCGGCCTAAAACGCACCCGCGAAGCGAAACAGAAAACGGCCGCTGCAAGCGGCCCTTTTGCGTGATCTCGAATTGACTGAGCCTAGTCCACGCGCGCCAGCACCGCGAGTTTGCGGATGCCCTTGTTGCGGTAGGCGTCGAGGAACGCGTAATAATCCTTGAACGACACGCAGCCGTTGGAATCGCCATTCGGCCCGAGCATGAAGGTGTGCGCGAGCAGGCCGTCGCGGCCGTAGATCGCGCTTTCACCGCCAATCGGGGTCAGGCGCAGCGCAGGCACCCCGTGAAACAGCGCCTCGCGCGGCTTCAGCGTGTAGATGTGCGGCGGCGTCACGCCGCGCATGCGGACGCGCGAGGAGCGCGGGTCGTCGAGGTTGGAGCCGAGGCCGGAATGCGCCTCGAGCTTGGTGCCGTCGGGCAAGTAAACCGCCTTGGCGGAGATGTCGTAGACCGCGGTGTCGCGCTCATAGGGCGCCGAACCGCCGAGCATGGGGTTCTGCTCCCTCGGCGCGATGGACGCGGTCACGCTGGCGTCGGCCGACGCATAGGCGAGCAGCCCGCCGGACGGCTCGCGCTTGCCCCAGAGCTTTTCCACCATCGACTGACGCGGTCCAGTGATCGACATCACCGCAGCCTTGGCGCGATCGGCAATCGATTTTGGCTTCGCCTCAGGCGCCGGCACGATCTCGGCCGGATCTGCCGAGGCCAGCTGCACCGGCGCGTCAGCGCCGCGCTTGGACTTCGCAGCGTCAGCGATCCTGGCGGCACCTGGCTTCAGGACTTCCGCGACCCTCGCGATCACGTTCGGTTTCGGCGCGTCCTTGGCTTCGGCGACCTTGGTTGCGGTCGCGGCGCTGGCCGCATTCGATGTCACGCCTTGGGTCGCAGCCGCGGCAAAGCGATCGTTGAACATTTCGCGTGAGATCGGAGCAGCCACCTGCAACCGGTCCGGCAAGAGCGCAAAGGCTTCCTTGACGGCCTCACCGGCCTCGCGCAGCGCGACCCTGGGCGCGCGCTTGATCACGGGCTCGTCGTAGCCGCTGCTGCCGACGGTCGGATAGACGCTGGCGGCAAAGATGTTGCTATAGATGGTCCAGCCGGCGCCAAGCACGAGGCAGCCAATCACGGCGGCGCCAAGCACGTTTTGGCTGGTCATTTTCCGGGAAGGCTTCCGATAAGAAGTGCTCGAGAATCCTTTGGACTTTCGTGCCGCGATGCCTTGCGCAGCGATACTCGTACTCATTCGCCTTGCGTCCAGAACAGTGTCACTCAGTCCCCCTTCGAAGCGCCGCTGGTCACGATCCGGGAACAGCATCTCGCAGAGGGTCGGAGCGTCATTAAGGCCACTTTTAGTTAAATGCGGATTAAGTTCTGGCGGATGTGAGGCAACCCGTTCAGGTCGTCCCATTTTGGGAAAAAGCCCGCAGGATTACGGACTTAGGCGCGCCTGTTAACTATAATTCTCGGCTGGATCGCTGAGGTCGGCGAACGTCTTTGGCCGCCTCTCTAAACGCACCAACCAAGTCGTTTTCGTGGTCTTCAATACCCGGACGTTAACGGGGAATCATTGCGCCAGGCTGGTGTGCAATAGCCCGCGTCCATCTCTCGTGGCTCGCCGCTTACGCGCATCGCACGGGGCGCCCTGACCGAAACTTGATCGCACCGGTCTGGAAAAGCCCGTGCTGAGAAAATAGCTCCGATCTCGGCACTTTTCGGCAGCCTCTGCGTGTGATACGGTACCGTATCAACATCGCCTTGAACTGTGCCTGGCACGCAAACGGAGGCTGGCATGAGAGGGATCGCACACGCGGGGTTTTTTGTCCTGCTGTGGTCGTCTTTGGGGATGGGGTACGCGGCCGCGCAGCCTGCCAATGCGGGGTGCACGGCATCGCTATCCGCTGCCGGCACGCAGACCTGGCGCTGCGACAACGGCATCACCATCGTTGCGGAAAACGGCGCCAGATTTGAACTTAAGGACGCCAACCGCGACGGACATATAGACTCCGTGGAGTTGAGCAGCAAAGCGCTGCTGGTCGAGGTGCCCAAGAAGCCCGGCGGCAATCCCTTCAAGGTGCTGACGCCGCAAGCGATCGCCGCGGTGCGCGGCACGAAATGGGCAGTCGATGTCGCAGAGGCCAAGACCTCCGTCTTCGTCGCCGACGGCCGTGTCGGCGTGAACCGCAGGAGCGGCGGGCGCGGCGTGGTATTAGGCCGCGGCGAAGGCGTCGACGTGGAAGCGACAGGCCCGTTGACGGTCAAGACATGGGGCCAGCCGCGCGTCGACGCGTTGATGGCGAGACTTGGTCGATAAGACTTGGCCAGTAAGGGGCTGGGTCAATAGGGCTCGGACAAAAGCATTTGGATGATAGAAAAGATTGCAAAACGACCACATGAGTAGCCGACGCATTCAGATCCTGGTGGCGCTTGCCCTCACCGCGCTGTGGGGCGCGGGCATCTATGCCGGGCACGCAAACGGCCATCTGCGCTTTCTCGATCGCCTCGAGGCGACGCTGACGGATTGGCGGACGCAGGTCCGCGGCGTACGGGTTCCGCCCGATCTCGTCACCATCGTCGCGATCGACGATACCGTCGTGAAGCGCGGCGGCAGCTATCCGCTTCCGCGCGCCGATCTCGCCCGAATCGTCGACACCATCGTGCAGTTCAAACCGAAGGTCGTCGCGATCGACCTGCTGCTGGTCGACCGCAGCGCTGCGATCGGCGACGCCACGCTGGCAAATACGCTGGCTACCGGTCCCATGGTTCTTGCCGCCGCAGCGATCTTCCCCGCCAGCGAGACCGTGGAGACCAGCGGCCAAGGTCCCCTCGCCGCCCTGCCGCAGGCCGAGCGCTTTCTGCTGCCCTTGCCGGCGTTCGCCGATCATGCCGAAGTCGGCGTCGTCAACGTTGCGACCGGACAATCGGGCTCGCCGCTCTCGGTGCCGATGCTGTTCCGGACCAGCGACAAGGTCGAGCTGTCCTTCCCGTTGCGGGTCGCGGCGCGCGCGCTCGACAGGTCGCTGACGATCGCGCCGGACCATCTGATGCTCGGCGACCGCGCGGTGCCGACCGATACCGACTTCGCGCTGCCGATCACCTATTACGGCCCGCGCCGGACCATCCGCACCGTCAGCGCACAGAGCATCTTCGACGGCACGCTCAATCGCGCGGCGATCGAGAACCGGATCGTCGTGATCGGCGCCTCGGTCGCCGGCGGCGGTGATTTCTACCCGACGCCGTTCGATTCCCTGATGCCGGGCGTCGAAGTGGTCTCCACCGCGATCACCCATCTCGTCGCCGGCGACAGCATCGTGCGCGACCGCAAGGTCCACATCGCCGACGCACTCATCGCCATCCTGTTGCCGATGCTGCTGGTGGGCCTGCTCGCCTGGCGGCGCAGCACGCTCGGCATCGTCGCCGCGGCCGCGGTGATGATCGCCTGGGCCGGCTTCAATCTGTTCGCGTTCACGCACGGCGTCTGGCTGAACGCCGCGACCACGCTCGCCGCAGCAGTGCCGCCGGTTGCGGTCTTTGCCGGCGTGCAATTGTGGGCGGGAGGCCGCCGCACGCAATATTTCGCGGCAAAGAGCCGGTCGCTCGCGCAATTCCAGGCGCCGGCCGTGCAGGAGTGGCTGGCGCGCGATCCGAATTTCCTGTCGACGCCCGTACGGCAGGACGCAGCGGTGGTCTTCATCGATCTCTCGGGCTTCACGGCGCTGAGCGAGCGGATCGATCCAAGCGAGCTCCAGGACATTCTAAAGGCGTTTCACGCACTGATCGAGAAGACCGCGGTCGATTGCGGCGGCATGATCAGCGGCTTTCTCGGAGACGGCGCCATGATCCTGTTCGGCCTGCCCGGCGCAATGCCCGACGACGCCGCACGCGCGCTAAAATGCGCGATCGACCTGCACCGCGGCGTCGAACGCTGGATCGCGTCGTTGCCGCCTGCGATCAGGGATCAGCTCGGCTTCAAGATCGGCGCGCATTTCGGCCCGATCGTGGCCTCCCGCCTCGGCGAAAGCCATCAGCACATCACGGCGACGGGCGACACCGTCAACGTCGCGAGCCGGTTGATGGAGGTCGCCGTCCAGAACGGCGCGCGAGTCGCGCTCAGCGATACGCTGCTGGACGCCGCCGACTTCCAGGGCGCTCCCGACGGCGTTCTGTCGGGTCCCCTGCTCACGCAGGTCCGCGGCCGCTCCGGCGTCGTTACCGTCTGGTTCTGGCGCGACCAAGACAGGCCAAATCAGGCCACGACCAAGGCCGAGATGATCGACTGAACCTTCGTCGCCGTTCCGAGGAAGAGCTACCGCGCTTCCGGCGGCGGCGAGCGGTCCAGCACGTCGCCCTTGGCGCCTTCGAGCAGATCGATGCTGTAAGTTTCGATCACGAGTGGGCCGCGCTTGCGCTGCAATTGTGCGACCTGCGTCACCTTCGCAAAGAGATCGTGGACGGCGGGATGGCCGTCAGAGCGCAGTTCGTCGACATAGATCAGCTTGCCTGCAAGCAGCTTTGGATCGGGCTCGGGCATGTTGGCCCAGCGGATGCGCTGATTCTGCTGCGCCACGCAGCTGCCGCGCGGCAGATAGAAGGCGAGCCAGCCCGTCGTGCCGTAGTCCGGCGCAAGCACGCAGGTCGCACCATTGCGGGCGCGCACCGCTTCGATTTCGGCAGCGAGCTCGCGCCAGCCGACGCCGACGCTGCGCACGGTCGCATCGCGACGATAGCCGGACAGCCAGCCAGTATTGGCCTGCACGATCAGCGCGGCAAACATCACGATGCCGGTGGGTGCGGCCCAGCGCAGGCAGAAATCCACCAAGCGGCGCTGGCGCGGCTTCCACTGCACGAGATTGGCGGCGGCGGCGGCGACGACGAAAGGCGGATAGACCGGCGCGAACCAGTTGGCCTCGACGCGGGCATGCAGGGAATGCCAGACGAAATAGGCGACGATGGTCCAGAACATCGTCTCGATCAGCACGCGCGAGGCGAGCGCGCCGGCCCGGCGCCAGGTCAGCGCGTGCAGCCCCATCGCGCCGAGGATGAACACCAGCGGGGTTGCGAACGCGATCTGGGTCGGGATCAGCTCGGCGATGAAGACCGGACGAAAATCCTCGATCCTGGCGCGCCCAAGCTGCTTTGCGAACGAGACCCATTGATGATCGGCATTCCAGAGGATCACCGGCGAGAACAGCGCGAGCGCAACGAAACCGCCCAGATACGGCCAAGGCGAGAGAAACCAGTGCCGCAGTTTCGGCACGGCCGCGATCCAGATCAGGATCGCTAGCCCGAAGAACATCGCGGTGTATTTCGACAGGAGTGCCGCTCCGACGGCTGCGCCGACCGCGAGCCACCAGACGCCGCGGCCGCTCTCCAGCACCTTCGCGAGAAAGAACAGCACGAAGCTGGAGGCAACCAGAAGCGGCGCATCGGGCGTGACGATCAGCGTGCCGACCGAGGCCAGCAGCGTCACGTTGAGAAGGATGGCGCTGGTCGCCGCCACCCGCGCGCCGCCGATCAGGATCGCGGCGGAGCGATAGATCGCGTAGCTCATCGGCAGCGCGAGCAGGATCGAGACCAGGCGGACGCCGAGTTCGGTGTCGCCGGCGATCAGGGTACCGGCGCGGATGACGTAGGCAACCATCGGCGGGTGGTCGTAATATCCCCCGGCGAGGTTCTGCGACCACATCCAGTAATAGGCTTCATCGAAAGTGATCGGCGTGAAGGCAGCTGCGACGAGCCGCAAGCCGACCAGCGCAAGGATTGCCAGCGCCGTATTGCGGACGATCCGCGCGTCAGCCCCGCCCATCGAGAGTTACTTCTTGCGCCAGACGAACAGTCCGGACATCGCGTAGTTCCACACCACGCCCATCAGCGCCCCGGCCGCACCCGCAAGCCACCAGATCGGCTCCTGGTCGTAGACCGAGAAGGCGACGCCGACATTGGCGAGCAGGCCGACGCTGCACACGATGTAGAACGCGATCAGGCCGCGTAGCAGCGCAAAGCCCTTCAGCCGCTGGTCGCGATAGGTGAGGAAGTTGTTGAGGACGAAATTGCTGGTCATCGCGACGATGGCGCCGGAGGCCTGCGCTTCCGCGAAGGGCTCCTTGAACAGCTCGAGTGATATGAACAGCGTCGTGAGATGCACCACGAGGCCGATCCCGCCGACCATCGCGAACAGCAAGAAGCGTAACGAGACCGCATCGTTGGTGAACTTCGCCAGCACCAGGCCGAGAAAATCCAGCGCGACCATGGAATCGAGCTTGCTTTCGCCGTGCTGGCGCTCGCCGAACGTGTAGGGAATTTCGATGGCGCGCAAGGTGCCGTTGGCGCTGGCGACGAGGTCGAGCAGGATCTTGAAGCCGTGCACGGAAAGTTTCGGCGCCAGCTGCTCGAAGCGGTCGCGGCGAACCATGAAGAAGCCGCTCATGGGGTCGGCGATCTCGACCCGCAGCATCTTCCTCGCGACCTCGGTCGCCAGTGCACTGGCGCCGGCGCGCTGCTTGTTGAAGCCTTCGCTCTTGTAGCCCTCGATGTAGCGGCTGCCGACCACGAGCTCGGCCTGCCCGCTCGCGAGCAGCGACAGCATCTTCGGCAGTTGCGTCTCGTCGTGCTGGAGGTCGGCGTCGATCACGGCCGCATAGGGCGCACTGGAGGCCAGGATGCCCTCGATGCAGGCCCCCGACAGGCCGCGGCGGCCGATACGGCGGACACAGCGCACCCGGCTGTCGCGCTGGGCCAACGCGCGCACGACGTCCCAGGTGCCATCAGGCGAATTATCGTCGACGAACACGACTTCCCAGGCGATGCCGGCCAGCGCTGCCTCCAGCCGCCGGTACAGCACCGTGACATTGTCGCGCTCGTTGAAGGTCGGTACGACGACCGACAATTCCGGCGCCGGCGAAGCCGCCTGTTGGATCTCGGAGCCCGGTCTGATCGCTTCATTCATGACGGCAGCGTATATCCGCCGCGTCCTGTGCTGCCAAGAACTTGCGCTGGCGAGCCGGGGGTTTCTCTGGGGAGCGGCCCAAAAGGGGCGCTAAAATGCCAACGACCCCGGAACGGCGGACCGCGCGTACATCCGGCGCAGCCTGTGCTATTCCAAGGTCGTTCCAGCGCCGGAGTTTCCGCTCAACGTCGCCGTTAGAACCTAAATGGGAACGGCAACGCGGCTTTACAAGGGGCGAAAGAGGCCTTTTTCACGCCCTTACTGGTTCGGGACTTCCTTGATCACCGGCCCTCGCGGCACGGGTGCGGCAGGGGCCACCGGCGCCGCAGCCCCGGCCGGCTCGGCCTTCGCGGGCTTGGGCGGCTTGCCGTACTGGCCGATCGGCCCGAAGACGACGGCGACCGCAAGCACGATCGCCGCGACGATCGCGCCCAAAATGCCCCCCACCGACTCAGACGACATGGACACCCATCCCTGTTCCAGATGCGCCCAGTGATACCATGGATGAGCGCGCTGCCGGAAGGGCTTGCCGGACGCACCGGTTCAATGGGCTATTTCTGCGGCGGCTTGTGCTTGACGAAGGCCGTCACGATGTCCTTTTGCGCGGCCTCCACCGCCCTGTTCGCGGTCGCGAGATGGGCGCCGGCATCGATAGCCGGATATTGCGTGGTGAGATAATCGAGCAGTGCCACCCGGTAGTATTGTCGCTCTGACGGACAGGCTCCGGCGACGGAGCGGCCAAAGTCCTGTTCCGACAGGCCCTGATTGCCGTCGCGCGAATATTCCCGCGCCAGGCAATGCCAATAATCGTCGCGACCCTGCATGGCGAGCTTCTGCGCACCCTTGGCATCGTCATCGTCGGCCATGACTGAAGATATCATGGCAGCAGATGTCATCATGACGAGCGCCGCTCCCACTATCAGCATCCGCATCTTGTTCTCCATTTTTTCGCAGATCCCGTCGCAAGCTTAGACGGGACGTCGAAACTGGCCAATCACAACTGGTTTGATTAGGATGGAGGCCCTCCTCCCGTCATCCGAGATCCTCCGTGGCCAAAGCAAAAACCGCGTCCAAAAAATCCGGCAACATCTTCATCGGCATCGGCGGCTGGACCTTCGAGCCCTGGCGCGGGGTGTTCTATCCGGAGAAGCTCACGCAAGCCAAGGAACTGTCCTACGCCGCCTCGAAGCTGACCTCGATCGAGATCAACGGCACCTATTACGGCTCGCAGAAACCGGAGAGCTTTCGCAAATGGGCAAGCGAGGTGCCTGATGGTTTCGTGTTCTCGGTCAAGGGGCCGCGCTTTGCCACCAACCGCCGCGTGCTCGCCGAGGCCGGGGATTCGATCAAGCGTTTCTACGATTCCGGCGTGCTGGAACTCGGCGATCGTCTTGGGCCGGTGCTGTGGCAGTTCGCGCCGACCAAGAAATTCGACGCTGCCGATTTCGGCAAGTTCCTCGAGCTGTTGCCGCGGAAGCTCGCGGGACGCGCGTTGCGCCACGTCGTCGAGGTCCGTCACGACAGTTTCTGCACGCCGGATTTCGTCGCGCTGATCCGCGAATTCGAGACGCCGGTCGTGTTCGCCGAGCACGGCAAATATCCAGCGATCGCCGACGTCGCCGGCGATTTCGTCTATGCCCGGCTGCAGAAGGGCAATGACGAGATCAAGACCTGCTATCCGCCGAAGCAGCTCGATGCCTGGGCCAAGCGCTTTCAGGACTGGGCCGAGGGAAGTGAACCCGACGACCTGCCGAAGGTCGACAAGGTCAAGCCGAAGAAGGAGCCCCGCGACGTGTTCGCCTATGTCATCCATGAGGGCAAGGTGCGCGCACCGGCCGGCGCCATGGAACTGATCGCGCGAGTGAGTTGAGGTGTTTCGCTAAAGGTGTCTCATGGCAAAGGCCAAAAAGCTCTTCACCATCGGCTATGAGCAGACGCCGCCCAAGGCAGTGCTCGACGAGTTGGAGCAATCCGGCGTCAAGCTCGTCGTCGACGTGCGCGCGGTGACGTCATCGCGCCGGCCCGGCTTTTCCAAGAAGCAGTTGTCCGCGGGCCTCGATGAACGCGGCATCGCCTATGTCCACCTCGCCGCGCTCGGAACGCCGAAGGAAGGCCGCCTCGCCGCTCGCAGCGGGCAATACGATGTGCTGGAGAAGATCTACGCGAAGCACCTTAAGACGCCGGAGGCCCGGGAGCAGATGGACGAGCTCTCGGCGCTGGTGAAGAAAGCCGGTCCCGTCTGCCTGCTCTGCTACGAGCGCGACCACACCCACTGCCACCGCCAGATGATCGCGGAGATCATCGAGGAGCGCGATGGGGTGGCAGTGAAGAATCTGGCGGGACGGCAGGCCTGAGCGACTCTCTCCGTCCTAGCCGGGAATAGAGAGCTACCCTTCTCCCGCCAGCTTAAACGTCCCTTCCATCATCTGCACGCATTGCCCGCCGACATGGGCCGAGACGATCTTGCCGTCCTGCTTGCGCACGCGCGTCTGGAGGATACTCGGGCGCCCCATGTCAAAGCCCTGGCCGACCGTGAGCTTCAACTCGCCGTCGCGCCTCGGATCGAGATCGGCGAACAGCGCGGCGGCCGCGACCGTTGCGCTCCCGGTGGCGGGGTCTTCGGCGAGGCCGCTGGCGCCGCGCATGAACATCCGCGCCTGCCGCTCGCAAGGCGCCTCCGCCGCGGGCACATCGCGCGTATAGAACCACGCCGCGAACGCGCCGTCGCACGGAAATACCTTGCCGAATGCCGCCGCGTCGGACCTCGCCCGTTTGAGCGCATCGCGCGAGTGCACCTCAATCACCAGAAACGGCGTTCCAACGCTGACGACCTGTGGAGCGTGACAGTCGACCCTAATGTCGTCTGCACTGAGTGAGATGCAGCTCGCGGCATCAGCGGCAGACAATTGCGACAGGCGGGTCAGAGGCTGCGGCGCGGTGAGCTCGGTGCTGATCACGCGCCCCTGCTCTCGCGAGATATCGACCGGCACCAGCCCCGCCTTCTCCTCGAACCGGAGACGCGGTTTCGGCTCCTTCGCGATCGAGGCCAGCACGAAGGCGGTGCCGACATTGGGATGGCCAGCGAAAGGAAGCTCCCTGACAGGCGTGAAGATGCGCACCTCGGCATCATTCGCCTTGTCGCGCGGCGGCAGCACGAAGGTCGTCTCGGAATAGTTGAACTCGGTCGCGATCGACTGCATTTGCGTGGTCGACAACCCGCCGGCATCGAGCACCACGGCGAGCTGGTTGCCGCCGAAGGCGCGGTCGGTGAACACGTCGACGGTGATGTAGCGGCGCTGCATCTTTCACTTCCTCATGCAAGGCGCGGCCGCAACCGGCCGCATCGCGCGCCAGTCTACAAGCCGATGACATCGCGCGTCATGCCCCAATATTCGGTGCAATCGGAGCAATCGCGCTGACGGGTTCGAAGCCCAGAAGCGGCTTCCACAATGCAAGACCTGAAAGCTAGCAGAGATAGTTCTTCACGCGCTTCACCGCGCGTTATCCCAATTGAAACACCGCAACCTTCTGCTCATAGCCGCGCACCTCGACCTCGCCGAGCGCGACGGCATCGCTGCCGTCCTCGCCCAGCGCCTCGCGGACGGCCGCCGAGATCAGGAGCTGCGAGCCGAACTCCTTGTTCAGCGCCTCCAGCCGGGAGGCGAAGTTCACGGTGTCTCCGATCACGGTGTACTCCTTGCGCCGGGGCGAGCCGATATTGCCAGCGACGACCTCGCCGAAATGGATGCCGATGCCGATCTTGAGCGGCCAGCTCGTCTGCGCATTGATGCGCTCCATCGCGGTCAGCATCTCGCGGCCCGCGGCAACCGCGCGGTGCGCGGCGTCGGAGGTCTCGAGCGGCGCACCGAACAGGGCGAGAAAGCCGTCGCCCAAAAACTTGTTCACGATGCCGCCCTCGCGGTCGAGAATGTCGACCAGCACGGCGAAGGCGCCGTCGAGCCGGTCGACCACCTCCTGCGGGGAGCGCGACTGCGCGCCGGCGGTGAAGCCGCGGAAATCGACGAACATCACGGCGACGCGGCGTAGGTCGCCGGCGGCGCTCGTCCCCGCCGCCATCAGCCGCTCGACCACCTGCGGCGAAACGTGCTGGCCGAACAGGTTGGTCACCCGGTCGCGCGCGGTCGCAGCCGCAATGCTCGCGGCGAACTGGCGGCGGAGCTGCGCACCGACCGCGCCTGCAAGCACGCCGCAGATCAGGATGATGGTGCTTCGTACCGCGTGAAAATAGATCTGCGGCTCGCCGCTCCCGCTGGCAGGATCGAAGATCAGCGCCACGGCGAACAGCTCGGCCGCGGCGACAAAACCGGTGAAGGTGGAGAGCCAGAAGTCCAGCCGCAGGGTCGAGAGGATGACGAAGATGAAATAGATCAGTGGCACCGCGAAGCCCAGCGCCTGATTCGCGCCCATGGTCCGGATCTGGAGGATCAGGATCACCGTGGGTACCGAGGTTTCGATCAGCGCGCCGATATAGCGCCTGACAACCGGCAGATCGCGATCTAGCTTGAGGTTCTTCCTGATCTGGGTGTGGACCCAGACCTCGAACAGGATGAAGCCGACGAGCAGGCCGTAGACCTCGGCCAGCCCTTCGGTGCCGCGCCAGACCCGGCCGACGACGGCGGGATCGACCAGGTTGATCGCAGTGAGGAACAGCATCATGACGCAGCCCGTCATGATCAGCGCCCTCACCCGCAACAGCTCGGTCCGCAGCACCTCCCGCGTCAGCTCGCGCTCGAAGTCCTCGGACATCACGGCGTGTTGCCGGGCCTTCCTGCTCGCAAAACTGACCATTCCGCCCCCTTGATTCCAGGGGCATCTTGCCTCAATCCAGCGTGCGGCGGAAGCGCGTCACGGCGATGGTCATGGCGAGCAGCATCAGGACAGCCAGGGCCAACGCATCGAAACGCAAATTTTGCATGCTCGCGCCCTTCAGCATGATGGCGCGGACGATGCGCAGATAATGCGTCAGTGGCAGGCACTCACCGACATATTGCGCCCAGGCCGGCATCCCGGCAAACGGGAACATGAAGCCGGACAGCAAGATGCTCGGCAGGAAGAACATCATCGACATCTGCATCGCCTGGAGCTGGTTCTGCACCAGCGTCGAGATCGTGTACCCGATCGCCAGGTTGGTCGTGATGAACAGCGTCGACAGCAGCGCCAGCAGGAACAGATTGCCGAGCACCGGCACGCCGAACAGGCCGACCCCGATGCCGATGATGAGGAACGCCTGCACGAACCCGACCAGCACGTAGGGAATGATCTTGCCGAACATCACCTCGACCGGCTTGATCGGCATCGACAGCAGGGCCTCCATCGTGCCGCGCTCGACCTCGCGCGTGACCGAGAGCGCGGTGAAGATCAGCATGGTCATGGTGAGGATGGTACCGACCAGGCCCGGCACGATGTTGAGACTCGACGCGGCGGCGGGGTTGTAGCGGGCATGCGCGCGGATCTCGAACGGCATCTCCGGAGGATCGCCGATGTAGAGATCGTGTTTGAGCGCGGTCTGCACGACCATGCCGAGCGAGCCGATCGCCGCGCTCGCCGCCACTGGATCGGTGGCGTCAGCCGCGACCAGCAGCGCCGGCTTGTCGCCGCGCCGTACCGCCCGCTCGAAGCCGCGCGGGATCTCGACGCCGAACAGAACCTTGCCGGATTTCAGGAGATTGTCGAAATCCTCGACGTCGTGCACTTCGTAGAGAAAGCGGAAATAGGCGGTGTTCTCCAGCGCCTTCAGGATCGAGCGTGCGAGATCGGAGTCCTCCTGGAGCAGCACCGCGCTCGGCAGATTGTGCGGCGTGGTGTTGATGGCGTAGCCGAACAAGAGCAGCTGCATCACCGGCAGCATCACGATCATCGCAAACGACACCCGGTCCCGCCTGAGCTGGATGAACTCCTTGATCAGCATCGCATAGGAGCGCCTCCAGAAGCCGAAGCGCTCCCGGATCGCGTGCCGTGGTTCGGGACGATCGACGGCGGTCATTGGAAATTGTCCTTGGAACGGCCCATCAACTCGATGAACACATCTTCCAGTGACGGCGACGATTTGTGCCAGTGCAGCCCGCTTTTCTCGCACCATGGTGCGATGCTGGCTTCGAGCGCGGCGACCTCGCGGCCGGAGACGTGCAGCGACGTGCCGAACGGCGCCACCATGTCGATTCCCGGCTTGCCGGTGAGCGCAGCCGCGAGCTCGTTCAGGTCCTCGCCCGTCACGGTGTAGGTCGTCAGCGCGGATTTCGCGATCACCTCCTCCACGGTGCCGTGCACGAGCAGATGGCCATAGGCGATATAAGCGATCTCGTGACAGCGCTCGGCCTCGTCCATGTAGTGGGTCGAGACCAGCACGGTGAGACCGTCCGCCGCCAGTGCATGAATCTCGTTCCAGAAATCGCGCCGCGCTTTGGGATCGACGCCGGCGGTCGGCTCGTCGAGCAGCAGCAGTTTTGGACTGGGCAATGTGCAGGCACCTAGCGCCAACCGCTGCTTCCAGCCGCCGGAGAGTTCGCCCGCGAGCTGTTCCTCGCGCCCCGAGAGCCCGATCCGCTTGATCATGTCGCGCGCGGCGCCGCGCGCATCGGCAAGACCATAGAGCCGCGCGACGAATTCGAGATTCTCGCGCACCGACAGGTCCTGATAGAGGCTGAAGCGCTGGGTCATGTAACCGACCTGGCGCTTGATTTTTTCGGCGTCCTTCAGGATGTCGTAGCCGAGACAGGTGCCCTCGCCACTATCGGGCGTGAGCAGGCCGCAGAGGATGCGGATGGTGGTGGTCTTGCCGGAGCCGTTCGGGCCCAGGAAGCCGTAGATCGAGCCTCGCTTCACCTGCATCGACAAATCGTGCACGACCTCGCGGCCGCCGAACGACTTGGTCAGGCCCTTGACGTCGATCGCGATGCCATTGCCGCCGCTCATCGTTTATCCGCCACCGGAGTTTTTGGATTGAGATGGACGTCGATGGGTTGTCCAACGCGCAGCGCATCGGGGCGCGACGGCCGCGCCTGGATCAGATAGACGAGCTTGTTGCGCTCCTCGAGGCTGTAGATGACAGGCGGGGTGTATTCGGCCGAAGTCGCGATGAAGTAGATCTTTGCCGTGAGATCGGCGGCGCAATTGTCGCACGCGATCCGCACCGTATCGCCGATCGCAAGCTTCGGCAGCTCGGTCTCCGGCACGAAGAAGCGCAGCTTCATGTTGCCGGGCGGCATGATCGAGAGCACGGGCCGCTGCGCCGCCACCATCTCGCCCTCGCGAAAATAGATCTGCTGGATGGTACCGGCCACGGGCGCAAAGCCCTTGCGCCGTGCCATCCGCGTCTCCGAGGTCGCCACACGCGCCTCCGCGACGCGCAAGGCGGAGACGGCCGAGTCGAGATTGGCCTGCGTGCCCGAGCCGGTCTTGCTCAGCGAGGCCGCGCGGTCATAGGTTTGCTGCGCATTCGCCAGCGTCGCCTTGTTCTGGTTGAGGTCGGCAAGCTGGAGATCGTCGTCGACGGAATAGAGGTGATCGCCGACCTTGACCTCATCGCCCTCGCGGATGTTCAGCTTCGTCACGCGGCCGGCCTCGTCCGGACTGACGAAGATCATGTCAGCCTCGACCCAGCCCTGGAAGCCGGGCTCACGCTTGTCCTTGCAGCCGGCAAGGCCGCTCGCGAGGACCGCGATCAATGCGAATACAGAAATTGCTTGCGACGACCTCATGTCGTGCTCCGTTCACCAAAAATCAAATCGAGATGAACGCGCAGCATGTCCTGCGCGTCGAGCGGCGCGTGCCGCGCAAACAGGCTCTGCCAGATCACCGCGATCATCGCGGGCGCGACCAGGATCTGCGGATAGTGCGCCAGGTTCTTCTGGCGGATCTCGCCGCGGGCAATACCGAGCTCGATCAGGGCGCGCATGGCGGCGATGCCGCGCGAGACGACCTCGCGGTAGTAAAAATCGGCCACGGAGGGAAAGCGCGGCCCTTCGGCCACGATCAGACGCACGAGATCGCCGCGCCGCGTGCCGATGACCTCCTTCAGGAAGTTGCTGGCAAACGTCTCGACGAGATCGCGCACCGAGCCCGCCGGCGGCGGCAATGCCGTCAACCGCGTCACGACAGGCACGATCACCGTCCGCACCAGCTCCTCGAACATCGATTCCTTGTCCTTGAAGTGCAGGTAGATGGTGCCCTTGGCCACACCCGCGCGCTTGGCGATGTCGTCGAGCCGCGTCGCGGCAAAGCCGCGCGCGATGAACTCCTCCATCGCAGCATCCACGATGGCCGCACGGCGTTCCGCCGCGCGCGTGGCGCGGCTCGGTGTGGGCGCCGCGTCGTTGCCAGCGCCTGCAGAGGCCTTTGCGTTGGCGCGAGCTGCGGGCGGCGTGGCGGCTTTGATGGGCTTTCTGGTCATCTTTAAATAATGACTGACCGGTCAGTCATAGTCAAGACAGCACTGCGGACCCATCCAGCCAACAAATTAGTATTGACTAATTAATTAGCGCATACTAATCTAATCTAATGATCGCAGCCGCTCCAAATCCCGTGACCACCGTGATGCGCGCCCTCGCCGATCCGACACGGCGCGCCGTGTTCGAGCGCGTCTTCGAGAGCAAGGAGATCAGCGTCGCCGAGCTCACGCGCGGAAGTGGCGTGACGCAAGGTGCGATCTCGCAACATTTGAAGTCCCTCAAGCAGGCCGGCCTCGTCGCCGAGCGTGCCGAGGGCCGCAACGTCTATTACCGTGCCGCGCCGCAAGGCCTCGAACCGCTGGTCTCCTGGATGGACCATTACGGCGTGTTCTGGCGCGAGCGCTTCCAGAACCTGCGTGACCTCTTGAAGGAGATCGATCCGTGAGTGCTGTCGAATTGAAAGCCGAGACAAAAGACATCGTCCTCGACGAGGTGCTCCCTCACGCACCGGAGACGATCTGGAAGGCGCTGACCAGCGCCCAGCTGATCGCGCGCTGGCTGATGCCGCCGACCGGTTTCGAGGCCGTCGAAGGCAACACTTTCACCTACCAGACCACGCCGGGCGGCGCATGGGATGGCGTCATCCATTGCCGCGTCTTGGAGGTCATGCCGAACCGCCGCCTCGTCTACGCTTGGAAGGGCGGGGATGAGCGCAACACCGGGTACGGCGCGCCACTCGACACTGTCGTGACGTGGTCCCTCACCCCGGTCGAGGCCGGCACGCGGATCCGTCTGGTTCATGCGGGCTTCGTCATACCCAGGAACGAGTCGGCCTACACGGGGATGAGCGGCGGCTGGAAGAAGGTCGTCCGCCAGCTCGATGAGATCAGCGGCGAAGACAAGTAAGGAGTTATCGCAATGACCAAGCCGTTTACCGGCGGCTGCGCCTGCGGCGCGATCCGCTATTCGATCGCCAGTGAGCCCCTGTTCAGCAATCACTGCCAGTGCCGGGACTACCAGCGCGAAAGCGGTAGCGGCCACGGCTCGTACATGACCTTCGCGCGCGCCGGCGTCACCGTGACGGGCGAAGCGAAGCACTGGGAGATGGTCGGCGACAGCGGCAACGTGAAAACACGCGGTTTCTGCGCCCACTGCGGCTTGCCTGTTTATCTGACCTTCGCGGCCATGCCCGACATCTTCACCATCCGCGCCGCAAGCCTCGACGAACCCGCCCGGTACGAGCCGCAAGTAGTGACTTACGCCGCACGCGGACATGCCTGGGATCGCCTCGACCCGGACCTTCCGAAGTTCGCGGGCATGCCGCCGGGGTGATAGCTGCCGCGCAAACGGTGCGCTCCCTCCCCCGCTTGCGGAGGGTTGGGGAGAGGGTGTCGTCGCAGCGGGACAATCCCCAAGCGGAGAGAGCCCTCACCCGCGCCTTCGGCGCGACCTCTCCCGCAAGCGGGAGAGGTGAAACAAAAAGCACCTGCCTCAACTATGAAACTTCAACCCGTCGACGATCTTATCGATCACCTTGCGCTCGGCGCGCACAGCGAGACCGACGAGGTTGAGATCGGCCCGCGCCACCGCCCTCACCGCTTCGCGATTGGCGGCATCATGTGTGGTCTTGAACATGTCCTCGGTATAGACCGCCGGCTTGACGTTGCGCGTCAGAGCCCGATCGAGCGCGCGCGTCAATGCGGAACCGTCGGCACCATAGATCAGGATGGGCTGGCCGATGAGCGCGTGATAGTTCGTGCCCGACGCGTCTTCATAGGGTTCGCCAATGCAATCGGGAAACGCAGCCGCGATGCCGCTGGTGAGGAAGGCCGCGACGTTGAGCTTCTGCCAGGTTTGAAGATCGGTGCGGATCACGATGGCGATCTTGGTATCGAACTGCATGCAACTCCTCGACTGTCATTCCGGATTCGATGCTACGCACCATCCGGATGACTGCAACAGGAATCAACCCTTCGCGTCGCAGGCCCAGGCGCGGATCACGCATTCCTTGCCGCCGTATTTGTAGCATTCGCGCGTGGCGGCATTGAGCGTGGCCGAGATCTTCGGCTTGACGGCATAGCCGTAGGCGCCGCAGGGATTGGAAAGATCGACCGACATCGCGGCGCAGGCGCGCTTCATCGTCACGGTCGTGCAGTCGCCCTTGCATTGCTTCTGCGCCGCCGCGCGCGCTTCGTGCTCGGCGCCATAATCGAAGGCCTGACCATAGGCACCGCACTTGCCGACCGCAAATGCACCGGCGGCATGTGCGTCCGTGATGTGGCGAGCGCCCGCGACGCAGACGGACAGCGCAAAGAAAAACATCGCGCAACGGCGCGCGACGACGTTCGAAGCCATGGAAAAGCCCCTTCCCCCAAGGCAGGTGAAGTGGACTGTAAGCGCCGGTCGTTTCCAGATGGTGAACGGGGCGTTGAAATTGAGGCGTGCCACCAATTTCGGATCGCAGTCTGGGCAATGGTGGGCATGGCGCTACGCGCCTTAGTCCACCCTAGGTCAGCGTCATCCCCGCCGTGCCGCTTCTAGCGCCTGCGGTGTGTCGATGTCGAGGAAGGCGCTCTCGCCGTCGACCGGCACTTCGGCGACCGCCTCGGTGTGCTTCGCGATCAAGTGACGCGCGCCGACATCGCCGTCGAGCGTCATCAACTCCTTGAAGAAGCGGCGCGACCACAGCACGGGATTGCCGCGGCGGCCCTCGCTGACCGGCACGACGATGAGATTGCCGCGGTCCGGTGCGAACGCGTCGATGAGACGGTCGATCAGACCGGCATCGATCAGCGGCATGTCGCCGAGGCACACCACAGCGCCGTCGGACGTCTCGGGCACGGCCGCAATGCCGGCCTTGACCGAGCTTGCGATGCCGCCGGCGAAATCCGGATTCCGAGCGAAACGCACCTTCAGGCCTTGCAAGGCTTGCTCGATCAGCTCGGTCTGGTGGCCGGTGACGACGATCACCTCGGACGCCTTGGAGGCCAGCGCCTGCTCGGTCGCAATCCGCACCAGCTTCTTGCCGTCGAGCTCGGCGAGAAGCTTGTTCGGTCCGCCCATCCGGGTCGAGCGGCCTGCTGCGAGCACGATGACCACGACCTGTCTGTTGTCCTCGATCTCCGGTTTTGCGCGCGGCTGCGGGCGCGTGACGATCTCCATCAGGAGGCCGCCGACCCCCATGCCCATCAGCTCGGACCGCGTCACCTTGATGCCGGCCAGGAGCCGCATCAGCACCCAGTCAAAGCCGTTCTCGACCGGCGAGCGCGCGCAGCCGGGCGCGCCCAGCACCGGCACGGTGCCGGCCCGGGCGATCAGCAGCAGATTGCCGGGATCGACCGGCATGCCGAAATGCTCGATCTCGCCGCCGATGCCGGTCACGGCCGCCGGGATCACGTCGCGGCGGTCGGCGATCGCGGATGCCCCGAACACGATCACGAGCTCGGCGCCAAGTCCCAGCAATTCCTTGATCGCAGCCGACAGCGCCTGCTCCTCATGCGGGACCCGCCGCTCGGCGATGATGGCGGCGCCGGCTGGCGCAAGCCGCTCGGCGGTGACGCGCAGGGTCTTGTCGATCACTTTGGAGGACAGGCCGGGCAGCAGGGTCGAGACCACGCCGACACGCTTGATGACGTAAGGCGCGATCTTCAGAACGTCGCGGCCCGCGGCCTTCACCGCGGCATCACGCAAATTTCCTTCGACGCCGAACGGGATGATTTTGACGGTGCCGACCATCTCGCCCTCGACCACCGGCTTGAAGGCGGAGAGCGTGGCAAAGGTTATGGCCTCGTCGATATTGTTGATGCGGTCAACCGCGGCGCGATCGATCACCAGCACGCCGGGGCGCGCGGCGAACAAATTGGCGCGACCGGTGAAGGCGCGCTCGACATGGATGCCATCGCCGCCGACGGCAAGCGCGATGCTGGCGGCAGCGATGTCCTCGGAGACATCGCCCTCCTCCATCCGCACCACCACGACGTCCTTGATGCCGGCGCGCTCCAGCGCCGCGACCTCGGTGGGCCCGATCGTCGTGCCCTTCTTCAGCACCAGCGGACCCTGGCGCAGGGTGTGGACGGTCACCCCGCCGATCGCATCCCTGGGGCTCGCCGGGCCGAACTTCATGCGGCTTCTTCTTTTTCTTTGGGCGGCAGGCGAAGCACCGCCGTGATCTCGGCCATGATCGACACCGCGATCTCGGACGGCGAGACCGCGCCGATCGCAAGCCCGATCGGCGCGTGGATGCGCGCGATGTCAGCCTCCTTGGCGCCCTGGGCCCGCAGCCGGTCGCCGCGCTTGGCGTGCGTCTTCCGCGATCCGAGCGCGCCGACATAGAAGCAGTTACGTTCGAAGGCGTGCAGCAGCGCGGGGTCGTCGATCTTCGGATCGTGCGTCACCGCGACGAAGGCCGTGTAGGCATCGACGTTGAGCGGAGGCAGCGCCGTGTCGGGCCATTCCGCGACCAGCGGGACGTCGGGGAAGCGCTCGGGGCTCGCAAAGGCCGTGCGCGGATCGACCACGGTGACGTCGTATCCGAGCGAGCGCGCCAGCGGTGCTAGGGCCTGGCTGATATGGACGGCGCCGACGATGACGAGCTTGGCGGTCGGCGCATAGACGTTGAGGAAGAGCTTCTTGCCGCCGGCTTCGACACTGGCGCTCTTGCCCATGCGAAGCTGCTTGTCGAGTTCGGCGCGCAGGGGATCCTTACCGAAGTCCTCGGCCTTCACCAGGCGCTGCTCGCCGCTTTCGGTGTCGGTCACCAGGATCACCGGGCGGCGGGCGGCGCGTTCGGCATTGAGTTCGTGCAGGATTGCGAGCTTCACGGCTAGCCGACCTTCTCGACGAAGACGCGGATGGTGCCGCCGCAGGACAGCCCAACATTCCAGGCAGTCTCGTCGGCAACGCCAAACTCCAGCATCCTGGGCTTGCCGCTCTGGATCACATCCATGGCCTCGGTGACCACGGCGCCCTCGACGCAGCCGCCGGAGACGGACCCCAGGAACGTGCCCTCGTCGTTGATGACGAGGCTCGAGCCTGCCGGGCGCGGTGCCGAGCCCCAAGTCTCCACCACTGTGGCGAGCGCGACGCCACGGCCGGCCTTCTGCCAGTCCTCCGCCGCCTTCAGAATATCCTCGTCGCGATCGAGCATGGCTACCTCTCAGGCTGCGGAGCGGATCAAGCTGCGGTGATGCGGCGGCAGCGGCCCGGAGAGCGTGATGATCAGCTCCTGGATCGAGCTCAAATTATGTACCGGGCGGAATTCGTCAACGTGCGGGAGCATCATTTTGATGCCCTGCGCCTTGGCCTCGAAGCCGCCGAACCGCAGCAGCGGGTTGAGCCAGATCAGCCGCCGGCAGGAACGGTGCAGCCGGTCCATCTCGAAGGCGAGCTTGGAATCGGCTTCCCGCTCCAGCCCGTCGGAGATCAGCAGCACGATGGCGCCCTGGCTCAGCACGCGCCGCGCCCACAATTTGTTGAAATTGTGCAGGGAGGCCGAGATCCGGGTGCCGCCGGCCCAGTCCTCGACCGAGGCCGAGCAGCTCGCCAGCGCCTCATCAGGGTCGCGCTGGCGGAGCGCCCGGGTCACGTTGGTGAGCCGGGTGCCGAACAGGAACACCGAGACACGCTTTCGCGCGTCCCCTATGGCATGCAGGAAATGCAGGAACAGGCGGGTGTACTCACTCATCGAACCCGAGATGTCGAGCAGCGCGACGATCGGCGCCGGTTTCTCGATCCGCCCGAGGCGATGGATGTCGATGATGTCGCCGCCGGTGCGCAACGAGGCACGCAGCGTGCGGCGGAGATCGAGGCGCAGGCCGCGGGAATCGGGCCGGTGCCGGCGCGTCAGAAGCTCGGCCTGCGGCAACCGCATTCGCTCCACGGCGCGGAGCGCTTCGGTGATCTCGGCCGCGCTCATCTGCGCAAAATCCTTCTTCTGAAGGATTTCCTTGTCCGAGACCGACAGGCGCAAATCCTGCTCCTGGTGCTGCGGCGTCTCCGTCATGCGCGGCTGCGACATCGCCTCCTGGACGCGGCGGGAGCCTGCCTGCGGCTTCTTCTTGGCCTGCTCCGGCAACGGCACCGAATCCAGCATGTGCTTCCACTCTTCCGAGGCGCGGAAGAACAGATTGAAGGCTTGCTTGAAGATCAGCGCATGCTCGTGGCGCTTGACGAAGATCGCCTCCAGTGTGGTGAAGACGTCGGCGCGTTTGCCGATGTCGATCACCTCAAGCGCGTTCATAGCATCGATGACCGCACCCGGCCCGACCGGCATGCCCGCCGCGCGCAGCGCGCGGGCGAAGCCGACGATGTTGTCGGCGAATTGCTCGGTTTGCTCAGGCGCAAGGTGGTTGATGGCCATGGTCTGCTGTCTCTGCCGTCATTCCGGAGCACGCGAAGCGTGAACCCGGAATCCATTTATCCACAATCCCCGCCGCACAATGGATTCGGGCTCGCGACTTCGGCGTACCCGGAATGACAAGCTAGTCGCTCGTCGCGTCCTTCAGTACCTTCTGCAAAGTGTCGCCCTGCATCCGCGTGATGTCGTCCTGGTATTTGAGCAGCGCGCCCAGCGTGTCGCCAACCACTTGCGGGGTCAGCGAGCGGGCGTCGAGCTCCGACAGCGCGGTGGCCCAATCGATGGTCTCGGCGACGCCCGGCGACTTGTAGAAATCCTGATTGCGCAGTGCCTGGACGAAGCGCACGACCTGCTGCGACAATTTTGCGGAGATGCCCGGCACGCGCGACTTGACGATCGCGAGCTCGCGATCGGCGTCGGGATAATCGACCCAGTGATAGAGACAGCGACGCTTCAGCGCGTCATGGATCTCGCGGGTGCGGTTGGAGGTGATGATGACGATCGGCGGGCTCGGCGCCTTCACGGTGCCGAATTCGGGGATCGTCACCTGGAAGTCGCTGAGGATTTCGAGCAGATACGCTTCGAACGCCTCGTCGGCGCGGTCGAGCTCGTCGATCAGCAGCACCGGCGGCCCGGCGACGTCGGGCTCCAGCGCCTGGAGCAGCGGTCGCTTGATCATGTAGCGATCGGCGAAGATGTCGGACGACAATTGATCGCGATCGGTATCTCCGGCGGCTTCGGCCATGCGGATCGCGATCATCTGCGCGGCGCTATTCCACTCGTAGACCGCCGAGGAGACGTCGAGGCCTTCGTAACATTGCAGGCGAATCAGCTTCCGCCCCAGGGCCGCCGACAGCACCTTCGCGATCTCGGTCTTGCCGACGCCGGCCTCGCCTTCCAGAAACAGCGGCCGGCCCATGCGCAGCGACAGGTAGGTCACCGTGGCCAGCGATCGCTCGGCGAGATAGCCGCGCGAGGTCAGGAGTTCGAGCATTGAATCGACCGATGCCGGCAATACAACTGAAGTATTGGCACCGGACGTATTGGCCGCTGAGGTCATGAAAAAGCCAGTCTCGCTACGCCCTCACGGGGGACAAGTTTGGGCCGATGCGTGAGGATCACTCACTCCTTGGCGTTGGCGGCGTCGAGGGCACGCCGCGTCAGCACGCCGATGAGGTGCGCGCGGTATTCGGCGCTGCCATGGATATCGCTGTTGAGGCCGTCCGCCGGCACCTCGATGCCGTCAAGCGCCTTCGCGGCGAAGCGCTTCTTCAGAGCTTCCTCGAATGCGGTGACACGGAACACGCCTTCGGAGCCGGCGCCGGTGACCGCGACCCGCACGTCGGAGGGACGCCGCGCCACGAACACGCCGACCAGCGCGTAACGCGAGGCCTGATTGCGGAACTTGATATAGGCCGCCTTCTTCGGCAGCGGGAACATCACCTTGGTGATGATCTCGTCGGCTTCGAGCGCCGTCGTGAACAGGCCCTGGAAAAACTCTTCCGCCTTGAGGCGGCGCTTGTTGGTCACGATGGTGGCGCCCAGCGCCAGCACGGCAGCCGGATAGTCCGCGGTCGGGTCGTTGTTGGCGAGCGAGCCGCCGATCGTGCCCTTGTGACGCACGGCGGGATCGCCGATCTGGCCGGCAAGGTTCGCGAGCGCCGGGATCGCCTCGCCGACGATGGCCGAGGTTGCGACCTCGGCATGCCTGGCGGTGGCACCGATCACGAGCGCGCGGCCCTTCATCTCGATCGTGTTGAGCCCATCGATATGGGAGAGGTCGACCAGATGCGGCGGGCTGGCGAGCCGCTGTTTCATGACGGGAATCAGCGTGTGGCCGCCGGCGATCACCTTGGCGTCTTCGTTCTTCACCAGGAGATTGGCAGCCTGCCGAACGGTCCCGGGGCGATGGTATTTGAAATCGTACATCTGAATGTCCTGATCGCAGAGTGCGCGCGCGGTTTACGCGAGATCGGATTTCGCCATCGCCTTGGCGCCGGCGGAGATCGAGGTGACGATGTTCTGGTAGCCGGTGCAGCGGCAGAGATTGCCTTCCAGCTCCTCGCGGATGGTGTGGTCGTCGAGCTCGTTGCCCTTGCGATGGACGATGTCGATCGCGGTCATGATCATGCCCGGCGTGCAGAAGCCGCACTGCAGGCCGTGGTGTTCGCGGAAGGCCTCTTGCATCGGGTGCAGCGGCGCGCCGTCGGCGGCCAGGCCCTCGATCGTCTTGACCTCGTGGCCGTCGGCCATCACGGCGAGCGTGGTGCAGGACTTCACGGCCTTGCCGTCCAGATGCACGACGCAGGCGCCGCACTGCGAGGTGTCGCAGCCGACATGGGTGCCGGTGAGCCGCAGATTCTCGCGCAGGAACTGCACCAGCAGGGTGCGGGGATCGACATTGGCCGTGACAGGATTGCCGTTCACGATGAGGGAGATTTTTGCCATAAGCACTCTCTATCAGCGCCCCGACGGGTCCCGTCGAAGCGGTTCTTATAATTATTCCAACCCATCATATGGGCCATTATGCCCCGGGGCAACATCACCCGGAATGCAAGGCGCCATGACAAAACGCGATATGCCGGAAGGCGCAATGCTTGAGGTATCGGCCTTCAGCCCTGTACCGCCTTGGCGAAGTTCGCGAAAAATTCGTCGGCCAGTTTCTTGGCGGCGCCGTTGATCAGGCGCTGGCCGAGCTGCGCCAACTTGCCGCCGATCTGCGCCTCGACCTCGTAGGACAAAAGCGTGCCGCCGTCCTTCTCCGCAAGCTTGACCACGGCGCCACCCTTCGCGAAGCCGGCCACCCCGCCCTCGCCTTCGCCGGAGATCTTGTAGCCGTTCGGCGGGTCGAGATCGGACAGCGTAACCTTGCCCTTGAAGCGCGCCGACACCGGGCCGACCTTCATTTTCGCCGTCGCACGAAAGCCGCCATCCTCGGTCTTCTCCAACTCCTCGCAGCCGGGGATGCAGGCCTTCAGCACCTCGGCATCGTTGAGCTTGGCCCACACGGCCTCGCGCGGCGCCGCAAGCTGGACTTCGCCGTTCATCGTCATGGCCATTGGGTGCCTCCCGGGATACCGAACTATCGCGCAACTATAGTGCTGCTCAAGTACCGCAGGGAGGCGGCAAAAGAAAGGGTGGCCCCTGGTCACGTGCAATGCATATTCGCAACTGCAAAAAGCTTGCGCCGCCGGTTTGGGATTGGCACAGGCGGGCCATGGTGGTTAGGTCCCGCACAATATGAGCACATCCCTCTCCCCCCTGCTCGCGCCGATGCTGTCGAGCGTGGCCATGCGCGCGGTCTGCGACGACCGGTCGACCCTCCAGAACATGCTCGATTTCGAGGCAGCCCTGGCCCGAGCCGAGGCGGCAACGGGTGTGATTCCCGCGTCAGCGGTGGGCCCGATCGAAGCCGCGTGCAAGGCCGATACCTTCGACACGGCTGCGCTGGCGGAGGCCGCGACACGATCCGGCAATCTCGCGATCCCCCTGGTCAAGACGCTGACCGCCAATGTCGGCAAGGCCGACGCCGAGGCCGCCCGCTACGTGCATTGGGGCGCGACCAGCCAGGACGTCATCGACACCGCGACCATGCTCACGCTTCGCGCCGGCATCGATGCATTGGACGCCGATCTCAGCCGCGCCATCAAGGGCTTTGCCGCGCTGGCACGAGCCCACCGCAACACGGCAATGGTGGCGCGGACCTGGCTCCAGCACGCGCTGCCGATGCCGTTCGGGCTGAAGGCCGCCGAATACGCCGCAAGCCTTGCCCGCGCCCGCTGCCGCTTGAGGCGGCTCTCCCGCGAGGGCCTCGCACTGCAATTCGGCGGTGCGGTCGGCACGCTCGCCGCGCTCGGCGACAAGGGGCTCGCGGTCGCCGAGCGATTGGCGCAGGAGCTCAACCTGCCGCTGCCAGAAGCCCCCTGGCACACCCACCGCGACCGCATCGCGGAAGCCGCGTCGAGCTTTGCGATTCTCGCCGGAAGCTGCGGCAAGATCGCGCGCGACGTCTCGCTGCTGATGCAGACCGACGTGGCCGAGGCGTTCGAGCCTGCCGGCGAAGGCCGCGGCGGCTCCTCGACCATGCCGCACAAGCGCAACCCTGTGGCCGCAGCAAGCGCCCTGGGCTGCGCAACCATGGCACCCCAGCTCGCCGCGACTATTTTTGCCGCACAGGTGCAGGACCATGAGCGCAGCGCCGGCCCGTGGCACGCGGAATGGCCGACGCTGCCGCAATTGATGCTGGTCACCTCCGGTGCCCTCGCGGCGATCGTCGATATCGCCGAGGGCCTCGATGTCGATGCGGCGCGCATGCGCAGCAATCTCGATGCGACGCACGGCCTGATCATGGCGGAAGCGGTCACCTTTGCGCTAGCCGAGACGATCGGCAAGAGCGATGCGCATCATCTCGTTGAAGCCGCGAGCAAGCGCGCGGTCGCCGAGAAGAAGCATCTGCGGGAAGTGTTGTTGGTTGATTCGCAGGTCACCGCGCATCTTACGGCACAGAAAATTGCGGCGTTGTTCGAACCGATGGCCTATCAAGGCGCTTCCCAAACCCTGATCGACCGCCTGCTCGACAGCCTCGAACGCGAATGAAGCAGTCCTGAGCGCAAATAAAACGGAGACGCCCGCATGCCCATGATCGATGCCGACGGTTGCCTGATCAACGTCTCCGTCGAGGGCCGCGACGGCGGGCCGACGCTGATGCTCTCGAACTCGCTCGGCTGCACGCTGCAGATGTGGGAGCCGCAGATGAAGGCACTGACGCAGATATTCCGCGTCATCCGCTACGACCGCCGCGGACACGGCAAGTCCAATGTTCCGCCCGGCCCCTATACGATGGAGCGCTTCGGCCGCGACGTGCTGGCGATCCTCGACGACCTCAATATCGAGAAAGTGCACTGGTGCGGCCTGTCGATGGGCGGCATGGTCGGGCAATGGCTCGGCGCGAACGCGCCGGAGCGCTTCGGCAAGCTCATCCTCGCCAACACCTCCTGCTACTATGCCGAGCCGACCAAATGGCTGGAGCGCATCGACGCCGTGAAGAAGGGCGGCATCGCCGCCGTCGCCGATGCCGTTATTGCCGGCTGGCTCACCCAGGATTTCCGCGAGCGCGCGCCCGACATCACCGCCAGGATGAAGGCGATGCTGCTGGCCTCGCCGGTCGAAGGCTATCTCGCCTGCTGCGAAGCGCTGTCGACGCTCGACCAGCGCGCGCTGCTGCCGAAGATCAAGAGCCCGACGCTGGTGATCGCCGGCCGCCACGACATGGCGACGCCGATTTCGGCGGGTGAATTGATCCGCTCAAACATTCCCGGCGCGAGCATGACCATCATCGACGCCGCCCACATTTCCAATGTCGAGCAGCCACACGCGTTCACCGACGCGGTCGTGGGCTTTTTGACGCAACGCTGATTTCATAACGCCGTCATTGCGAGCGCAGCGAAGCAATCCAGAATCCCTCCGCGGCCACACTCTGGATTGTTTCGCTACGCTCGCAATGACGGAGTGGAGGATAGAGAATGGACGACCAGAAACGCCGCGACGCCGGCATGAACGTGCGCCGAAAAGTGCTGGGCAATGCCTGGGTCGACAAGTCGATCGCGGGTCGCAATGCATTCAACACCGATTTCCAGGACATGATCACCCGCTACGCCTGGGGCGAGATATGGACGCGGCCGCATTTCGACGAGCGCACGCGGCGCGTGCTGGTGATCGGCACCATGGTTGCGCTTGGCCAATGGGACGAATTCCGCCTGCATGTGCGCGCGGCCCTCGCTGAGGGTGGCTTCACGCCCGACGACATCAAGGAAATCCTGCTGCAGCAGGCGATCTATTGCGGCGTGCCGGCGACGAACCACGCCGTCAAGGAAGCCTCAGCGATTGTGCAGGAGCTCGGCCTGCTCAAGACCTAGCGGCGGGGTGGCCTCGACGGGCTGCTGAACGATCTTGGGCGCAGCCACGGGCCGTTCGATCACCACCACGATGGCGGCACCGAGCAAGATCAGGAGCTCGGTGGCGTGCAGCCGCAGCGCGGCCATCTCGCCGACCTTCGAAGCCATGATCATACTCGCAAACGAGATCAGGCTACCGATCGCAAGCGCGATGCCGAGCGCTTCGTCGCTGCCGCCGTTCTTGCGGATGCGGGGGATGCAGAGCAGCGCAAGGTAGATCGCAAAGAACGCCACCACCGTCAGTCGCCCCAGTGCCAGCAGCCAGGCGGCGCGGACCGTGTCCATCCCCGCCATCTGGAGATGGTCGCTGAGGAAAAGCGCCACTGCGACGCTCGGCCGCTCATAGAGGCCGTGCACCGGCGCCACCATGATGTTGAAGGCAACGAGGGTCCAGGCCGGGATGAAATAGGCTGCCAGAAGTGCGCCATTGACCGAACCGATCCGCCAGTTTCCGAACATGCCGCTTCCCGCTTCGTTTGGCCCGCGCCTTCGATGGAAGGCCTTGCCGGGAGCTAACTCGCATCAGACTGTGGCGGCAATTTAAACCCTTTGTTTACCTTAACTGCCTCTCGACAGGCATCCCATTGGGCGCTGGTGGAACTGGTTCCGCCCCTTGCATGGGAACCGGAGGCCCAAATGATCTCTGTAAAAGCCTTGATGCGGAGGCGGGGCCGGTTGCAGCCGCCAGTTCCCTCCTGTTACAAAAACGAGAATGCTTAAGGGCTGCCGGGGCCCGAGAAGAAACCAGCACTCTCTCTCGAAGAGCTTCCTTTGAGCCGCGTCAGATTTGGGTACGGCAGCCTATGGATTATTTCGCCCAGCAGCTCATCAACGGCCTCGTGCTCGGCTCGATCTACGGGCTGATCGCGATCGGCTACACGATGGTCTATGGCATCGTCGGCATGATCAACTTCGCCCATGGCGATGTCTTCATGATCGGCGGCTTCATCGCGCTGATCACCTTCCTTCTCCTGGTCTCGACCGGCCTGACTGCGGTCCCGGTGATCCTTTTGATCGTGATCCTGGTCTCGATGGCGGTCACCGCCCTGTATGGCTGGACCATCGAGCGCATCGCCTACCGTCCGCTGCGCCACTCCTTCCGTCTGGCGCCGATGCTGTCGGCGATCGGCATGTCCTTCGTGCTGACCAACTATTCGCAGGTGGCGCAAGGCGCACGGGTGAAGCCAGTGCCGCCAGTGATCACCGGCGGATATACGCTGCACGAGAGCGCCGATGGCTTCGTCATCCAGCTCTCCAACATCCAGATCGTGGTGGTCATCACCACCATCGTGCTGCTGGCGATCTTCACCTGGCTGGTGTCGCGCACACGGCTCGGGCGCGACATGCGCGCCTGCGAGCAGGACCAGACCATGGCGGCGCTGCTCGGCGTCAACGTCGACCGCACCATCTCCATGACCTTCGTGATTGGCGCTGCGCTCGCCGCAGTGGCCGGCCTGATGTACCTGCTCTACTACGGCCTGGTCGATTTCTTCATGGGCTTCGTCGCCGGCATCAAGGCGTTCACGGCGGCCGTGCTCGGCGGCATCGGCTCGCTGCCCGGCGCCATGCTCGGGGGGCTCGCGATCGGGCTGATCGAGACGTTCTGGTCGGCCTATTTCTCGGTCGAGTACAAGGACGTCGCCGCGTTCTCGATCCTGATCGTCGTGCTGATCTTCATGCCGACCGGCCTGCTCGGCCGCCCCGAAGTCGAAAAAGTCTGACGGTCGCGCGCGTGAAAACTCCCTCGAGCAATACGGCCAAAGCTGCATCGGGCATCCCCGCTCTCCTGAAGACCGCCTGCGTCAACGCCCTGATCGCGCTGGTGCTGTTCTCGCTGATGGTCGGCGTCCGCACCGAAGCCGGTTCCGACGGTCAGCTCACCTATTGGACGCGCTTCGGCGAGGTCGCCTCCCTCGTCGCCGCGGTATTCGGCGGCTCGATCGTGCTCGAGCTGCTCAAGCAATGGATCGGCCCGACCGGCGCCGAGAAGCTGGTGCCCCCGGCGCTGCAGAGCGGAATGTCGTTCCTCGGCCGCTATCTCGCACCGGCGCTCCTGATCTTCACGCTGCTGGTGCCCGTGATCTTCTATGACCAGCGCTACATCCTCGACCTCGCAATTCTCGTGCTCACCTATGTGATGCTGGGCTGGGGATTGAACGTCGTGGTTGGCCTCGCCGGCCTGCTCGATCTCGGCTACGTCGCCTTCTATGCGGTCGGCGCCTATTCCTACGCGCTGCTTGCGACCAATTTCGGCTGGTCATTCTGGATCTGCCTGCCACTGGCGGGCGTCCTCGCCGCCTTCTGGGGCGTGCTGCTCGGGTTTCCCGTGCTGCGCCTGCGCGGCGACTATCTCGCCATCGTGACGCTCGCCTTCGGCGAGATCATCCGCCTCGTCATCATCAACTGGCAGGATCTGACCGGCGGGCCCAACGGCGTCTCCAGCATTCCCCGCCCCTCCTTCTTCGGCATCCCGCTCGACAATAGCGACAACGGGCTCGCCGCCAGGCTCGGCATCGAATATTCGCCGACCCACCGCATCGTCTTCCTGTTCTACCTGATCCTGGCGCTCGCGCTGCTCACCAACTGGGTGACGATCCGGCTGCGCCGCCTGCCCATCGGCCGCGCCTGGGAAGCCCTGCGTGAGGACGAGGTCGCCTGCCGCGCGCTCGGCATCAACACCACGACCACCAAGCTCACGGCATTCGCCACCGGTGCGATGTTCGGCGGCTTTGCCGGCGCGTTCTTCGCGACCCGCCAGGGCTTCATCAGTCCGGAATCCTTCACCTTCCAGGAATCGGCGCTGGTGCTCGCCATCGTCGTGCTTGGCGGCATGGGCTCGCAGCTTGGCGTCGCGCTCGCAGCGCTCGCCATGATCGGCGGTTTCGAGCTGTTCCGCAGCCTTGAGAGCTATCGCATGCTGGTGTTCGGCATGGCCATGGTGCTGATCATGATCTGGCGGCCGCGCGGCCTGATCGGCCATCGCGCGCCGACCGTGTATCTGACCAAGGCCCACGCGATCTCATCCGACCTCGTCAAGGAGGGACACGGATGAGCCGCGACCAGATTCTCGAGGTCGACCGGCTCACCATGCGCTTCGGCGGCATCGTCGCGGTGCAGGAGCTGTCGTTTGCTGCCGAGCGGAACAAGATCACCGCGCTGATCGGACCCAACGGCGCCGGTAAGACGACGGTGTTCAACTGCATCACCGGGTTCTACAAGCCGAGCGACGGCGCCATCCGCCTCAGCCATGACGACGGCAAGGTGATCGCGCTGGAGCGGCTGAACGATTTCCGCATCGCCAAGCAGGCCAAGGTCGCCCGCACCTTCCAGAACATCCGTCTGTTTCCCGGCATGACCGCGCTGGAAAACCTGATGGTGGCGCAGCACAACGCGCTGATGCGCGCCTCCGGCTTCACCTTGCTCGGGCTCATTGGCGCGCCTGTCTACCGCGACGCCGAGAAGCGCGCGATCGATCTCGCCACCGACTGGCTCAAGCGGGTCAATTTGCTCGATCGCGCCGACGATGCCGCCGGTAATTTTGCCTATGGCGACCAGCGACGACTCGAGATCGCACGCGCGATGTGCACCGAGCCCGCGCTCTTGTGCCTGGACGAACCCGCCGCCGGCCTCAATGCGCGCGAGAGTGCCGCCCTGAGCGAGCTGCTGCTGTCGATCCGCAACGAGCTCGGGACCTCGATCCTGCTGATCGAGCACGACATGTCTGTGGTGATGGAGATCTCCGACCATATCGTGGTGATGGACCACGGGGTGAAGATCTCTGAAGGCTCCCCGCGAGAGGTTCGCGACGACCCAAAGGTGATCGCCGCCTATCTCGGCACCGATGAGGAAGAGGCGGCGGCCGTGATGGAGGGCGGGTCGTGACCTCGCCCACTGCCCTGCTCGCGATCCGCAGCCTTCGCGCCGCCTACGGCAAGATCGAGGCGCTGAAGGGCGTCGACCTCGAGATCAATGCCGGCGAGATCGTGGCGCTGATCGGCGCCAACGGTGCCGGCAAGTCGACGCTGATGATGACGATCTTCGGCAAGCCCCGCGCCCGCGCCGGCCAGATCCTGTACGAAGGCCGCGACATCACCGAAGTGCCCACCCACGAGATCGCGCATTTGCGCATCGCGCAATCGCCGGAAGGCCGCCGCATCTTCCCGCGCATGAGCGTGGCGGAAAATCTCCAGATGGGGGCGGACGCCACCGAATGCACCGACGCCGAACGCGAGGCGACGCTACAACGCGTGTTCACGCTGTTTCCGCGGCTGAAGGAACGCTACGCCCAGCGTGGCGGAACCCTGTCCGGCGGCGAGCAGCAGATGCTGGCCATCGGCCGCGCACTGATGAGCCGTCCTCGCCTGCTCCTGCTCGACGAGCCCTCGCTCGGTCTGGCGCCGCTGATCGCGCGCCAGATTTTCGATGCGATCCGCACCCTGAACCGCCAGGACGGCCTGACCGTGCTGATCGTCGAGCAGAACGCCAACCATGCGCTCAAGCTCGCCCATCGCGGCTATGTCATGGTCAATGGCCTGATCACGCTGGCCGGGACCGGCGCCGAGTTGTTGCAGCGCCCCGAGATTCGCGCCGCCTACCTGGAAGGCGGCCGGCACGGCTGAGACCCCAACGGCGAACCCATGCTGCCGAATGTGGCGAGATATCTCTGCCGATGCCCGTATTTTGCCGGTGACTTCTCCTCGAATTCATTCAAGAATGGCGGCGGTTTGAACCGGGCCTGCCCGGTAACTTCCACAGGCGACCACCCTCGAGGTATCTCATGAAATCACTGAAGCTCATCGGTCTGGCATTCGGCGCATCGATTGCGCTGTCGAGCGCGGCATTCGCGCAGGATGTCACCGTCGCAGTCGCAGGTCCGATGACCGGCGGCGAGTCCGCCTTCGGCCGCCAGATGAAGAACGGCGCCGAGATGGCCGTAGCCGACATCAACGCCGCCGGCGGCCTCAACGGCAAGAAGCTCGCGCTGTCCGTCGAGGACGACGCTTGCGATCCCAAGCAGGCGCGCTCGATCGCCGAGAAAATCGCCGGCGCGAAGATTCCCTTCGTGGCCGGGCATTATTGCTCGTCGTCGTCGATCCCGGCTTCGGAAGCCTATGCCGACGGCAACGTGCTGCAGATTACCCCCGCCTCCACCAATCCGAAGTTCACCGATAGCGGACTGTGGAATGTGGCGCGCGTCTGCGGCCGTGACGACCAGCAGGGCTTGGTCGCCGCCCAGTACATCGCCAAGAACTACAAGGGCAAGAACATCGCCATCCTCAACGACAAGACCACCTACGGCAAGGGTCTTGCGGACGAGACCAAGAAGGCGCTCAACAAGGCCGGCGTCACCGAGAAGATGTACGAGTCCTACAACAAGGGCGACAAGGACTTCAACGCGATCGTCTCGCGGCTGAAGCGCGACAACATCGATCTCGTCTATGTCGGGGGCTACCATCAGGAGAGCGGCCTGATCCTGCGCCAGATGCGCGACCAGGGCCTCAAGACCGTGCTGATGGCCGGCGACGCGCTCGCCGACAAGGAATACGCCTCGATCACCGGCCCGGCCGGCGAAGGCACGCTGTTCACCTTCGGCCCCGATCCGCGCAACAAGCCGACCGCGAAGAAGATCGTCGAGGCCTTCAAGGCCAAGAACATCGACCCCGAGGGCTACACGCTCTACACCTACGCGGCGATGCAGGTCTGGTCGCAGGCGGCCAAGAAGGCCGGCACCACCGATGCCAAGAAGGTCATGGCGGCCATCAAGGCCGGCAAGTGGGACACCGTGATCGGGCCGATCGAGTATGACGCCAAGGGCGACATCAAGCAGCTCGACTACGTCGTCTACAAATGGGACGCCAAGGGCGGCTACGCCGCGATCAGCGGCAACGGAACCTGAGCACGGTTGCCGGGGGGCCTGAAGGCCTCATCCCATCATCAACGCGCCCCGGTTTGCCCGGGGCGTTTCTTCCTGCGTCAGGGTCAGACGGCTGCAGGCAGCGCGCCGTCCGCCGCGGCTTGGGCCTTCCGTAGGGCTTGAAGAAGATCGTTCGGCCGAAACGGCTTTTGCAGGCAGACCACGTTGGCGAGGTGGGGCGATTGTTCCATGAAGTCCAGCGCCGTCATCCCCGACACGGCAACGACCGGGAGGCTCGGTGCAAGCTCGCGCAGGGTCGTGATGACCTCGACGCCGCTGGTATCGCCGAGGAAAATGTCCACGATTGCCGCGTCGAAGCAGGCCTCGGTGAAGGCTTTCACCCCGGCTGCGCCGCTATCGGCCTCAACGACGTCGTAACGGTTGACGCGCAGCACAATCGCGACCATCGCCCGGACGTCCTTCTGGTCGTCGATGATGAGAACGCGGGGCATAGGGAACAACTCCCGGATCCTGAATTCAAAATGCCTGATTCAAACCTGGAACCCGTAGCAGCGGGAGAGCATTATGGCACCGTCCAGTAAAGCGCATCTTACCCGATCCCCCGTGCGCGTTCCCTATAAAATTAAGTAAGCTGTAACCTTCGGTTGAGTCGCGACCGGTTTTGTCATGATGCGTGCCCAGAACCCGCTACCATGGACGGAAATTGATTGGGCCAAATGAGATTGGCAAAGATGCTCAAGACGGATCTGCGAGAGCTTCACGTGTCCGCGCCGACCGATCGGAGCACATTCCTTTCGACGCTGCCGGCCACCCCGAAAGACCGCACCGCAGCATTGGCGATCGTCGGCGTCTCGTCGATCCTGTTCGCAGTGGCCGTGCCCTTCGCAGGTCTCCCGCTGCTCCCCGTGCCGGCCTTTGTCGCGAGCTATCAATCCGCCCTTGTGGTCGCGGACATTGTCACCGCGGTCCTGCTGTTGTCGCAGTTTGCGGTGCTCAGGACCAGCGCGCTGCTCGCGCTCGCGACGGGCTATCTGTTCACCGCCGCCGCGGCCGTAGTCCATGCCCTCACCTTCCCCGGACTTTTCTCGCCGACCGGGCTGCTGGGGGCCAACCAGCAGACCACGGTCTGGCTCTACATGATCTGGCACGGCGGCTTTCCGCTCTGCGTGCTGGCCTACGCCTGGCTGAAGGAGGCCGACGGCGGCGCCCGGATCGCCGGCTCGGCAAGCAAGGCGATCTACGCCAGCGTGGTCGGCGTCGTCGCGGTCATGATCGTCTTGACCTGGATCGTCACTGCCCAGCACGACCTGCTTCCGGTCCTGCTGCGCGATGGGCGTTACACGCAGATCATGATCGGGGTGGTGTCCTTTGTCTGGTCGTTGAGCTTCGCGGCGCTGGTCTCGCTGTGGTTCCGCCGTCCACATTCGGTCATCGATGTCTGGCTCATGGTTGTGATGTGCGCGTGGCTGTTCGACATCGCGCTGTCGGCGATCGTCAACGTCGCGCGCTTCGATCTCGGCTTCTACGCCGGTCGTGTCTACGGCCTCTGCGCGGCGACCTTCGTGCTTGCGGTGCTCCTGATCGAAAATGTCCGCCTCCAAGCGCATACGCTGGGCCTCGTCGGCAGGCTGCGCCAGCAGTCGGCATTGGATCGCGACTATTATGGCAAGCGCCTTGCCCTGTACGGCGCCGTTGTCGAATCCGCCAATGACGCCATCATCACGAAGACGCTCGACGGTGTCATCACGGGCTGGAACAAGGCCGCCGAACAGCTGTTCGGCTATGCCGCCGCTGAGGCCGTCGGCCAGCCGATCGACATCATCGTGCCTGAGGATCGCAAGGCCGAGGTCAGGGGTATCCTGAACCGGGTCGGCGGCAACGAAACGATCGCCCAGCACGAGACGGTCCGGATCCGAAAGGACGGCCGGCGGGTCGACGTCGTCCTCAATGTTTCTCCGCTGAAATCAGCCAACGGACAGATCATCGGCGCTTCCAAGATCGCCCACGACATCACGGAAGAGAAGCAGGCACGAGAAAAACTGCGCCGCGAGGTCGAGGAGCGGCAACGGATCTTCGAGACTTCGCAGGACCTGATCCTGGTCACCGACGGTTTCGGCAATTTCATCCAGGTCAGCCCCAGCGTGAAGACCATTCTGGGCTTGAGTCCGGACGACATGATCGGGCACAGCGCCACCGAGTTCATTCATCCCGATGACCTCCAGAAGACGCGCGACGAGATGCGCGCGGCGCGGCGTGGCGCGGTCAAGCGCAGCTTCGAGGCGCGCTACTACCACTACGACGGTCACGAGGTCACGCTGAACTGGATGGGCACCTGGTCCGAGCCGGTCAAGCGCCATTTCTTCATCGGCCGCGACCTCACCGAGAAGCAGGCCGCCGAGGCGCAGTTCAGGCACGTCCAGAAGATGGATTCCATCGGTCAATTGACCGGCGGTGTCGCGCACGACTTCAACAATGTGCTGACTGTCATCACCGGCACGATCGGAATTCTGGCGGACGCGGTCGCTGACCGTCCTGAACTCGCCGCCATTACCAAGCTGATCGACGACGCCGCCGAGCGCGGCGCGCAACTAACCAAGCATCTGCTCGCCTTCGCCCGCAAGCAGCCGCTCCAGCCGCGCGAAATCGACGTCAACGCATTGACGCTCGAGGCCGCAAAGCTCCTACATCCTACGCTCGGCGAGCAGATCACCATCATGCCGCAGCTCACCGAGGATGCGTGGCCGGCGCTGATCGACCCGGGCCAGCTTTCCACCGCGATCCTCAATCTCGCGCTGAACGCGCGCGATGCCATGCCCGACGGCGGCACGCTGGTGCTGGAGACGCGCAACATCTTCCTCGACGACGGTTATGCCAGCATGAATCCCGACGTGGTGGCTGGCAATTACGTCATGATCGCCGTCAGCGACACCGGCTCCGGAATCCCGCCGGAGTTGATCGACCGGGTTTTCGATCCCTTCTTCACCACCAAGGAGGTCGGCAAGGGCACCGGCCTCGGGCTCAGCATGGTGTTCGGCTTCGTCAAGCAGTCCGGCGGACACATCAAGATCTACAGCGAGGAAGGCCACGGCACGAGCGTGAAGATCTACCTGCCGCGTTCGAGCGGCGTGCAGGAGACCGAATTCGAGGCGCTCCAGAACGCACCCGTCACCGGCGGCCACGAAAAAATCCTGATCGTCGAGGACGACGCGCTGGTGCGCCAATATGTCGTGACCCAGATCAAGAGCCTCGGCTATGCAGCCCTCGAAGCCGGCAACGCGGCCGAGGCCCTCGTTATCATCGACGCCGACAAGGACATCGACCTGCTGTTCACGGACGTCATCATGCCGGGCAGCATGAATGGCCGCCAGCTCGCCGACGAGGCGGCTCGCCGCCGCCCCGACCTGAAGACGCTGTTCACCTCGGGCTACACCGAGAACGCCATCGTCCATCACGGGCGGCTCGATTCCGGCGTGCTGCTGCTGGCGAAGCCCTACCGCAAGTCCGAGCTCGCCAAGATGCTGAGGACCGCGCTGGCGAGTTGAGGATCGCAGCGGCTAGTCGCCCAACACGGCTCTGTGGCCCGAGTGGTATTTCAGAACCAAGAAGACTGCGCCGGCCGTCAGGGAGGCGGCGTTTGTCACGAACTTGATCCGCGTCAGTTGACAGGCGATCCAAGCCTCACCCGGAGCGATCTGGGCCTGGACGAAAAGCCGGGCGAGCATCACGTCTTCTGCCACGTCGGAAAGGACGTACAGCACGGCACTTGTGGTAAGCGCAATGAGCAGATAGCGCGCCGCCCCCGAGGGCTCCAGCAGTCCGAGAACCCAGAGCCAAAGCGCCGCTGAGAAAATCGCCAGCGCAATCGCAAATACTATGTCGTTCCAGTAGAGGACCGGTCGAACATAGATCTCGAGCTGCGTGCGCCCATCCGCCGCGGCGGCCGACCGCAGCCGTTCGGTGATCTCTTGCAGATTGCCCGCCTTGTAGCCTTGAAGCATGCGCTCGGGGACCTGAAGCTTTCCAAGCGCGCGGTTGATGCCAGCCCGATATGGTTCGTTTCGACTGAAGACCGCGCACGCAATGATCAGCCCGGCCAGACTCATCACAAGCCACAGATGCCACATCGGCTTACCCCTGTCGCAATCGTCAGCGACCGCAAACCTTATTGACTGAGCACCGTGGAATCTTGAAGCCCGGGCGAATGATGTCCAGTCCGGTGGGTTGCGCTTCCTCGATGACCGTCAGGCCAGGGTCGGCCGCCGTTGCGTCGATACTCGGGCCGACGCAGGCATCACTAAAGAGCTTCTCGTTCAGCCCTTTTGCGCCCTTGAAGTTCGCCCGGCTCAGATCGGCCCGACAAAAATTCGCCCCCGTCAGATCCGCCTCCCGAAAATCCGCGCCAGCGACAATCGCGCCTTCGAAATTGACGTTGTTCAGATGTGCGGTGCGAAAATCCGTCGTCCAGCATCGATAGCGCTGCCACTCCGTCGGGCCGCCGTCTTTTTCCTCAAGATAAAGCTTATTCCCAATCGTCATCGTCGGGAATCCCGGCGTCTGAAAGTCTTCCAAATGTACACCGCGCATGTCGGCTCCCCTCATGTCGGCACCGTAAAACGAACTGCGGTGAAACTGGGATTGCGACAGCTGGGCGCAGGAGAAATCACGCCTGGACAGGTCCAGATTGTCGAGCGCCATGTGTTCGAGCGCCAGCGCGTTTCGGCGGACAGTAACCTGCCGAAGATCGCATTTATCAGTCGAATAATTCAACCGGCGAGCGGCGAATTCGGGGTCGCCGAGTGCCTGCATCGCGACTCTCAATGGCGACGGAGCTTCATTCCTCTTGTACTCGATTCGCTTCCCATCACCTTGCGAGTCCGGAAACTTTCCAGTCACGTCCCGGCATTCGCCTGATTCCGTCATCACATTCTTGGAATTCCCATCCGCAATGAACGCCGTCAGCACTTCGCTGGCAAGACGATGATATTGGATGGGACCATGTGAGCCCAGCAACTGTAGGCTCGTCAGACCCGCGATCTGCGTCGACGTCGACGCTTCCTTGCTGATCGTCTTGATGGCCTCAGTGTACTGCGTCAGCTGCGACTGCTCGTTCTTGAGTTCGAAATCCGCTGACCATTGCCGAGTCGTGAGCCCGAACTGCACCATCGTTGCGAGAAACGTGCCGCCCAGCCCCACCGCAGTCAGGAGTTGGTAGCTGGTCTGGCGTAGCCGATCCTGAACCTCCAGCCGCTTCAGCTCAGCCTCAGTGAAATGCGGCGGGACCTGATTGCGAGGGACCGCCCACCAGAACCAGAAAAAGACGGCAAGTCCAACAAAAACAGCAAACGCAGCCAGACTGAATAGAATAGTCATGAAGCCCTCGAATTTCAGCTGAGCTTATAATTAAGTGTTTCCAATCGAGTTCTGGCGTCGGCCGCGAAGGCTAGAGCTTCTTGGGGAGCGAGGCGCTTCCCGTCCCAGCCGACGATTCCGATACAGGAACCGGGGCCGTCGTGCTCGATCAGAGGCAGCGCAGCGATCAGGTTTCTTGGCACGTAAGGCCGGTACGAGCGCTGGAAACTGACTCGCTGGCCGAGCCGCAACAGGGCACTGAGATGGATCATCTCCCGGACGGGGTTATTGTGCCGGTCGTAGCAAACGTCTGTCTCCCACCGCCAACGCCGCGCGTTGCCGTATTGATTGCCTATGGTCCGATAAGAGAACGGTCGGGCCGAAAAAATGCTGCGCCTCGCCTCGTGATGAGGCGCCAGATATCCATTCTCAATCGCAGCCGTGGAGACATCCACGGGGAAGTCATCGTAATGCGCCAACAGGCGCTTCTTCATCCAGTCGAGCGTAATGTCGTCGAGCGCAGGCTGCGGCAACTTGTTTCGGTTACGCTCGTCGATATACCCTCCCCCGATGTCCGAGTGTGCCCCTACGAACCACACTTGCTCGGTGTTGTCCGCGCTGATCGTCTCGAATTTAGGCTGACGCCAGAGCGTCGCTTCGAATGCCTCGCGATGCTCATCTATCGCCAGCGCCTGCACGTTGACGTCGCACCACGGCGAAAGCCCGACGTCGTGAAACTCGAACAGATCTCTGTTTTCCCGCTTGAACCACGAGATCGGAACCCCCAAGGCTCCCACAGTGTCGAACACGCCGAGAAATTTAAGCGCAACGTCGCTCATCGGGTAAGCGTAGCGTCGGATCTCGGACCCTTCGGTCGGAAGACGGTCGAACGGGCTCTTGCGATAGTAATACCAGCCACGCGATTCGTTGACCTCCGAACAATTGGACGAACGCAACAGTCCGACGGTGCCGATGTATCCAACCAAAGAACGCGCAGTGTAGGAGCCGCGCGAAAACCCAAAGATAAAGATCTCGTCTCCCGGCTCATAGTTGCGCGATAGGAAGGAGTAGGCCCTGCGAACATTGCGGCTCAAGCCTGCCCCGAAAGCACCGCCCCGGATATTGTCAAGAAAGCCGCCGGTCCCGACGCCACGCTCGTAAAAGACGATGTAGGGCGTCTTCTTTCCGTCCTTCGTGTATGTACGATAACTGACAGACGTCCGAGTCGAAGATGCGGCCGACGTGGCAATCGCGGGCTTAACAGGGTCGGGGTCGAGACAGGCTGCTATGTCTTCGCGCAGCCTGACGATGTTGGTGTCGGTCATGCCGACGTCGGCATCGTTCCACGTGCCGTCAAGCAGCAGGACAATACGCTTCAAAGTCATTATCCTTTAAAAAACATCTGGAGATTGTATGAGCATTTTGCTTTCGTCAAGGAGCCACCCGTCGAGGGCGTTGACGCCAACGCGGCGGACGGGATAACTCGGCGGAGCGTTCATTAAGGATCATCCAGAGATACCGATGCTCAGATCGTGAAAAATCTCTTGACCGACATCGCCGGCGTCCGCGTCGGCCATGCCGAGGATGCGAAAGTCGCCACTGGCACGACCGCGATCATCTTCGACACCCCCGCGGTCGCGGCCATCGATGTTCGCGGCGGCGGCCCCGGCACGCGCGAAGACGCGCTGCTCGACCTCGCCAGCACCGTCGATCGCGTTGACGCGATTGCGCTGTCCGGCGGCTCCGCCTTTGGAATCGACGCCGGCGGCGGCATCCAGGCCTGGCTCGCCGAACAAGGCCGCGGCTTGCGGATTCGCGAGGCGGTGATTCCGATCGTCCCCGGCGCGATCGTTTTCGACCTCCTCAACGGTGGCGACAAGGCCTGGGGACGCTTCGCGCCCTATCGCGATCTCGGCTACGCCGCAGCGTTGGCCGCCAGCGACGATTTCGCACTGGGCAGTGTCGGCGCCGGCCTCGGTGCTACCACCGCGACCTTCAAGGGGGGACTGGGGTCGGCCTCCGCGGTCCTGGCCAATGGTATCAAGGTCGCCGCGATCATGGTCGTCAACGCGGTCGGCAGCACAACCGTTGGCGAAGGGCCTTGGTTCTGGGCTGCGCCGTTCGAGGAGAACGGCGAGTTCGGCGGGCGCGGCCTGCCGTCCGCGTTCACGCCGGACATGCTGGCGATGCGCATCAAGGGCGGCCCCGCCGCGAGCGCGCGTGAGAACACCACGATCGGCCTCGTCGTCACCGACGCGATGCTGACCAAGGCCCAGGCCAAGCGGCTTGCGATGATCGCGCATACCGGGTTTGCCCGTGCGATCTATCCGGTGCATGCGCCGACCGACGGCGACGTGCTGTTCGCTGCCGCAACGGGCGAGAAGCCGATCGAGCCGCTGGTCGGCCTTACCGAGCTTGGAACAGTCGCCGCCAACGTGGTCGCACGCGCGATCGCTCGCGGCGTCTACAATGCAACGGCCCTGCCGTTTGCCGGCGCAATTCCGGCGTGGAAGGATCGGTTCGGCTAGAAACGAAACGGCGGACAGCGCGTTACCCTGGCGGAGCAAGGTGCACCGCCATGCCGTCTTCCGTGATCCGGTTTTTCCGCTATGCGCCCGAGACGCGCGAACTGAAGGTGACTTTCGTCAGCGGACGGCTCTATGTCTACGAGGACGTCCCGCCCGAGGTCGCCGCCGCATTCAAGGCCGCGCGCTCAAAGGGCACGTTCTTCAACCACGAGATCCGCGATCGGTATGTCTACCGTGACATCACTCACGAATATGCAAGCTAGCCGTGAGCAAGGTTACACGCTCATCGACGTCGATGAACCGACGGTCGCTGAGGCGCCTTGTCCCTGCCCGCCTTGCCGCTGCATCAACTGCGCGAACAGATCGTACGCCGAATTACGGGAGCTGGAGGCGCCCGGGACCGTCGTCGACATCTTGAAGCCGTCGGCATAGGTGACGGTGGTGGTGGTCGAACCGTCGGCACCGGTCGTCGAAGTCGAGGTCGAGCCGCCCTTGGCCTGGGAGGAGGAATCCGAACCGCCGCCGGAGGCATCGCCCGCACCTTGCGCGTGATGGTGGCCGACATGGCCGCTCTTCAGCGCCTTCGACATCTCATCGAGGCTGACGCTGCCGTCGGAATTCGAATCCAGCTTCGAGAGGACGTTGTCCGCCTGCGCGAGGTTGGTGCCGCCGGCGCCGAGCGCATTCTCGAATTCCGACTTGGTGATCTTGCCGTCGCCGTCGCCATCGATCTGCGAGAACAGATCCTTCAGAGCGGCGTCGCGGCGCGTCGAGGACGAGGATGTCGAACTCGACGAGGTCGAGCTTGCGGCGCTGCTGGTGCTGCCCGAGGATTGGCTCTGCGCGGCGAACAGCGCGTTCATCGTCTCCGGCGAGATCTGCGGGTTTTTGCCCGCATTGACCGACGAGGTCGCGCCGGTCGTGCTGTTGCTGCCGTTGTCGATCGCGAACGGATTCGTCGCCGGCTTTTGCGAGGACCCCGTCTTCTGCGTCGACGAGGATGATTTCGAATTCGTCAGCGACTGGATCGCGTCGAGCGCGCTCGATACGGCCCCAAGAGCGAACAACATTGCACAACTCCAACCGGTGCGGCATGCCGCGGCCAATGTTCTGTTCAGGTGAGGTCAGCAAGCGCCGTGCCAGCGCAAAAAGCTCAATGAAATCCGCTTTCACCGCACTTTGCACGGCCCGGGAACACCGGCAATTCATGCCGGTCGCGGCAGAAATTTCCGCCCACAGGAAGCACGCCGCCCCTGCATTGCCCGGCTGAGAGGCCCATGTTAGGCGAGTCCATCTTTCACGGCCGCCACGGGAAACCGCCATGACCCAAGCCTTCGCTCCCCGCCCCCTGGCAATCGCGCCCTCGATCCTGGCCTCGGATTTCTCCAGGCTCGGCGAGGAGGTGCGCGCCGTGGACGCCGCGGGAGCCGACTGGATCCATCTCGACGTCATGGACGGGCACTTCGTTCCCAACATCTCGTATGGTCCCGACGTCATCAAGGCGATGCGCCCGCACACCAAGAAGATCTTCGACGCGCATCTGATGATCTCGCCCTGCGATCCCTATCTGGAGGCCTTCGCGAAAGCCGGCTGCGACCACATCACCGTGCATGCCGAGGCCGGTCCCCATCTGCACCGCTCGCTTCAGGCGATCCGCGCACTCGGCAAGAAGGCCGGCGTTTCGCTCAATCCGGGCACGCCGATCAGCGCCCTCGAATACGTCCTGGACCTGGTCGACCTCGTGCTGGTGATGTCGGTCAATCCCGGCTTCGGCGGCCAGGCCTTCATCCCCTCCGCGATCGGCAAGATCCGCGACATCCGCGCCATGACAGCGGGCCGCCCGATCGACATCGAGGTCGATGGCGGCGTCGGCGCCGACGTCGCAGGTCCCCTGGCTGCGGCCGGGGCCAACGCCTTCGTCGCCGGCACGTCCGTGTTCAGGGGCGGCACGCAGGACGCCTACAAGACCAACATCGCCGCGATCCGCAACGCCGCCGCGGGTGCACGTGGCGAGGCGATCTGAGGGCTCGCACAGCTCCGCAGACGTGCGGCTTCTACGGGTGTTGCGGCGCGCAATGCCTAAATTTGCAACCTTGATCCGTACTCCTCCGGGCTTCCCTGATTCGCGCAAATCACCGCTAGTGATTCTTGCCTGTTTCGCGGGAGCACATCATGACGACGACCCTGGTTTGGACTGGCGTGGCGTTGTGGCTTGGTTTTTGTGCGTTTGTTGTGTTTGGTCCATCGGCCGGACCGGTGAAGGTCTCGCTACACTCGGCCCGCATCGCCCGTCGCGACTGGTATCGGGCCTGACCCCATGCAGATCGCGCTTGTGAAACGTCAGCCGAAGCGCCGGTGCCGCATCCCGCGGCGCCCGCACCCTGACCTCGATTTTTTCTTCGGTCGGCTCGAACGCACCGAAGGCGAGATGCGCGACGACACCGGGCCCGAGATGGACCTGGATCACCCGCTCCGGTCACCGCGCCGGCATTGAATTCTTTTCTGGACCAAGCTCATGAAGCCGCATTGCCCGAACTGCCTGAAGGAAATGACCAAGGCGTCCGCGTCGCGTAACCTGTTCAACTGTGAGCCCTGCCGCGAGATCATCCAGTTCTTCGGCGGCAGCGCGGATCACGGCGAGCCCGGCCCGCAATTCTCCTGGCCGATCCGCCGCAAGCGCTCCGTCCACACCGCTCACGCGGCCTGAACCTCCAGGATCCAGAGCGCGGCCCTATCCGGCCTCCTCGCCCGCATCCGCAGCCATTCGCGGCGGCCGTACCACGGTGACGGTGCAGGCCGCTTCCGAGGCCACCTTGGCCGAGACGCTGCCGAGCAGCGTGCGCCTGAACGAGCCCTGCCGCGCGCCGATGATGACGTGGTCGACGTGGTTGACCTCGCAAAATTCCAGAATGGCCGCCGCGGGGTCGACGGCTTCCAGCACGTGAGCCGACAGCCGGCTTTCATCGAGCTTGAGCGGCGTGGCCCAGTGTCTGAGCGCCACCAACCGATCGATATGCTTGTTGGAGCCCTGCTCATCCAGCGTCCTGTCAATCGCGATGCGGTTGAGCTTCAGCACGTTGAGGCAGGCGAGCCGCGCCGAGGGCAGCGTGGCGAGAATGCGTTCCGTCGTCATGCGCAAGGCCTCGTTCAACTCCGGCTCGCCTTCCGCCGTATCGAGCGCGACCGCGAGGATCGGGCTTGATGCGATCTGGGCTGCGACATCCGATTTCGCGCGCGGCTGCATGACGCCCGGGTTGAAGCGGCGCCGCCAGGCGACGCTGAGCGGATCGCGCTTCAGCCGCTCAGAGCGTGTGGTGAGCCTGACCTGGTCCGGGTGGGTGAGATCGAAGGCGAGCTGGGACGCGGTCGGATAGCGCCGCACCGGCTCGATCTCGAGGCATCGCAGCACCACCTCCTGGAGCCAGGGCGGATAGTCGGCGCGAAGCGAGCGCGGCGGGTGCGGATCGCGCCATAGCCGGCGCCGCATCGCACGCAGCGTCTCGCCCTCGCCGAACGGCCGTTCGCCGGTCGTGAAGAAATAGAGCAGCACGCCCAGCGAGAACAGATCGCTGCGCGGATCGTCGCGCACCCCTGACAACCGTTCCGGCGCCATATAGGGCGCGGTGCCGTAAGGCAGGCGGAACTCCTCCTGCAACAGGTCCGGCAGATGGTTGTGATGCGACAGGCCATAGTCGATCAGCACCGCCTCGCCGCTCTCGCGGAACATGATGCTGCTCGGCTTGATGTCGTGATGGATCACGTTCTGCCGGTGCAAATCCGCGAGCCCCGTCGCGATCCTGGCGACGAGCTGCCGCGCCTCGTCATACGGCAACGGCAGGTCGGGCAACCGCTTGTAGAGCGTGGTCCCGGAGATGCGCTCGATGACGACATAGGCCTGGTGGGCGAAATCGCCGGTGCCGAAACATGAGGGCACGTGCGGCCCGGCCAGCCGCGGCAGGATCATCATCTCCATCTCGAAGGAGACGATCGCCGCGGGGTCCTCGCCCTCCGACACTCGCGGAATCTTCATCAGCAGCGGCAGGTCGATGCCGGGATGGGTGACCGTCCAAAGCGTCGCCATGCCGCCGGCATGGACGCATTCGCCGATCGTGTAGCCGTCGATCTCTGCACCTGATTTGACGAGGGGTTTCGGCATCGGCCTCTAGCGCCCCTGCGACAGCCGGTCGGCGAGCCAATGCGGCAGGCCGTTCTCGCGGATCCGGTTCGCGGCCGTCTCGACATCGTAGGGCGCGCGGCAATAGGTGATCAGGCATGAGACGGTGTCGAACAGCACGAAAGCCGCGGATGGATCGTTATCGCGGGGCTGGCCGACCGAGCCGAGCACCGCAAGCCATTGCCGCCCGCGCAACAGCGGTACGGAGACATCGGTCTTGGGCACGAGTCCCGACATCTTCGCCGTCACCGACATTGAATAGATCGCCGGGCGGTGGATGTGGCCGCAGAAGGTGACATGAGCCGGCGTCGCGATCAGGCTTTTGGCAGCGTCCGCCGTCGATCGGACATAGTGCCAGCTCCGGGGGCTGGAGGCTTCCGAATGCACGAACAGGCGATCGCCGTCCTCCACCAGCATCGGCAATTCCGCCAGGAACCGCCGCTGCGCGGTGTCGAGCCGGCCGCGGGTCCATTCGATCGCGATTTGCGCCTCGGCATTCATGGTCTCGGCGGAGGAATTCACCGCCTGGTCATGATTGCCGCGCACGGCGACGGCGCCTTGGGCAACGAGCTCCATCGCGGTATCCACCACCCATTCCGGATCGGCGCCATAGCCGACGAAGTCGCCAAGCAGGATGAAGCGCTCGGCGCCACGTGCCCGCGCGACTTTCAGGCACGCCTCGAACGCCTGCCGGTTGCCGTGGATATCCGAGAAGACAGCGAGAAGCACGCACCCTCCACCCCTCGAACCTTATTGGGAGCCGATAAGGCCAAATTGAGGGAGGTCAAGAACATGCGCCAGCGGCGCGCGGTTTGCCAGCGCTGCCCTGTCGCGATGGTGAAGAGCCTATTGCTCGTCCTTCGGCGGCATCCGGGGCGGCGGAATCGGAGTGAACACGGCGCCCTGCGCGCCGGCCGGTGGGGCCAGGAATTCGCCGGTCGAGGAATCGCCTCCGCTCGTCTCCAGGATCGTCTTGGGCGTCACATATTCCCTGACCATGTCGATGAGGCTGCCATCGCCGCCGCCGAAATCAGCGGCCCGGCCGCCTTGCGGATGTCCCAGCGCGATCTCGTTCTCCGCCGCATGGGTCTTGTCGGCCAGCCTGTCATTGTAGGGCACACGAAAGGCGCGCGGTATGCCGCTCGGGCGATTGTCCTCGTCGAGCTGCTCGACCCAGAGATAGATCGAGCCGGGATCGCCTTCCAGCGAATGCGGCTCGACGATGCGGGCCTTCAGCAGCTTGAAGGAGGCCGGCAGCCGGTCGGCGCTGGCCCAGCCGAGCAGTCCGCGCATTTCCGTGAAGCTGACGACATAGAAGGCGCTGGTCACGACCACCGCGACGGCCTTGATCGACCAGTGCAGCCGCGCATAGACGAGCACGACCAGCAGTAGCGCGCCGATCACGGCGTAGGCTATCGATAGGGTGAGGATGACCGTCTGCAGGCTAGTCACGGCGCACCCTCACAGCATTCCTGCTCACGCCGGTGTTCGGGTCGAGATCGGCGCCGTTGCGCCAGCCGCTGCGGAACGTCTCCAGCAGCGATTTCGGCCGCTGGTCTACATTGACGACCTTGCCTTCGGCGTCGAGCCGGAACCGCACCGCGGTCTTCTCGTCGCCGGTGTGATCGACCGTGAACTTGTTGTCGAAGATCACCTGCGCCGTCGGATTGAGTTTTTGCACCTTCACATTGGCCGTCACAGGCTCGCCGGTCGTAGCCACGAAATGTGAGACATTGACGGTATATTCGCCGGGAACGATGCCGCGCACCGTGACGATCTCCTCGCGGATCGGCGAGGCAATCTTCTTACCGTTGACCACGATGAAATCGTTGGCTCCGCCGCGGTCGTCGCGGTCGAGCGTGAGGAAACCGGCCTCGCGGTGGCGATACCAGGCGATGTTGCCCACGGGATCCTGCACGAACAGGTCGAGATCGTCGGGGTGGCTGTCCGGCCAGTCCAGCGTGATCATGAACTCGGCCTTGGAATCGATCTTGCCGTCCTTGGCGTCGGGCGAGACCGCGAGCAGCGCGAGGAAGAACAGGAAAGCGATCACCTGGAGCGCCTTGAACAGCATCACGCCCAGGGGATCGAACGGCTCCTCGCGCGGATAGAGACCGAAATCATCCATCATGGCGCGATTCCAGAACCCTTGCGCTCCAGCACCGGCGTCACATAGGTCTCGGTCAGCACCACCGCATCCGAGAACACCTTCTGGGTCGCGGCATCCAGCATGTAATACTGGATGCGGACCAGGATCGAACCGACCAGGCCCGCCAGCGTCGTGTACATCGCGACCGCCATGCCGTCGCTCATCAGCCCCATCGAGGATCGCATCGCGACCTTGTCGGCGGCATCCAGCCCCGCGATCGGCGCCAGCATGATGATGAAGCCGACGATGGTGCCGAGCAGGCCGAGCTTCATCAGCGTGTCCGAGACGAAGGCGCCGAAACCGTTGGAGCCGCGCAGGCGGTCGGCGAGCGTGCGCAGCAATAGCGTCTGGTCCACCGGGCGATAGTCCTGCGCCGCGGCCTTGGTCACGAGGCTCTCGATGTGGTCTCGCACCAGCCCGCGTGGCAGCGCGGTTGCGCCGGCGTCGAGCGCCCTGCCGCCCTCGGGCGCCGCAAGCACCGCGCGGCAGCGCCGGGCTGCCGCGCCCTCACGGGCAATGGCCCGCGTGCGCAGGAAGCAGTGACCGCAAGTTACGACATAGAGCAGCGCGATTACGCTGGAAATGTAGGTCCGGTCCGAGGTCAGCATCAGGCGGATCAGGCCGAACCGCCACAGCAGCACCACGGCGAAGACCGAAAGCCCGGTGAAGATCATCCAGAACAGGAGCGCGCTGCGCTCGGATGGGTCGGCAGCAGGCCCCGCGATCGGCCCAATCGTCATCGAACTCATGCTGCACCGCTCCTGGCCGTGAATTCCGCCCATTAGATCAAAGCCGCCGCGCCCGGTCCAAAGAGCCATGCCCAATCCGGCTTGGGAAATTTGCCCGAGCTGCCATCTTGCCGTGCCTCGCAATTGGCAAGGCGCGGCGGCGTTGTTAGGCTGACCTTACCAAACTTTGGGGTGATCGCATGCGCCTTGTGCTTCAGCTTGTCGCCCGTCTGTTTCTCATCGTCGTGCTCTGCCTTGGCGCGGCGACCATCTGGGCCACGTTCGACGCCTATCGCAGCGTCGACCGGGCGACTGCGGCCTCGGCGCAGCGGGTCGCCCAGGCGCTTCAGGCCCTGTACTGGCACGAATTCTTGTTGCGTAGCAGCAGAACACGCGAGCAGCTTCTGCCGGTTCCGGAGTGGCGCACGCTGGAGACGATGAAGCTGATCTCACCCGGCGTCTGCGTCGAATTCCAACCGGCCATCGCATTCGAAAAGCCGCTGTGCGGCCAGAGCGAGGGGCTAGGCAAGACGCCGCCGCGCTGGTTCGCGTCGATTGTGCCGACCTTCCTCGGCAGCCATGCCGAAGTGATACGGCCCGTCAGTCCCCGCGCGGCGACCGCCGGAACGGTGGTCGCGACGCCGGATGAAACGGCCGCCATCTCGCTCGCCTGGGAGTACATCCTCAACGTGATCGACGTCGCGCTTTTGATGGCGGCAGCGATCGCGCTCCTGGCTTCGCTCGCGATTGCGCATGCGCTGGCGCCGGCGCGCACCATCGTGACCGCCTTGCAGCGCATGGCCCGCGGTCAGTATCGCACGAAATTGCCGCGCTTCCGCTCGATGGAGCTGGCGATGATCGGCAGCGCCGTCGGCCAGCTCGGCGGCCGGTTGGAGGAAGCGACCGAGCAACGCGCGGCGCTGACGCGGCGCCTGATCGAGATCCGCGACGACGAACGCCGCGCGCTCGCCCGCGAGCTGCACGACGAGTTCGGGCAAAATCTCTCGGCCATCCTCGCCTTCGCGAACACCATCGAGACGGCGAGCACGAAGGCAGACAAGAACAACGATATCGCGCAGGACGCGCGGATGATCTCGCAGGCCACGCATCATCTGATGGCCTCGCTGCGCGACGCGCTGAAGCGCCTGCGCAATCCCCTGCCCGCCGAGCTCGGACTGGAGGCGAGCCTCGTGAATTTGGTGGATAGCTGGCGCTCGCAGAGCTCGGCGCGGCCGACGATTCAGCTCGATCTCAAGGGTGACCTCACCGACATCAGCGGCCCGGCCGCGACCACCGCCTATCGCGTCGCGCAGGAATGCCTGACCAACGCGTTGCGCCACGGTGCGGCACGCGAGATTTCGCTCAGCGTGGAACGGCGCGCGGGCGACGACGATGCATTGCTGATCCGTGTCGACGACGATGGCGGCGGCGACGCAGCACGCGTCAAGCAGTCGGCCGGTTTCGGCCTCACCGGCATCCGCGAGCGCGTCGCAGCGGCCGGCGGCTCATTCTCGATCCTTCCCGCCCGAGGCGGACTCAGCGTCGCCGCCACCATCCCGCTCGCCGCGTGAGGCCGGGATGAACGAGATTACGGCAACAGGCATCTCCGTGCTGCTGGTCGACGACCATCCGATCGTGCGGCAAGGCTATCGGCGCGTGCTGGAAAGCCAGGGTGATCTGCATGTCGTTGCGGAAGCCGACAACGCCGCGGACGCCTACAGCGCCTTCAAGGCGCGCGATCCCGATGTCGTGGTGCTTGATATCTCGATGCCCGGCGCGAGCGGACTGGAAGCCATCCGCAACATCCGCGCGCGGAGCCCGCGGGCGCGGATCCTCGTTTTCACCATGCACAACGAGGCCGTGCTGGTGAAGGCAGCCTTCAATGCGGGCGCCAGCGGCTTCGTCACCAAGAGCAGCGAGCCGTCCGCGGTCGTGTCGGCGATCCGCAGCGTTGCGCGCGGCGAACGCGCCATGAGCGACGACATCGCGCACATCCTGGCCGAGGACAGCCTGTCGGCGGGCTCGGCGCTGGATCAACTGGGCGAACGCGAGATCGAGATCCTGCGCCAGTTCGCCGGCGGCGCCACCACCGAACAGATCGCGGCGCACCTCAATCTCAGCGTCAAGACCGTGCAGAACTATCACTATTTGATCAAGACCAAGACCGGCGCGCGCACGGATGCGCAGCTTGTGCGGTTGGCGGCAACTTGCGGGCTGACCAAGATCTAGAGCCTGACGGCGAGCCGTTTGCTGCGACCAGAATAACTGGTTCCCGACTGGCCACCCCCAACGAAGGTCTCCAAGTCTCTCTCAGGTTGTGCTAGGATCCACCACAGGCACCGCATCCAGCACCAAGCGGCCAATGGATGTGTGTCCGGCTCCGATCTTTCGTCGAGAGCCAATTCGGACGGCTTTCGAAGCCGCCCTCGTTCCCGTTGTATGTCTTGCACGACAACAGGAGACGCTTCCATGAACATCAGGGACAGTCTTCTTGCAGCACTGATCGCCTTCAGCGTTTTCACGACCGGGCTCACGGAAAGCACGGCAGTTGAGGCGAAAGACCAGATCACCATTCTCTATGACGCCTTCGGCACCAATGACGCGATGACAAAGGACTGGGGTTTCTCCGCCCTTGTCGAAATCGCGGGAAAACGCATCCTGTTCGATACGGGTAACGATCCCGAAATCTTCGCGGCGAACGTGAAGGCCAAGGGAGTTGATCTCTCGGACCTCGACTTTGTCGTTCTGTCGCACCGCCACTCCGATCATATGGCGGGCTTGTCCTACCTCCTGAGCATCAATCCGACCGTCAAGATCTACGCGCCAAAGGAAGGATTTGGCATCTACGGCTCGTCTCTGCCGTCCGGCTTCTACCGCAAGGACGAGGCCTTGCCGCCTGAGATGCGGTACTATGCAGGCAACCCGCCCGCGACGATGAAGTTCGGCAACGCGTGGGCCCACGCGAACTTCGAACTGATTGATCAGACCACCGAGATTGCTCCCGGTATCACACTCATCTCGCTGATTTCCGACGCACCCGGGACGAGAGAACTCAAAGAGCTGTCCTTGGCCGTCAACACGGCCGACGGCATGGTCCTTCTGGTCGGTTGCTCGCACCCCGGAATCGAGCGCATCGTCGAAGCGGCGACGGCTATCAATCCCAGGATTCATCTCGTCGCGGGAGGATTTCATCTGGTCGTCGCACCTGACGAAGCTATCGCGAAAGTCGTGACCGCCCTGAAGGACAGGTTCAAGGTCGACAGCGTAGCCCCGGGACATTGCACCGGTGAGCCGACTTTTGCCGCGCTCAGGAAGGCGTTCGGCGATAACTATCTCTACGCAGGCCTCGGCACGTCGATTCCGGTTGCGACGGTTGCGGGCGCGAATGTCAGACGCGGGGAAGGTCCGACGCTTGACGACCTTGCGACCTATCGCAAACTCGCGGGGCGCGAAGACCCGTTCGGCATATTGCGCTTGCGCAGCTCGCGGTTGACACCCGCGCTTTAGGGCGCTGGCGCGCGGCTCGCACTTTTAGATAGATCATACTGTGGCCGGGTAGGATTGGAACTGATGCCGTCGCGCCGTGGTTAGTAGCGGAGCGAGGGAGTTGCGCCATGAGTAAGGCTATCCGCGAAGCCATCCATCATCCCCCGATCATCACTGTCGGCGAGCTCATCGATGAACTCTGCCGTCTGCCAGACACAGCGACGATCCAATTCCACTGCCCCGTTCTCGAACAGGAACTTGCGTTCTACCGCCTTCGAAAGCGGTCAAAGGACGTCGTCGAAATTGAAGTCAATACCTATCCGGAAAGCCCGTCGGTCGTGCCATCGGCCAACGCCGCCTTACGTGCGCGAAAAAAGCCCCATCATCCGCGCTCGCTCGGCAATGGCAGCGTTGCCCATAAGGTCTGAGATAGAACCGCGACAGGTCACGTCAGGTGTGACGGCTTTGGAACGCGTGAAGGAAGTTGGCTTACGCCTTCAGCCCGCGTAGCGCAGGCGTCGCATTGACACGCGCCGAGAGATCGGCGTCCTTCTCGTCAGCGTGGGCCGGACGGTGGTAGCGGACGGTCGCATCGAAGATGGCGCGCGCGGTAGACTTGACGTCGGTCGAGTTCCGTACCCGCGCCGAAGTTCCTCCGGCCGCAATGAAATCCAACCCGAAGCAAATCTCCGCCATCAACTCCGAGCAGATTCAACGTCAAGCGCGGCCACAGCGCGTCTCGCAAAGACCTCCGCTGCTTTCAGGCCCCGCGACTGAAATGAAATCGGAGTGAAGCGACATGCACCAACTGCCAAACGACACTATCGCAGTCACCCTGCCGGACTTCGGTCAATCCATGACCGTGCTCGGAGATCCCGGGTTGGCAACCGACGACTGGGGCGGCAACGATGCGCTGACGGCAGCCATATCGAGTCTCAACTCGAACGTGACGCTCGTTGGGGAAGACCTGGCGGCCATGCATGGCAATTCGCACGGAGGGAACGACAGTCTCGTGGTGAGCGTGGATGGCGGCTGGGATAATGCCGTTGCCGTTGGCGATGCCCAATCCATGGCGGACAACACCCAAGGCGGCAACGACACCCTCAATGTCGATGCCCACAACTCGCTCTACACCAATGTTTATCTCTATGGCGATGTCCAAGGTGACATGTCGGGCAACGCGGGAGGCGGAAATGACACACTGACGGCGTCGACCGGATGGAGATCGTTCGGATCGCTCAGCGGGGACGCTGGTGGTGCCATGAGCGGCAATGCGCACGGTGGGAATGATACGCTGAGCGCGACGGACTATGGGATAAATGGCGGCGGCGACGCACTCAGCGGCGATGCCACTGGCGCCATGACCGACAACGCGGTCGGCGGAAACGACATCCTGACCTTTGCGGCGAGCAGCGACGCCCAGCTCGGAGGAGGAAGCCTGTCGGGGGATTCGGCAACGTCCATGTCCGACAATGCCCAGGGCGGGAACGATATCCTCACCGCCGTCGTCGATGGCGAGCGAGCTGCTTTCAGCACGACGTTGTACGGCGACGCTCCCACAATGTCGGGCAATGCTCACGGCGGGAACGACAGCCTCACCGGGGGATCGAGCCCCGATCGCCTGGCGGGCGATGCGATGAGCTACGCTCCTTCCTCACCCGGCTCGATCACCGGAGGCACGGATACCCTCAACGGTGGCGGCGGCAATGATCTCCTGTGGGGCGGCCCGAACAACGACACGTTCGTCTTCAACACGGGCTCCGGCCAGGACATCATCAACGACTTCAATCAAGGCAACCAGGCTGTCGGCAGCACCACCAGCGAACACGACGTGATCAACCTCCATGACTACGGCTTCGCAGACTGGGCAGCCGTCTCCAGCCTCATCGGCGACAATAGCGCCGGCGATGCCGTGATCCACCTCACCGCCAACGATACGATCACGTTGGACGGCGTGCACACGGCGGCCCTTCACCCAACGGACTTCGTCATCTGACGGCTCACAGCCAAGCAGGATGATGGGATGGTGGTCACGAGAGAATCGTCGAGGCTAGGCCCGTCATCCTGCCAAAGGCATGAGCAGGAGCGGATCAAGGCCCAAGCTGCGATACGCGTTGGCCTCGCAACCTCACGCCGCCTTCAGCCCGCGCAATACCAGCGCGAGCGTCGCATCGACGCGCGCCGAGAGATCGGCTTCCTTCCATTCGTCGGCGTGGGCCGGATGGTGGAAGCGGACGGTGGCATCGAAGATCGCGCGCGCGGTGGCTTTGACGTCGCCCACCTCGAACACGCCCTGCTTCACGCCGTCGGTCAGGATCGCCGCGATCTGGTCGATCATGGTGTCCTTGTGACACTTGACGGCTGCACAGGCCTCGCGCGCCAGGGTCAGATAAGTCTCGAACATCTCGGGATCGTCGAGCACGCGCGAACGCTTGGCGGCGAAAAGGGTGCGCAGCCAGCGATCGAGCCGCGCCGGAGCCGGGCCCTGCTCTTCGGCGAGCTGGCGTAAGGGCGCGTCGATGCGGTCCAGCCACCGTTTGGCGACGGCCTCGCGCAGCGAAGCCTTGCTCGGGAAATGGCGGTAGACGCTGCCGTGGCTCACATCGAGCGCACGGGCCACGTCGACCACGGTGGCTTTGGCGAGTCCGTAACGCCGCAGCACGTCCTCGGTGACTTCGAGGATCCGCTCCGGCGTCAAGATAACGGCTTCGTTCATGCCAGCACCATGTTCCCGTTGAGGGCTCAGTTACCCGGCGACGGAGCTGCTTCCGAAGCGCCCGTGCCGGTCGTTTCGGAAAGCTCTCGCCTTAATGAGGCAGTTTTGCAGCCTGCGCCGCGATCTGGCGCGCCACCAGTAAATTGAGCCAGTGCCCAATCGTCCCGGTCAAATTGATGATTTCGGTCGTCATTGTCGTAAGTCTCCAATCAATTGGCGGTCCCGATTGTTCAATGCGACCCTCAATCCCCCATTTGTTTGGGACGTCGGGCTCCCGGGATGCCGCCAGACGCCCAACCGGAGCGTCTGAGAACGGATATACATGTCCCGCTGACAGATTTCAATATCTGTCAGTCAATGATCCGTGATTGACAGTTAATATCTGCGAGCTTCCCCCCTGAGGCCGGCCGCCGATCGCCGCGGCCAGGCCGATGACCCCGCCAGCCCAATCATCCCCCGCTACCTTGCCGGCGCCGTTTGTTTCGCCCTCCCCGCTCTGCTAGATCACGGCGTAAAAAACATTTTGGCAGGTCGCCCCTCCTGGGTCGCGCGCCCACCTTCCTGGAGCAGTCCAATGATCCCCCGCTATACCCGCCCGGAAATGGCCTCGATCTGGGAGCCGCAGACCCGGTTCAAGATCTGGTTCGAGATCGAGGCGCATGCGGCTGACGCCCTTGCCGAGCTCGGCACGATTCCCAAGGAGGCCGCCAAAACGGTCTGGGCCAAGGCCAAGGACGCCACTTTCGACGTCGCCCGCATCGACGAGATCGAGCGCGAGACCAAGCACGACGTCATCGCCTTCCTCACCCACCTCGCCGAGATCGTTGGCCCCGAAGCGCGCTTCGTGCATCAGGGCATGACGTCCTCCGACGTGCTCGACACCTGCCTCAACGTCCAGCTCACCCGCGCCGCCGACCTGCTGCTCGCCGACCTCGACAAGGTGCTAGCGGCGCTGAAGAAGCGCGCCCTCGAGCACAAGATGACGCCGACCATCGGCCGCAGCCACGGCATCCACGCCGAACCTGTGACCTTCGGCCTCAAGCTCGCTTATGCCTATGCGGAGTTCTCGCGCGCTAGGGAGCGCCTGATCGCGGCGCGGAAGGAAGTCGCGACCTGCGCCATCTCCGGCGCGGTCGGCACTTTTGCCCAGATCGATCCGCGCGTCGAACAGCATGTTGCCAAGGCCATGGGCCTCGTCCCCGAGCCGATCTCGACGCAGGTCATCCCCCGCGACCGCCACGCGATGTATTTCTCGACGCTCGGTGTGATCGCGTCCTCGGTCGAGCGTTTCGCGGTCGAAATCCGCCACATGCAGCGCACCGAAGTGCTGGAAGCCGAGGAGTTCTTCTCCGAAGGGCAGAAGGGTTCGTCCGCGATGCCGCACAAGCGTAATCCGGTGCTCTCGGAAAACCTCACCGGGCTGTCGCGCATGGTGCGCGCCTATGTGACGCCGGCGCTGGAGAACGTCGTACTCTGGCACGAGCGCGACATCTCGCACTCCTCCGCCGAGCGCATGATGGGCCCGGACGCGACGGTGACGCTCGACTTCGCGCTGGTGCGCCTCGCCGGCCTGATCGACAAGCTGCTGGTGTACCCCGCCAACATGCAGAAGAACCTCGACCGCCTCGGCGGCCTCGTGCATTCGCAGCGCGTGCTGCTGGCGCTGACGCAGAAGGGCGCAAGCCGCGAGGACGCCTACAAGCTCGTGCAGCGCAACGCCATGCCGGTCTGGCGCGGCGAAGGCGACTTCCTCCAGCTCCTGAAGAAGGACGCTGAAGTGAAGAAGTATCTGACCGACGCCGAGATCGAGGAGCAATTCGACCTCGGCTATCATTTCAAGCACGTCGATACGATCTTCAAGCGCGTGTTCGGCGAAAGCTGAACGTCATTCGTAGCCCGGGTGAGCGCAGCGACACCCGGGACTTCCCTCACAAAGATCCCCGATGTCGCTTCGCTCATCCGGGCTACAAATCAAGGCGGATCCTCCCCATGCCCATCGTCAACCGCGTCGCCGCCCTCTCCGACGAAATGGCCGCCTGGCGCCATGACTTCCATGAGAACCCGGAGCTGCAATACGACGTCCACCGCACCGCCGGCATCGTCGCCGATCGCTTGCGGGAGTTCGGCTGCGACGAGGTGGTGACGGGCATCGGCCGCAGCGGCGTCGTCGGTGTGATCCGCGGCCGCAAATCCGCCTCGGGCAAAACCATTGGCCTGCGCGCCGACATGGACGCGCTGCCGATCATGGAGACGTCGGGCGTCGCCTACGCCTCCAAGGTCCCCGGCAAGATGCACGCCTGCGGTCATGACGGCCACACGGCCATGCTGCTCGGCGCCGCCAAATATCTCGCCGAGACGCGCAATTTCGACGGCACGGCCGTCGTGATCTTCCAGCCCGCGGAAGAAGGCGGCGGCGGCGGCAAGGCGATGGTCGAGGACGGGCTGATGACGCGCTGGAACATCCAGGAGGTCTATGGCATGCACAATATGCCGGGCCTGCCCGAAGGACATTTCGCGACCACGCCCGGCGCGATGCTCGCCTCCTCCGACAACATCCAGATCACGGTCCACGGCAAGGGCGGCCACGCCGGCGCGGGTCCGCACAAGTCCATCGACAGCGTGCTGATCGGCGCCCAGATCGTCAACGCGCTGCAATCGATCGTCGCGCGCAACGTCGATCCGCTGAAGTCCGCCGTCATCTCGATCACGCAATTCCATTCCGGCACGGCCTTCAACATCATCCCGGAGATCGCCGAGCTCGGCGGCACCGTGCGCACGCTCGACCCTGAAGTGCGCGATCTCGTCGAGCGCCGCATCGGCGAAGTCGCCGACAGCGTCGCCCGCGCCTATGGCGGCTCGGCGGAGACGAAGTACACGCGCATGTACCCGGTGACGATGAACCATGCGCGCGAGGCCGGCCTTGCCGCCGACGTCGCCCGCGACATCGTCGGTGCCGAGCGCGTCAACGACAAGTTCATTCCCATGATGGGCGCCGAGGACTTCTCCTTCATGCTGGAAGCCCGCCCCGGCGCGATGATCCTGGTCGGCATGGGCGACGGCAACGAGTGCCACCACCCGGCCTACGTCTTCAACGACAACATCCTAGGCCACGGCGCGTCTTATTGGGCGCGACTTGTCGAAACGCGGATGCCGGCGGGTTAGCGCAGGTCTCGTACGGTGGGCAAAGCGAAAGCGTGCCCACCACAGCCTTCTTCGCTGCGAATGGTGGGCACGGCGACACCGCTCATCCCTGATATTGCAGCACGTGCATGCCGGCGTTCCAGTCGGAGACGAACATCAGTCCGTCCGGCCGGACATAGGCGTCACAGGTCTTGGCCGCGAGCGCGACGTTCGGGCGGGGGTCGATGAGCTTTTTCGGTGTCGGCGGCACCCAATACGCGATCTCCTTCGGTGCGAAGGCGTCCCTGACGTCGAACACCCTGACGCCGGCATTGTTGTAGGTCGCGAAGATCGTCTCCTCGCTCTGGAACGAGCCCGGGCGGTTCTCGTGCAGATTATGTGGCCCGAAGGTGCCGTTCGTGCAGAAATCGCGGTCGCGCGGGGTCGGCAGGGTTGCGATCGGCACCGGATTTCCAGGCGCGCGCACGTCGAGGACGAATGTATGGAACAGGCCCTTGGCGCATTGATCCGCATTGGCTTCGTCCGCGACGATCGCAAGCTGTCGCTTGGGCAGCGGCAGCGGCGTATGCGTGCCGCCAGCGAAGGGCGGCGACCAGTTGATGTGGGACAGCAGCTTTGGATTGGTGGGATCGCTGATGTCATGAATGGTGAAGCCGCCATCGCGCCACGCGGCATAACCGCGATCGCCCGCCGTGATCATGTGATGGAGCGCAAAGCGCTTGCCCTTCGGCGTCGCCGGCTCGCCGGCCGCGCGGTTCATGCCCGGCAGCCACCATTTCACGACGATCTCCGGCTTGGTGATGGTCTTGAGATCGACCACGCAAAGGATGTGGTCGGTGAAGCCGTCGAGATGCGCCGACACATAGGCATAGCGGCCGCCTGGCCACCACAGCCGGTTGATGCCGAAGCCAGGCATTTCGAGGAACGCGATCTCGCGCATCTCATTCGGTTTCGATATGTCGTGGATCGAGAGGCCGCAGCGGAATTTCTTGGCCCTGGTGATGCTGTCGACCAGCGTGTTCTCGAAATAGCCGCGCATGTTGTCGTAGGACTGCATCGCGACGATGTTGGCGCCGTTCGCAAGCAGCAGAAAATCTTCCGCCACCTGTAAATGGTGGGTGCGGGTGTATTGCCCTGCGGTGAAGAAATTGACCGGCTTCAGCGCACGCGGATCGGATGCGTCTAGGATCGTCACGCCGTCGCTGAACATGTGTCCGACATAGACGTGCTGCCGGTTGAACATCACCTGCACACTGTCGGGCCGTCCGCCGATATCGCTATAGGAGACGTGCTTGATGCCCTTGCCGATGCCCTCGGGAGGAATGTCTACCTCCGAAGCCGATGCGGACCTCGACCACCCGAAAAGCGCTGCGGATCCGAACACGGCCGACAATTGCTGAAGGTGGCCGCGGCGAGAGAATTGTGGCATCGGTTTCCCCCATTTTCTTGGGATGATGCTCGCTCGCGGCAAGGCATGCAAGCTGAGAAGTTCGCGCCCCTGATGAGCGCCGAGGGCATCAGTGCATGCTCACCTTCCCGGCGCGCATTGAATGCGCCGGATGGTCCAAGCACTCGAGCAATCCGCAAGAGCTCGAGACGAGGATGCTGTGCTCAGCGATGCACGACTAATTGCACACTTCCGCTTGTGACATGCCCGCGCTACCCGGCCTCGGATCTCGCACAATGCGACACCCTTTCGCCACCGGCCTGCATCCAGCACTCGTGCAGATTATCTGTCCTGAGGCTTGCGATTTTGGGGCAGCAGATTCCGCTTCTCTCCTATCCGTGTCCCGCCGCTTCGAATCCTCGCGCGTCGCGACCGGCTTCTTCTCTGGCAGTTTCTCGCATTCGTTGTCGTCGCCGACATGATAGCCGGCCCGGCAGGTGATCTTCGCGCATTGATCGCCATCGGCTTTGAAGCCGAAATTGCACACCAGCGGACAGACCCGGCCCGGCTTTGCCTTCAGCGCATCGAGCGCGTCGACACTCGCAAGCTTCGCGTCGAAGTGGGTGCCTGCATATTTGTTGAACAGCGTTAGCGAGCGCTGCGACGCGGCGTTCCAGTCGCCGTCGGCGGTAGACGAAAGGCAGCCGACGCGGCGCAGTTCGCTCTGCAAGGATTTCGCGAGATCGCCGGGCGGCGGAGCACTGGGCGGCGGCGCCAGCGCAGCGACCTTCCTGCTCTCGGCGTCAGCCGCCTGCTTGTCCGCTGCCTGCTTCGCTGCCGCCTCAGCTGCCGCCTTCTCCATCGCCCGCTTCTCCGCGAGCGACTTGGCCGCGGCAGCTTCGGCCGCCTTGCGATCTCGTTCGGCCGCCTCCGCCTTGGCTTGCTCGACCTGCTTGGCTTTCTCGGCCGCGATCCGCGCCTCTTCCGCGGCTTTCGCAGCAGCGGCCGCTTTCTCCTGCTCGGCCTTCTGGGCTCGTTCGGTCGCGAGCCTCGTCTTCTCCTGTTCGGCTAGACGCGCCTTCTCCGTCGCCGCCGTGCGATCCTCCTCGGCGGCAATCTTCTTCAACTGCACGCGGGCGAGGTTGGCGTAAAAGCCGTCCGGATAGGTCTGGAGGAATGCTTCCCAGGCCTCGCGCAGGCCGGCCTGAAGGGCAAGCTCGTAGTCTTTGCGCACACTGTCCTGCGGATTTGCCTGCGGACCGGCTGCGGCGGCCGGCCTTGCCGGCACCAGCGGCACATCGCTGCCACCCAGAGAGCCATAGACATACGGCTCCTGCTTGTTGCCGGTTTTCTTCAAGACGTCGTCACGGACAAACCCGAACGCCTTGCGCAAATCGAGCCCAGGCTTCGGCAGATGATCGGTCAACGCGACCGCGAACGGGCTATTGCGGGAGTCGCCATCGGACGCTGTCGATCCCGCCTTGGCCGCAAACGCGATCATCGTGTTCGGACTGGTTGGCTCAACCTTGGCAAGTCCGCCACCAATCGCGCGCGAGGCCAGGGTGCGCTTCATCGTCTTGGCAAAAGGATTGTCACGACAGGCATCGAGGATGACGAGACGGAGTTGTTTGGCCGGTTCGACCGCATACAGCGCGCGATCCAGCGCGACGGTCTCGTCGAGGACGTCGCCGTCGGTTTCCAGCATGGCATCGGTTGGAACGAGGTAGTTGTTGCCGTCCAGCTCGATGCCGTGGCCCGCATAGTAGATCACCGCCATGTCGGCATCGCGCGTCCTGGCCGCGAACTCGCGTAGCGATCGCCGCATTTCGCTGGCATTGAGGTCCAGCCTGATCTCGACCGAATCGAAACCCGCATTCCTGAACATGCCGCCGACCAGCCCGGCGTCGTTCACCGGGTTCGCGAGCCGCGGCGCGTTCTTGTAGGCAGAATTGCCGATGACGAGCGCAACGCGCTTGTCGGCGAGGGCCGGGCTGCAGCTCGCCAGAACAAGAAGAACAAGAACTTTGAGCCCGAGGGCGCAATCTCGGAAGGCAGGCATCGCCATCAGTTACACACCTCACCGGTGATCTTGACGCTGGCGTTGCTAGGATGGGGAACCAACGCGAGCCGACATCCCTTAGCAATCGGCCTGCATCCTGCGTTGTTGCAGATCATCTGCCCGGACGCTTGCGATTTCGGTGCCGCAGATTCTGCGTCCTTCCGGTCTTGGTCGCGCCTTCTCGGCTCGTCGCGGGCGGTAGGCGCTGGCTTCTTCTCCTGAATCTTCTCGCATTCGTTGTCGTCACCGACGCGATAGCCGGCGCGGCATGTAATTTTTACGCATTGATCCCCGTCGGCCTTGGAGCCGAAATTGCAAATGAGCGGGCAGACCCGTCCGGGCTTCGCTTTCAGTGCATCGAGCGCGTCGACGCTTGCCAGCTTGGCGTCGAATTGGGTGCCGGCATATTTGTTGAACAGGGCCAGAGAACGCTGCGATGCGGCGCTCCAGTCGCCGTCGGCGGTGGCGGACAGACAGCCGACGCGGCGCAATTCACTCTGCACGGATTTTGTCAGATCAGCCGCCGACAATGTGGATGCCGGCGCTGGCGCAAGGGCTGCAACTTTCTGCTCGGCCTCAGGCATCTGCCGATCGGCCACAGGCTTGGCGGCCCGCTCCGCCTTCTCGGCGGCCTGCCTGGCAACAAGCTCGGCCTTGGCCTGCTCCGCCGCCTGCTTTTCCGCCTGTGCTTTTGCCGCGGCAGCTTCGGCCAGCTTGCGCTGGTGCTCCGCTGCCTCCGTCCTCGCCTGCTCGATCTGCTTCTGTTTCTCCGCCGCGATCCGGGCCTCTTCGGCCGCCTTCGCCGCCGCGGCCGCCTTGTCCTGCTCGGCCTTCTGGGCGCGTTCGGCAATAAGCCTTGCCTTCTGCTGCTCGGCCGCATTCGCTTTTTGCTCGGCCGACGCGCGCGTCTCTTCGGCGGCGATCTTATTCATCTGGCCCTTGGCCAGATTGGCATAAAAACCTTCGGGATATTGCGCCAGGAAGGCTTCCCAACCGTCGCGCGTGGCAAGCTGCAGCGCGAGCTCGTAATCCCTGCGAATAGAATCCTGCGGGTTGGCCTGCGGCCCGGTCGCTGCCGGCTTGGTCGCGACCAGCGGCACATCGTCGCCTCCGAGCGAGCCATAGACATAGGGCTCCTGCTTGTAGCCGGTGCTCTTGAGCACGTCATCGCGCACGAAGCCGAACGCCTTGCGCAAATCAAGGCCTGGCTTGGGCAGGTGCTCGACCAAAGCGACGGCAAACGGGCTGTTCCTGGAGTCGCCGTCGGACGCTGTCGAACCGGCCTTTGCCGCGAACGCAATCATGGTGTTGGGGCTGGTCGGCTCGACCTTGGCGAGGCCGCGTCCGATCGCGCGCGAGGCCAGCGTCCGCTTCATAGTCTTGGAAAACGGATTGTCACGGCACGCGTCCAGGATGATCAGGCGCAGCTGCTTGGCCGGCTCCACCGCAAACAGCGCACGCTCGACCGGGATGGTTTCGTCGAGCACGTCGCCATCGGTCTCCAGCGTCGCGTCAATCGGAATGAGATAGTTGGTGCCTTCCAGCTCGATGCCGTGGCCGGCGTAATAGATCACCGCCATATCGGCATCGCGGGTCCTGCCGGCGAACTCACGCAACATGCGCCGCATCTCGCTCGCACTGAGATCCAGCCTGACGTCGACGGAATCAAATCCCGCCTTCTTGAACATGCCGCCGACCAGAGTGGCATCGTTGACGGGGTTGCCGAGCTTGGGCGCGCTCTTGTAGGCGGAATTGCCGATGACAAGCGCAACCCGCCGGTCCGCATGGGCCGGTCCGCAGGCGAGGCCAATGGCCAAAATCAACAAAGCAAATATCCGAAACGGAATCACTTGCGTCCCCCCGGATGCAATTCCACGAGACTATTCGGACCATCGCTCAATTACCAATTCTTCCTATGTGATATTTGTCACATAAGAGGCTCTCTCAGGGGTATGGATAATGCGACGAAGCGTCGCCCTGCTTTCGAGCTGACGCCAAAGCCATCTGTTGAGTCCGTTACATTTGCACCACTTCGTGGCGCATCACGAACGGTGCAAGCAGTGCGTGCACCTCGCTTGCAACCGCCTCGCGCTGGGCCGCCGGCAGCCCGGCCAGCGTCACGGTGGCGATCGAACCGTGGCTGCCGTGAGCGCCGACCCTGACGTTGCAGTCGATGCCGCGCTCGGCAAGCGGTGTCAGCACCTTCGTGAAGACGCGCTCGGCTGCGTCCCAGCGCAGCTGCGGCTTGAACACTTTGCCGACGCCCGTCACCGGCATCGGATCTATCGGGATGACCTGCACCGGGACAGCCGCGCGCTCCGGCGTACGCTCGCGCACCCATGTCTCCAGCTCGCCGGGTTCGACGGTCGCGCCCGGCTTCAGTTGCACATACCCCACCGGCAGCTCGCCGGCATAGGCGTCGGGCTGGCCGACCACCGCGGCGAAGCCGACGGCGGGATGGCGGAACATGATCTCCTCGATCGGCGCCGGATCGATGTTGTGGCCGCCGCGGATCACGAGATCCTTGGCGCGGCCGGTGATCCAGAGATAACCGTCGGCATCGAGCCGGCCAAGATCGCCGGAATTGACCCAGACTTCGTCGACGAAGGCACCCTTGTTGTGCTCGTCGTTCAGATAGCCGCCGAACACGCCTGGGCCCGCCATGATGACGACGCCGATCTCGTCCGGCGCGCAGTCGCGGATCAGCTTGCCCTCGGCATCGAGCTGAACGATGCGGACCCGCGCGTAAGGCATGGGAAGGCCGACCGAACCGAGCCGGATCGGCCGCGACCGGTAGGCCAGCGTGTGCACGCTCGAGGTCTCGGTCATGCCGTAGACCTCGACGACCGGCAGCTTGAGCTTGTCCTGGATCGCAGACCCGACCGCGACCGGGATCGCGGAGCCGCCACCGGCTGCATATTTCAGGCTGGAGATGTCGGCACTGCCAGGCGGCACCGCGAGCGTCGCGGCGAGTACAGTCGGCACGCTCGACAGCGCCTCCGGCTTGAAGCGCTCGACCAGTTGCCAGATGTTCTTCACCGCATTCGGATTGCGCCATCCGCTCGGCGACAGCACGACCAGCGAACCGCCTGCCGACAGCGTCGTCAGCACCTGCGTCAACGAGCCCCCGACGTGAAACAGCGGCATGCCAAACAGCATGTTGGCGCCCGGCTTCGACTTCAGCAGCAGATTGAGTGCCCAGGCCTGATAGACTTGGTTGGCATGCGTGTGCCGCACCAGCTTTGGCGTGCCGGTGGTGCCGCCGGTGTGGAAATAGGCGGCGATGTCGCGGCCCAAAATCTTTCGCCCACTGATCAGGCGGTCCGAAGGCTGCTGCTTGATCAGGTCGCTGAAGGCATAGATGCCGTTCGCCGGATCGCCACCGCCGAACACCTGCACGATCGCCTTGAGGTGCTTGAGTTGCGGCCTGATCTGCTCGACTTTCTGCCAGATGTCGGTGCCCGGCATCGGCCCGAGCGCCACCAGGATTTTCGTATTCGCGGCCTCGAGGATCTCCGCGATCTGGTGCGGCTCCAGCAGCGGATTGACGGGATTGGCGATGCCGGCGGCCTCCGCGCCGAACAGCGTTACAAAGGCGTCCGGCACCAGCGGCAGCATGAAGCTGACGACGTCGCCCTTCTCGACGTCAAGCGCGTGAAACATGTTGGCGGCCTGCGTGACGCGCGCGATGAAGTCGCGGTACGTGACCACGACCGGCGTGTCGGCCGGATCGGCATTTTGCAGGAACTGGATCGCCGGGCCGTCGGGGTTGCGGACCGCACCCAGCCTGATGGCGTCGTAGGTGCTCTCGGCCGCGACGCGATCGGCGTAAGGGACCTGCTCGAAGGCTCGAACCTCGGCGTCCGTCGCCAAGTCCGGATAGTCGCTGCCGATGAGCCGATCGAGCGCATGGATGCCCGCCATGGAACTCCGTCCTCCCTCAGATGCATTTCCCCGCGCCCTGTCTTTTTGACTTTTGGGGTTGGCGAGGCCTCGACCGATTGGCCGGCCGAGCACGGGCAGAATGATGGATGATTTGGCGTTCGTCCATGACCTAACGTCGGCGACAATGGACTCTGGCACAGGCCTTTGAACCTGCGCGCCCGATCCGGGGACCAAGAACTGGCATCGGACTCACATTGCAGCGCCCTTGCCAGCGCCCTGCCGCAAGACTCGAGGTGATCATGACTACGCCACCGCGGGATTGCGCCACCCGGCTGTTCATCGCGTTCGCCGTGACAGCGGAAATCATGACATCGGTGATCGCCCTGCCCCGCGCGGCACTCGCCGAGGACGGCCAGCTCGACAAGATGCGCGCCAAGATCTCGGCCTTCATCAGCGACAAGATGGAGAAGCTCGGCGGGTCACGCATCGTCTACAGGGTAGACACCGATGGCCTGCGTGAGAGCGTCGTCACGGATTTGCGCGACGACGTCTACAAGAACCTGCGCGATGGCAAGATCGCCTTCTCCGGTCTTGCGATCCGCGACGGCGGCGTCGAGTTGAAGATTGCCGACGTCAAGGGCCGCGAGCAACTCGCACGCAAGCTCGCGTCGGCCGCAAAAGGATTGCCGTCGCATGCACTCGCCGTGACCGACGGCAGCGACGGACTGGTCAGGCTCGCGCCGACCAATGCGGCATCCGCCGCGCGGTTGCACGAACTCGTCGAAGATGCCATCGCCATGATCGAGCAGCGTCTGAAGGAGGCCGGCGTCCAGCTCGCCAGCGTCCAGCCCGATGGCACCGACCGCATCCGAATCTTCCTGCCCGGTGTGATGGAGCCCGAGCGCGTCACCGCGGTCTTCGCCCGAAGGGTCAAGGTCGGCTTCCGCCTGATCGACCTCTCCATGCCGCCTGAGCAGGCGCAATCCGGCACGCCCCCGGCAGGCACGGAAGTCCTGCCCGGCTTCAAGGACAAGAGCCTTTATCTGGTCGCCAAGGACAGCGTGCTCGACGGCGACGACATCAGCTATGCGGGCCCGGGGTTTGCGAGCGCCACGAACGAGCCGATCGCCTCGTTCCGCTTCAACGGCCGCGGCACGCGACGCTTTGCCCACATCACCGAGGAGAATATCGCAAAGCCCTTCGCCATCGTGCTCGACGGCAAGGTGATCTCCGCCCCCGTGATCCGCGAGCCCATCACCGGCGGCTCGGGCCAGATCTCCGGCAATTTCACTCTGGAGGAAGCAAACAGCGTCGCCATGCTGCTGCGCGCCGGTTCGCTGCCAGGGCATCTCGGCCTGGTCGAGCAGCAGGTCGTGCCGCCCGCCAAGCCCTGAGGCGGGGGATCGCCCCACGCCCTCGCCTGGTCCCGCCCCGCCCCCTCGGCCGCCGAGGTCCACCAAGCCGAGGCTCGGACCCGGTAGCCCCCGAATCGCGGGCGCGCCACGGCCATACGCACCGCCAAACAGGCAATTGCCGAAACGCCCGATCAGGCTAAAATTTGCCCCTTGCGGCACGGCGGCCGAAAGCTTCATTCAAGCGGTCGTCGTTCGATTTCGGCTATGGTGTCGAGAATACGACCGTGACTGAAGGCCTTACCCGGGGATAGTACCATGCCGTCCGGCAGCGCAGACATTTCGTCGATCCTCGACCGCATTCTCGAGGCGGCGACGGATAACCTCAGGATCGCGAAGATCCTGGTCCAGATGGGCCTCGATCCGAACAACGTCACCTATGACTCGATCTTCAATCGGATGCTGGAGATCTTCGTCCAGAACATCACGCTGGCCAATATGTTCGCCGCGGTCGGGGCCGGTTTCTTCGTCGCAACTCTTCTGATGCGGACCATGGTGCCGTTGCGCGTCGCCAACATGGTCGGCTGCGCGTTCTTCGCCGTCTTCGGCGCGCTCTCCGCCAACGTCTCGACCTTCCTGCTCTATCTCCTGCTGCTACCGATCAACGCCCTGCGCCTGCGGCAGATGCTCAAGCTGGTCAAGAAGGCGCGCCATGCGGCCGAAGGCGACATGTCGATCGAATGGCTCAAGCCGTTCATGACCGAACGCAAATATCGCCGCGGCGACACGCTGTTCAAGCTGCGCGATCCGGCCAACGAGATGTTCCTCACCGTCACCGGCAAGTTCCTGGTCAAAGAGATCAACATCGAGATCCTGCCCGGAACGCTCATGGGCGAGCTCGGCTTCCTCACGCCGGACAACCGGCGCACCGGAACGGTCGAGTGCATCGAGGACGGCCAGGTGCTGACGATCACCTACGACCGGCTGCTCGAGATCTACTTCCAGGATCCGCAGTTCGGCTATTACTTCCTGGTGCTGACCAGCCAGCGCCTGCTGCAAAACATCGAGCGCCTGCAGAAGCAGCTGGCAACAGAAAGGGCCGCCACCACGAACAGGATCGCGTGATCGATCGCCTCACCACTCAGTTCAAGAGCAGCGCCATGCCCGGGTCGCCCTTCTCCATCGCACGCCGATAGCCCGCCCGCGCGCCGATGCGGCCGAGATATTTGACCACGTTGGGACAGCGCGACACGTCATAGGGCTGGAAGTAGCGCATGGTCGTGAGCGAGAAAACTGTCATGATGTCGGCGGTCGTGAAGGCGCTGCCTGCAAGATATTCGGCCTCGCGAAGCCTTGCGTCGAGAAGATCGTAAGCCCGATCGAGACGCCCCTCCATCGCGAGCAGGGTCGGATTGTCCTTGGCGAGATCGAGCCGGCTCAGGATCATCATCCGCCCCATGCCGGGTTGCAGGGTGCCATTGGCGAAATGAAGCCAATACAGAAACTGCGCGAAGGCGGGATCAGTGGGACCGAGCACGAGTCGGCCGTTGCCATATTTCGCAAGGATGTAGTCGACGACGGCGGCGGATTCCGCGAGCACCAGCTCGCCGTCGGTGATCACAGGGGCCGTGCCAGCCGGATGCAGCGCCTTGTACTCGGCCGGAGCCAGCATGGTGACAGGATCACGCGTATAGCGCTTCAGCTCGTAGGGAATCCCCAGCTCCTCGCACAGCCAGACGATTCGCTCGGACTGCGACTTGCCGAGATGATGGACGGTGAACATGAGGCCTCCTAAAGACATGAAGCAGAACGTGGGATGCGCCACGAGAACGCATGGGTGTGCTTGCGACTAGGCCTCGTCCGTCACCATCCGCGCCACGACGCGGTCGCGGCGGATGAAATGGTGCCACAGGGCGGCGATCACGTGAATCGCGATCAACGCGAGCAGCACATAGGCAAAGAGGATGTGGCGGTCTTCATAGGCGCCCGCCGCCGCGCGGTCGGAAGCGGTGAATTGCGGCACGTGAAACAGGCCGAAAAAGTCCGAATAATCAGGTGCGTGCGCACCGGAATGCGCCCAGCCGAGCATGGCGACGACGATGGCGGCGAGATAGAGCGCGCCGTGACTGACATGGGCCGCGACCTTCTGCCAGCGCGAGGTCTCGGCCGGCATGGTCGGCGTCGGGTTGACGAGGCGCCAGACCAGGCGCAGCACCGTGAGCAGCAGGATCACATAGCCGATATCGGCGTGGATCGAGCGGTAGAAGAAGCGGTCGGGACGCGCCGGGATGTGGTTCATCCACCACCCGAAGCCGATCATGCCGATGATGGTCAGCGCCAGAATCCAGTGCAACCATCGGGAAATGCTGCCCCAGCCGTTGCTGGTATTTCTGATCATGTCGGCTCTCCGGAGTTTTGCGGGCCTGTCCCTCCCCGCACCGCAGTACGACAGCTGATACCGGGACCATGCGGCAATCGCGAAATTGAATCCATCCAAATTGGCCCTCAACGCCCCTGCCGCAAAACCGCCTCAAAAACCGAATGGTAACCACGTCGGGATAGAGTGTTCACGTGACCAATTCTCCGACGATTCTGGTGTTCGATTCCGGCCTTGGCGGGCTCACGGTTCTGCGTGAGGTCGTGGCTGCGCGCTCCGACGCGCATTACGTCTACGTCGCGGACGACGCCTTCTTCCCCTACGGCCACCACAGCGAGGACGCGATCATCGCCCGCGTGGTGCCGCTGATGGGGGAATTGGTCGGCACGCACGATCCTGACCTCGTCGTCATCGCCTGCAACACGGCGTCCACTTTGGTCCTATCGCATCTGCGCGCCGCTTATTCCCTGCCCTTCGTCGGCACGGTGCCGGCGATCAAGCCGGCCTGCGCGCAGTCGAGGAGCCGGCGGGTGTCGGTGCTCGGCACCAAGGGCACGGTGAAGCGCGAATACACCAAGGCGCTGATCCGCGATTTCGCGCAAGGCTGCGAGGTGACACTGGTCGGCTCGCCCGAGCTGGCCGCGCTGGCTGAAGCCGAGCTCAGCGGCTCTCCCGTCAGCGACGACTCCATCCTCGCCGAGCTCGCCCCGTGTTTCGTCGGCGATGCCGGGGACGCAGGCGCACGCACCGACACGGTGGTGCTCGCCTGCACGCATTATCCGCTGCTGCTCGACCGGCTGAAAAAGCTCGCGCCCTGGCCGGTCGACTGGATCGATCCGGCGCCCGCGATCGCCCGCCGCGTCTCGGAGCTGCTCGGCCCGCACACCGGTGGCATCGCGCAATCCGGTGCCGAGATGATCTTCACCTCGAACCGCGTGCATGACCTTTCGGCCATGCTGACGCCGTTCTTCGGCGGCCGCATTCCGGCCTGACCTTGCGCCTCGATGGCGCGCTGCTAGGCTCCGCCGTCGTCGTTATCGCCAAGATGATCGCAAGGCTCTCCATGTCGCTCCCCGCAACGCCGCTCAATCGTCTCCGCCAGCTCTGGCGCGAGGGTCGTCCCGCCTTCGGCGCGATCGCGACGATCCCGAGCGTGCAGACCGTGCAGATCATGGCGCGCTCCCTCGACTGGATCATCGTCGATCTCGAGCACGGGCCGATTGGACTGACCGAAGCACATGCGATGATCGCGGCCACCACCGGCACACCATGTACACCGCTGGTGCGGATCGCAGCGAACGAGCCATGGCTTGCGAAGGCACCGATGGACATCGGCGCCTTCGGCATCAATTTCCCGATGATCACCAATTGCACTGAAGCCGAGAAAGCGGTGCGCAGCGTGCGCTATCCGCCGCGCGGCGATCGGCTCTGGGGTCCGTTCCATGCACCATTCCGCTGGGGCCAGTCGATGCCGGACTACATGGCCAGCGCCGACGACGAGATGATCTGCATGATCACCATCGAGCACGTCGACGCCGTCAATCGCATCGACGAGATCATGGCCACGCCCGGCATCGACGTCGCCGTAATCGGCCCCGGCGATCTCGCTACCTCCATCAACAAGCGCGGCCAGATGGACGATCCGGAATTGCTGGAGCTGGTGGCGCGGGCCGAGGCCGGCATCCTCAGAAGCGGCGTGCCGATCGGCGGCGTGGCGCGGACCGCAGACCAGGCCAACGCCCTGGTCGACCGCGGCTACCGCGCGATCGCGCTCGGCTTCGACTGGTCGCTCTTCCAGCGCGGCATCATGGCGGCGTTCGATGGGATCAGGCGCTGAACAGGCCGATTGCCACCTTGCCGGGATAAGCGGCGCTGCTAGGCTCAGTCGTTCCAGGGAGGAAAAAACATGCTCAAAAAGACTTTGCTCGCTTTCGCCTTCACCGGCCTCGCTGTTGCGGCCTTCGCCCAGCAGCCCGGCATCAAACGCACCCCGCTCCAGAAGGTCGAATTTCCCGATGGCTACAACACCATCACGGCCATTGCGGAGGTTCCGGCGGGCGGCGCGGCCGGTCGCCATACCCATCCGGGCATCGAGACCGGCTACGTGCTCGAAGGCGAGCTCAATCTCCTCATCGACGGGCAGCCGGAAAAGACGCTGAAAGCCGGCGATTCCTACCAGATCCCGGCAGGCGGCGTGCACGACGCCAAAGCCCACGGCGATAAGGCTATGAAAGTGCTTGGAGTTTACATCGTCGACAAGACCAAGCCGCTGGCCTCGCCGGCACCCTGATGCGGCGAACCGACCGGCCCCACGCGGGTTGGTTCGTGCTAGAGCAGGCGGCGAGCGGGAACCCCGTTCGCTGCACAAACTTTAATCAGGGGAAACCAAAGAGCGATGCGCGGGACGCCCAAGACCATTTCGCTGCCGCGTCGCCTGATCATCGACCTCATGCACGCCTCGATGGGCGTGCCTTTCGTGTCCCTTTCCCGATCGCTCGATATTGGCCCCCTGCTGGAGGCCCGCGCGGGCGCGATCGCGCCAGCCGGCTGGGCGGCCATGTTCGTCAAGGCTTTTGCCCTGGTCGCCAGGGACGAGCCGGTCCTGCGTACCGTGCATGTCAAACGGCCCTGGCCATCGCTCTACGAGCTGCCGAAGAGCGTGGCGTCGGTGGCCATTGCCCGGGTCGAGGGCGGCGAGGAATGCGTGATCCCGCAGCGAATCGTTGCTCCCGAGGCCATGACGCTGGCCGCGGTCGATGCCGAGATCCGGCGCGCCAAGACCGCCCCGATCGACGAAATTCCCATGTTCCGCAAGATCATGCGGGTGACCCGCCTGCCGCTGCCACTGCGGCGGCTGTCCTGGGCGATCGGGCTGAATTTCGGCCGGCAGCGCGGCAATTGGTTCGGCAGCTTCGCGGTGAGCTCGGTGGCCGCCTATGGTGGCGGCGAGCTTCACCCCATCACGCCCGGCCCCTTCATCGTCAGCTATGGGGTGGTCGGGCCCGACCAGACCATTCATGTCGTGATCCGCTGGGATCATCGGGTCACCGACGCCGCCCCGATCGCCCGGGTCCTGACCCGGCTGGAACAGGTCCTGAACACTGAAATCGCTGCCGAATTACGTGCGGCCGGGTCGAAGCCGATCCGAGCGGTCGGGACGTGAGTCCGGGCCATTCGCATTGACAGCGAGCCCCAAATCCTCCTAAAAGCCGCTTGCTCGCGGGCCGATTTCGGCCCGCGAAGCGTTTCGCGACCCGTGGTCCTGTCCCTTAAGCTTTGGGATCGGACCTGTCAGTGCCGGGCTAGCCCGTCACACAGGAGGGCGCGTTTCCTCAAACCATGTACCTGAAGAGGACGCGATGACTAAGCGCAGTGAGGCGAAGTACAAGCTCGATCGCCGTATGGGCCAGAACATCTGGGGCCGCCCGAAGAGCCCCGTGAACCGCCGCGAATACGGCCCCGGCCAGCACGGCCAGCGCCGCAAGGGCAAGCTCTCCGACTTCGGCGTGCAGCTGCGCGCCAAGCAGAAGCTGAAGGGTTACTACGCCAACATCTCCGAGCGTCAGTTCCACAGCATCTATGTCGAGGCCAGCCGCCTCAAGGGTGACACCGGCGAGAACCTGATCGGCCTGCTCGAGCGCCGTCTCGACGCGGTCGTGTACCGCGCCAAGTTCGTCTCGACGATCTTCGCCGCGCGCCAGTTCATCAACCACGGCCACGTCAAGGTGAACGGCCGCAAGGTCAACATCTCGAGCTATCTGGTCAAGCTCGGCGATGTGATCGAGGTCAAGGAATCCTCCAAGCAGCTCGCTCACGTCCTCGAAGCCAGCCAGCTCTCCGAGCGTGACACCCCCGACTATCTCGAAGTCGACCATGGCAAGATGACCGCGAAATACATTCGCATCCCGCACCTCTCCGACGTGCCGTTCCCGGTGCAGATGGAGCCGCATCTGGTCGTCGAATTCTATTCGCGCTAAGATCTGGATATCGAAAGGCCCCGGTTCGCCGGGGCCTTTTTGCTTAAAGAGCCACACTTCAGTGGCCGTTTACTTTCAGGAGGCGTCGCATGCTCTACACCCCTCCCCCGATCGATCCCAAAGCGCCGCCAGTGCGCATCAATCTGCTCTCGGACACGCAGACCAAGCCGACACCCGCGATGCGCGAGGCGATGGCGCGGGCGGAGGTCGGCGACGAGCAGGTCGGCGACGATCCGACCGTGAACGCGCTGTGCGAGCGCGTCGCCGAGCTGCTCGGCAAGGAAGCCGCGGTGTACATGCCGTCAGGCACGATGTGCAACGTCACCGCGACGCTGGTGCATTGCCGCCCCGGCGACGAGATCCTCGCGCATGAAAGCGCGCACATCATCGCGCGCGAAGGCGGGGCGCATGCCGCAATCGGCGGCTTTCAGGTCACGCAATTGAAGGGGCCCGACGGCCAGTTCACGCCGGAGACCTTTCGCAGAGCGCTGCATCCGCGCACCCGCTACCAGCCGCCGCAGACGGTGGTCAGCGTCGAGCAGACCGCCAATATCGGCGGCGGCACGATCTGGAAGAAAGCCGCGCTCGACGAGATCGTCGCGATCGCGAAACAACATGGCCTCGTCACCCACATGGACGGCGCACGCCTGCTCAACGCCACTGTCGCGAGCGGCATCTCCCCGCGCGACATGACCGCGGGGTGGGATTCGGCCTGGATCGACTTCTCGAAGGGCTTGGGCGCGCCGATCGGCGGCGTGCTGGCGGGCTCGCGCGCCTTCATCGATGCGGTCTGGCAGTGGAAGCAGCGACTCGGCGGCTCGATGCGACAGGCCGGAATCTGCGCGGCGGCTTGCATCTACGCGCTCGACCATCATGTCGAGCGGCTCGCCGACGATCACGCCAATGCGCGCGCGCTCGCTCGCGGACTGTCCCAGATCGCAGGCGTCGAGGTGCAGGAGCCCGAGACCAATCTGGTGTTCTTCAAGCCCGATGGTGCCGGCATTCCCGGCGACAAGATGGTCGCGGCGCTGCGCCAGCGCGGTGTGACGCTTGCGATGATGGACGGCCGCATCCGCGCCTGCACCCATCTCGACGTCAATGCGAGCCAGGTCGAGGAGACGATCGGATATATCCGCGAGATCGTGCGCGGAGCGTAAGTCCTGTAGCCCCGTAGCCCGGATGGAGCGGAGCGAAATCCGGGGCGACATCGGCAGCGGTCCCGGATTGCGCTTCGCTCCATCCGGACTACGACAGCGGGGCTAGACGAAAAGCTACCGGCCCATCGCCTGGTAGATCAGTGTCTTCAGCGTCAGTTGAATCCGGCCGCGCTGCGTCGGGGTCTGCACCATGAAGATCCCGAACAGATCGTCCTCGGGATCGATGAAGAAAAACGTGCCGCCGACGCCGTCCCAGCGATATTCCCCGAGCGGCCACGCCGTTCCAGGGGGCACCGAGGTGCGCACGGCAAAGCCGAGACCGAAGCCCGAAGACCCGCCCGGATAATAGTTCTGATCGCGCGCGATCTTCGTTTCCGGCCCGATATGATCCGAGGCCATCAGCGCGATGGTTTCTGGCTTGAGATAGCGCCGGCCCTGATAAGTGCCGCCGTTGAGCAGCATCTGGGCGAAGCGGGCATAGTCACCGACCGTGCCGACCATGCCGCCGCCGCCCGATTCCCAGATCGCGGGCCGCCTGATGTCACGGACCTGCGTCGTCGGATTGATGTTGCGATCCTCCGGCATCGGCTCGGCGATGAGCGGGAATTTGGCGGGATCTGCGACGAAGAAAGCCGTCTCGGTCATGCCGAGCGGATCGAGCAGCCGCTCCTTCTCGAATTGCAGCAGCGTCTTTCCGGCAATGATTTCGACAACGCGGCCGAGCACGTCGGTGGAATAGCCGTAATCCCACACCGTGCCGGGCTGCTCGACCAGCGGCAATGTGGCGATCTTGGCGGCGAATTCGGCGTTGGTCAGATTGCTGTTGAAGAGATTGGCGTCCGCGTAGAGCTCGCGGACCATACCGCCGCCGTAATAGCCGTAAGGCAGCCCTGAGGTGTGGCGCAGCAGATCCTTGATCGTGATGGGTCGCTCCAGCGGCTCCAGCGCCAGGGCGACTTTGCCGTCCTCGGCCTTCCTCTCGATGCCGACCTTCATGCCGGCAAAGGCCGGAATGTATTTCGAGACGGGATGGTCGAGCGAAAGCCTGCCCTCCTCAACCAGCATCATCGCCATGACTGAGGTGACCGGCTTCGACATTGAGTAGAGGCGGAAGATTGTGTCGGCGCTCATCGAGAGTTCGGTCGCGACGTCGCGGACGCCGAAATTCTGGTAATACACCGGCTTGCCGTGCTGCTGAAGCAGCAGGATGGCGCCGGGGATCTTGCCGGTGGCGACCTCGTTGCGGATGTAGTCGGAAACCTTCGTCAGCCCCGCGGGCGAGAGCGGGCGGGCCGCAGGTCTCTCCGAGCCCGCCTTCGCAACGATGCCGCCGGCGAGAAGGACGAGCGCCGCGACCAATGCGCGGCGCCCGAACATGTCAATTCTCCATCGCTTCATAAACCAGCTGCTTCAATGTCCGCTGCACGCGCTGGCGCTCGGTCGGGGTCTGCTCCAGCAGAACGAAGAACATGTCCTGCTTGGGGTCGATCACGAAATAGCAGCCGGAGGCGCCGTCCCATTTCAATTCGCCGAGATCGCCGGGCGGCGGCGGTTTGGCGTTGCCGGGATCGGTGCGGACCGCAAGTCCGAGACCGAAGCCGAAACCATCGCCGGGGAAGTAGAAATAATCGCGATCGACGCCCGATTTGGGGCCGATCTGGTCGGTCACCATCAGCTTGAACGTCTCCGGTTTGAGAATCGTCTTGCCGTCGAGGCTGCCGCCGTTGAGCAGCATCTGCGTAAAGCGCTCATAATCGGCCATGGTCGTGACCATACCGCCGCTGGCGAACTGGATCTTCTTGACGACCGTCGGATCGTTGATCCGCCCGACCCGGAAATCGCTGTCGTTCGGCACCGGCTGCGCCAGCAGCTTCTGCTTCTCGGGATCGGTGACGAAGAAGCCGGTGTCGACCATGCCGAGCGGGTCGAGCAGCTTCTCCCGCTCGATCTCGATCAGCGGCTTGCCGGCCGCGACCTCCATCACCCGCGCCAGGATGTCGGTGGAATGGCCGTATTGCCACAGTGCGCCCGGCTGGTTGTGCAGCGGAAGTTTTGCGATTCGCTCGGCGAATTCCGCGAGGTCGAAATCGCCGGCATAGATGTTGGCCTCGCGATAGGCCTTGCGGACCAGGCTGTCGCCGTAGAAGCCGTAGGTGACGCCCGAGGTGTGCGTCATCAAATCATGCACCGTCATCGGCCGGTTCGGCGGCACGAGCTCGAGCGACTTGGTGCCGTCCTCGGCCTTCTTCTCGACGCCGACTTTCACATTGGCAAAGGACGGAATGTATTTCGAGACGGGATCGTCGAGCTTGATCGTACCTTCCTCGATCAACTTCACTGCGACAACAGAAGCGATCGCCTTGCTCATCGAGAACAGACGGAAGATCGTCTTGTCGGTGATCGGCGCGTTGCTGACCGCGTCCTGCACGCCGAAGACTTCGTGGTACACCGGCTTGCCATGTTGCTTGATGAGCACGTTTGCGCCGGCGATCTTGCCGGTCGCGACCTCGTTCTTGAAGAACTCGGTGATCCTGGCGAGCTTGTCCGGATTGAAATGCGCACCGGCCGGAATCTCGTAGGTGCCCTCCGCCCGCGCGAACGACATCGTACCCAACGACACAAGCGCGGCGCAGACCAGCGCGCGCAGTCCAGATTGTGCAATCATATCCCCTCCCCGGAACATGGCCCGGCGGGAGTGTACCGACCGCGTCATCAGGCACAAGGGCCGCCATACCGCGCCAAAACGTCCGCGTGCAGAGCCGCGCTCTTTTCCGAGAAACAACAAAATATGGCGTCGGCGACCAGCGGCGCGGCCGGCAGGGCTTCAATGGTTGCATGGACCGCAATCTTTGCGGCCTGGTCGGCCGGAAAGCCGTAAACCCCGGTTGAAATTGCGGAGAACGCCACGGAGGTCAGCTGATTGGCCTCACAGAGCTCAAGCGCACGGCGATAGCAGGAGCCCAGCGCCTCTGCCTCACCGCAAGTGCCGCCGTGCCAGACCGGGCCGACGGCATGAATCACATGGCGCGCAGGGAGAAGGTAGCCCGTGGTGATCTTGGCATCGCCGGTCGGGCATCCTCCGAGCTTCCGGCACTCGGCGAGAAGCTCGGGCCCGGCCGCCCGATGAATCGCGCCATCGACGCCGCCCCCGCCCAGGAGCGACGTATTGGCCGCGTTGACGATGGCGTCAACGCTCAGCGTGGTGATGTCAGCAACGACGACCTTGAGCTCCGCGCCGCCGATCCGGCGCGTCAGCTGGGTCACCTATCAGGCCGCGACAGCGACGCCCTTTTCGGAGAAGAGCTGCTGCAATTCACCGGCTTGGAACATCTCGCGGACAATGTCGCAGCCGCCGACGAACTCGCCCTTCACATAGAGCTGCGGAATGGTCGGCCAGTTCGAATAGTCCTTGATGCCGTTGCGCAGTTCGGCGGATTCGAGAACGTTGAGGCCTTTATAGCCGACGCCGATGTGGTCGAGGATCTGGACGACCTGGCCGGAGAACCCGCACTGCGGAAATTGCGGTGTGCCCTTCATGAACAGAACCACGTCGTTCGACTTCACTTCGTTGGCGATGAATTCCTCGATGCTCATATCCGTGTCCTTATGGGGCGGAGCCCACTCCAATCGCTTCGGGCTGGCTCAGCCGATTTAACCCGATCCTTGCCTATATATGTAGCCCAAACCGTTGTGCATCCAAAGTAAAATGGCGGCGAGCGGCCGCTGGGCGGACCTCTCTCGGCACCGCCGGCCCGTTGCATGATGGCACGAATATCATGGTCAGGGAGGACTTTCATACCGTCCCGGAGCCCCTATCTAGGACGAACCCGGCGTTTTGGAACCCGGCAACGCCAACAACGTTCTCTTGTCCTGTCTGGAGAAAAACGTGACGAAACAAGCCTCCGCTACGGCCAGTCCGCCGCTTTCGTCACCGTCGGTCGACCCGAGCAACCTCGCCCGGCGGCTTGAGGATGCCTTTCTCACCGTCCGCAACGAGACCGAGCGCCGTGCCGCGCCGCTCTCGCCGGAGGACCAGCAGATCCAATCCATGCCGGATGCGAGCCCGGCGAAATGGCACCGGGCGCACACCACTTGGTTCTGGGAGCAGTTCGTGCTCCGCGAACATTGCCCCGGCTACCAGCCCTTCCACCCCGATTTCGCCTTCCTGTTCAATTCCTATTACGTCAGCGCAGGGCCCCGTCATGCCCGGAATCACCGCGGCGACATCACCCGTCCCAGTGCAAGCGAGGTCGGCGCCTATCGCAGTTATGTCGATGCTGCGGTCGTGAAGTTCTTCCGCGAGGCCGGCGAGGACAAGCTCCGTGCCCTCGCGCCATTGGTCGAGGTCGGGCTCAATCACGAGCAGCAGCATCAGGAATTGATGTTCACCGATATCCTGCACGCCTTTGCGCAGAACCCGATCTATCCCGCCTACGATCGGGACTGGCGCTTTCCGTCCGCAACGCGCGTCGGCAACGACTGGCTGATTCTCAACGAGGGCATCCACACCGTCGGCCATGTCGAGGACAGCTTCCATTTCGACAACGAGAAGCCGGCCCACCGCGCGCTCGTCGGCCCGGTCAAGATCGCACGCAATCTCGTCACCAATGGCGAATGGCTGGCCTTCATGCGCGATGGCGGCTACGCGAACGCAACACTGTGGCTGATGGACGGCTTTGCCGCCGCCAGCAAGGACGACTGGCAGGCCCCGGGCCATTGGCGCGAGGTCGACGGCCAATGGCAGGTCATGACGCTGGCCGGCCTCAAGGCGGTCGATCCCGACGCGCCCGTCTGCCACGTCAGCTATTACGAGGCCGACGCCTTTGCGCGCTGGGCCGGAAAGCATCTGCCTACCGAGATGGAATGGGAAGTCGCGGCCCGCGCCGGCCAGCTCAACGATGCCTTCGGCGTGGTCTGGCAGTGGACGCGATCGTCCTATTCGCCGTACCCCGGCTATCGCGCGATCGAAGGCGCGCTCGGCGAATACAACGGCAAGTTCATGGTCAACCAGCTGGTGCTGCGCGGCTCTTCGCTTGCAACCCCGGAGGGGCACAGCCGTATTACCTATCGCAACTTCTTTTATCCGCACCACCGCTGGCAATTCACGGGACTGCGGCTCGCCGACTACGAGTAAAATTCTCATCCGACGACAAAATGCGCGCCGGACAGCGCGTTCAGGAGAGTATCATGAATGTGCACGCCAGCGCTTTGGCCGAAGCCCATCTTCCCGACGAGCAGACCACCGCCTTTGCCCGCGAGGCCATCGAGGACCTCTCGCAGCAGCCCAAAAAGCTGTCGCCGAAATATTTCTACGATGCGACCGGATCGGAACTGTTCGAGGCGATCACGCGGCTGCCGGAATATTATCCGACGCGTACGGAGCTGGCGATCCTGAAGGAGCGTGGCAGCGAGATAGCAAAGATCATTCCGGAGCACGCAGCCCTCGTGGAATTCGGCGCCGGCGCGACCACAAAGGTCCGCCTGCTGCTCAATCACTGCAAGTTCGCGGCCTATGTGCCCGTCGACATCTCCGGCGACTTCCTGACGGCGCAGGCAAACGGCCTGAAGCGGGATTTTCCGTCACTCGGCATCTACCCGGTGGCGGCCGACTTCACCACCCCGTTCGAGCTGCCCGAGGCGGTGGCGACGATGCCCAAGGTCGGGTTCTTCCCGGGCTCGACCATCGGCAATTTCGAGCCGCATGAAGCGCAGGCCTTCCTGAGCAGCGCGCGCGCCATCCTGGGCCGGGGTGCGCAGATGATCATCGGCGCCGACCTTGAGAAGGAGGAGCGCCTGCTCCACGACGCCTATAACGATGCCGCCGGCGTCACCGCACGTTTCAACCTCAATGTACTGGTGCGGATCAATCGCGAGCTCGGCGGCAATTTCGATCTCTCCGCCTTCACCCATCGTGCGATCTACAATCGCGAGCGGCACCGCATCGAGATGCACCTGATCAGCAAGAAGAGCCAGACCGTGCGCCTGCTCGGCACCAGCTTTTCGTTCCGCCCGGGCGAGAGCATTCATACCGAGAACAGCTACAAATACAGCATCGAGCGCTTTGCCGCGCTGGCGCAGGGCGCGGGCTGGCGGGTGCGCGAGAGCTGGACGGATGCCGCGAAGATGTTCTCCGTGCACGCGCTGGCGGCGGCGGAGTAAGCGCTCTGGCGCCGATGGCGCCGGCTCAATGCTCCCCAGCCTCGTCCGGCGCCGACCCCAGCGACACCGACTCCCACACCGCAACGACGATCATGATCACCGTCGCGGCGACCGACAGCCATAGAGGGGACAGCTCGGCAGCGAACCACGACAGCGCCGCGAGCGCGATGATGCCAATCCCGTGCGAGAGCTGGAGGAAGCCGCGGATCGCGTGCTTGAACAGGATGGTGCCAACAAGGAATAGCAAGGGACCGCCGATCGTGCTGACGATGGTCCTGATGTCTGAATGGCCGAGCGGATGCTTCAGCACCAGCTCGTCGGAGACCGCGGTCAGGATGATGCCGGCGACGATCGGCATGTGCAGATAGGTGTAGGCGAGCCGCGCCAACCGGCCGGATTCGGCGGATTTCGAGATGCGCTCGGCGCCGGCCTCGGCGCCCTTGTGGAAATAGACCCACCACATCGCGATGCTGCCGACCAGCGCGGAGACGAAGGCCAGAATGTTGTCCGCGGTCCAGCCCAGTTCGGCAAAGGTCGCGCCGTTGACGACGACGGCCTCGCCAAGCGCGATGATGACGAAGAGCGAGCAGCGCTCGGCCATGTGGCCGCCTTCGACGGCCCAGGCCTCCACCGACGAGAAGCCCAGCTTGGGGACCCAGAAGCGCACCGCCGGCGAGATGTATTCGATCGTCAGTGCCACGATCCAGAACCACAGCCGCGTCTCGTCATGGGCGAGGCCGCCGAGGATCCAGAAGATTGCGGAGACCGAGAGCCACGTCAGGATGCGGATCGCATTGTGCCGGACCGCAGTTCGATGCCGCGGCGTTGCAAACATCCAGAAGGCGGTGCGCCCGACCTGCATGGTTGCGTAGGCGATCGCAAACCACAGGCCCCGCCCCTCGAAGGCGGTCGGGATCGTCGTCGACAGCACGAGGCCGCCCAGCATCATCAGGAAGATCAGGATGCGGACCGGCGTCAGCTCGGGATCGAGCCAGTTGGTGACCCAGGCGGTGTAGACCCACACCCACCATACCGCGAGAAACAGCACCGCGACGTGCACGGCACCGAGCGGGGTGAAATGGTGCAGCAATGTGTGCGAGACCTGCGTGATCGCGAAAACGAAGACCAGGTCGAAGAACAGCTCGGCATTGGTGACGCGGCTGTGCTGGTTCGGCAGGATGACGCGGAACATCGCGCCGCGCGGATTGTCCGCAGCCATCGTCATCCCCCCGTCACGATCAGATCAGGCGCCCGGCACCCCGGTTTGCAGCGCCAGCGCATGCAGCACGCCGCCCATCTGGCCGCGCAGGGACTGATAGACGATCTGGTGCTGCTGGACGCGGGACTTGCCGCGGAAGGTCTCCGAGATCACGGTCGCGGCATAGTGATCGCCGTCCCCGGCGAGGTCACGGATGGTCACCTCGGCATCGGGGATCGCCGCCTTGATCATCGCCTCGATATCGTGGGCGTCCATTGGCATTCGGGTCGTGCTCCTGTCTCGGCTGCAATCAGCCTTGTCGTCGAATCGCTGCCGGGGTCCATATCTGCAAAGCCAAACTTGCCGGCGGGGCCAAACTTAGCGTGAACGGCCTTCTACGTCACGCCTTCCGGCACTATATCGGTGATCCGATCTGGATAAAGCCACGACAAAGTGCCGCGCGCGGCAGAGTGATCGAAAAGGCGTGAAATCATGAAGCTTCCAGGGCCCGACCACCCCATCACCATTACCCCAAATCCCCGGCGCGTCCGCGTCACGGCCGGCGATATCGTGATCGCCGAGACCACCAAGGCGCTGACGCTGAAAGAGGCGAAATATCCGGCGGTGCAATATGTGCCGCGACAGGACGCCAACATGGCGCTGCTGGAGCGCACCGACCGCGTCACCCACTGTCCTTACAAGGGGGATGCGAGCTATTACAGCGTCAAGGCCGACGGCAAGACGCTGGATAACGCGATCTGGACCTATGAGGCGCCCTTCCCCGCGATGACCGAGATTTCCGGGCATCTCGCCTTCTACCCGGACAAGGTGAAGATCGAGGAAGTGGGGTAGCTGCTTGCGTCATGGCCGGGCTCGTCCCGGCCATCGACGTTCTTGGCCAATCGCGGATACAGCGACGTGGATGCCCGGGACAAGCCCGGGCATGACGACTGGGAATGCTGGAGCAGCCCCGCTACGCCCTGAATATCGTGAGCCCCAGGATCAGCAACACCAGGAAGATCGCGACGAACACGTAGAACAGGAAGCGGGCGATGTCGGCGGAGGCGGCCGAGATGCCGGTGAAGCCGAGCACGCCGGCCACGATCGAGACAAGTAAGAAGATCAGCGCCCATTTCAGGATCGTCATCGCCAGCTCCGAAATTGTACCGCTTGCCGCGGTCCCAAGCCCTTTTGGCGAACGCTAACTTCGTCGCGGGGAACTGGTTCCTAGCGGTCTTGAGACCTGCGGGCGTCCCAAACGACCCTTGCTGAATCCGGTTCCCGGCGGCAAAGTCCGGCCGGGACGGAAAGCGCGACCGGGGCGGCCACGATGACGATGTCACATTCAGCGACGATCGGCGCAGAGGCGCACGCGGTGCCGAAGGCCAAGGCGCGCAATCTGTCGCTCGATCGCGCCCGCACCTTCCTCACGCTGGTGGTGCTGCTGCACCACGCCGTCATTCCCTACACCTATTTCGGGCACACCGATCCGGCGTCCTGGGCCGGTTTCGACGTGATCGTGCTGGCCACCGACAGCTTCTTCATGGCGATGTTCTTCTTTCTGTCGGGACTGTTCACCTGGCCGGGCATCGCGCGCAAGGCGCCGTCAGTTTTTCTCCGCGACCGCCTGTTGCGGCTCGGGCTGCCGTTCGCGATCGCGGCGTTCACCGTCATCCCGCTCGCCTATTACGCGATCGCGCTGCGGCACGATCCCGGGCTGAGCTTCACGGCATTCTGGTGGAAGACGATCACGGTTGGCCCGTGGCCGAGCGGCCCGATCTGGTTCGTGTGGGTGCTGCTGGCGTTCGACCTCACCGCGAGCCTGCTCTACCGGGTCTCCGCGCATCTGGTCGACCCAGGCAACCGCGCGTCGCTGCGCGGATTCGACCAGCCGGCTGTATTCTGGCTGCTGCTCGTCGTCGTCACGACCATCGCCTACGTGCCGGCGCTGCTCTATTTCGGCGGCAGCAAATGGTTCGAGCTCGGGCCGTTCTCGGTGCAGGCAAGCCGCATCCTGCTCTACTTCGCCTATTTCTTCATCGGCGTCAGTGTTGGAGCTGCGAACTTCGACCGCGGCATCCTCAGCGCCGGCGGCCAGTTGCCGAAACAGCGCTGGCTGTGGGTGATCGCCACGCTGATCCCCTACTGCCTGATGTGGGGCATGATCTACATCAAGCGCGAAGTTCTGGGCAATCCAAACCCGCAGCCGCACTGGTACCAGGCCATCTACGGCACGTTCTTCGTGCTGTTCTCAGGTTCGATCCTGCTTGCGATTCTCGCGTTCTTCCTGCACCAGAAATCGCCGGGCCCGAACCTGCTCGACCGCATGCAGGCGGACGCCTACGGCATCTTCCTGGTGCACTATCCGATCGCGTTGTGGATCCAGTACGCGCTGTTCGACTATACGCTGCCTGCGATCGTGAAAGCCACGATCGGCTTCGTGCTCACGGTGATCTTGAGCTGGGGCCTGACGGCGGGCTTGCGGAAGATTCCGGGGGCCACGCACGTATTGTGAGGCCGAGCTCTTTCCATTCGTCATTGCGAGGAGCTCTTGCGACGAAGCAAATCCAGAGTGCCTCGGCGGTGAGGCTCTGGATTGCTTCGCTGCGCTCGCAATGACGGAGTTTGCGGAAGCGCCTTACGCCGCCTTGCCGCCCATATACTCCGGCAGCCAGCGCTCGAACGAGGTTCGCAGCGCCTTGATCGTTACAGGTGCCTCGCCCGCGATCGCGAGGGCGTCGCCGCCGGTGGTGCCGATCCGCACGCAGGGCACCTCGCAGCCGCGCATCTTGGCGAGCACGCGGCCGGCTTCCGTTTCCGGCACGGTAACGAGATAGCGCGCCTGGTCCTCGCCGAACCAATAGGCCTGCGGCACCAGCGCGGTCGGCGCCGCGAGCAGTTTTGCGCCGATGCCGCTCGCCATCGCCATCTCGGCGAGCGCGATCAAAAGGCCACCGTCGGAGAGATCGTGCACGGCGGTCGCGGTGCCCGCATGGATCATGCCGCGCACGCAGTCGCCGTTGCGCTTCTCGGCCGCGAGGTCGACCGGCGGCGGCGCGCCCTCCTCGCGACCGCAGATGTCGCGCAGGTAAACGGACTGGCCGAGCCAGCCATGGGTCTCGCCGATCAGGAGGATCGCCTCGCCCTCGGCCTTGAAGGCAAGCGAGGCCGACTTGGTGAAGTCGTCGAGCAGGCCGACGCCGCCGATCGAGGGCGTCGGCAGGATCGCGCGGCCGTTGGTCTCGTTGTAGAGCGAGACATTGCCGGACACGACCGGGAAGTCGAGCGTGCGGCAGGCTTCCGAGATGCCCTTCAGGCAGCCGACGAACTGGCCCATGATCTCGGGCCGCTCGGGATTGCCGAAATTGAGGTTGTCAGTGATCGCGAGCGGCTTACCGCCGACGGCGGTGATGTTGCGCCAGGCTTCCGCCACCGCCTGCTTGCCCCCTTCAAACGGATCGGCTTCGCAATAGCGCGGCGTCACGTCGACGGTCAGCGCCAGGCCCTTCGGACCGTCCTGCACCCGCACGACGGCGGCATCGCCGCCCGGACGCTGCATGGTGTTGCCGAGAATGACGTGGTCGTACTGCTCCCAGACCCAGCGCTTGCTGCACATGTCGGGCGTGCCGATCAGCTTTTCGAGCGCGGCACCGAGCCCCATCGGGGCCACCACTTCGCGCGCATGCACGACCGGCAAAGCGGCGGAGGGGACATGCGGGCGGTCATAGAGCGGCGCCTCGTCGCCGAGCTCCTTGATCGGCAAATCGGCCATGACGTCGCCGCCATGCTTGACCACGAAGCGCTTGCTCGGCGTGGTGTAGCCGACCACGGCGAAATCGAGGCCCCACTTCTTGAAGATCGCCTCGGCCTCTTTCTCCTTCTCGGGCTTGAGCACCATGAGCATGCGCTCCTGGCTCTCCGAGAGCATCATCTCGTAGGCGCTCATGCCGATCTCGCGCGTCGGCACCGCATCGAGATCGAGATCGACGCCGAGGTCGCCCTTGGCGCCCATCTCGACCGCCGAACACGTCAGCCCCGCCGCGCCCATGTCCTGGATCGCGATGACGCAGCCCTTCTCCATGATCTCGAGACAAGCCTCTAACAGCAGCTTCTCGGCGAAGGGATCGCCGACCTGCACGGTCGGACGCTTCTCCTCGGACTTGTCGTCGAACTCGGCCGAGGCCATCGAGGCGCCGTGGATGCCGTCGCGGCCGGTCTTGGAGCCGAGATAGACGATCGGCATGTTCACGCCCGAGGCGGCCGCATAGAAGATCTTGTCGGTATCGGCGAGGCCGACCGCCATCGCGTTGACGAGAATGTTGCCGTCATAGCGGGTGTGGAAGCGGACCTGACCACCGACCGTCGGCACGCCGAAGGAATTGCCATAGCCGCCGACCCCGGCGACGACGCCGGAGACGAGATGCCGCGTCCTGGCATGCTCGGGCGAGCCGAAGCTCAGCGCATTGAGGCAGGCGATCGGCCGCGCGCCCATCGTGAAGACGTCGCGCAAGATGCCGCCGACGCCGGTGGTGGCGCCCTGGTACGGCTCGATGTAGCTCGGGTGGTTGTGGCTCTCCATCTTGAAGACCACGGCCTGGCCGTCGCCGATGTCGATCACGCCGGCATTCTCGCCCGGGCCCTGGATCACCCAGGGCGCCTTGGTCGGCAAGCCCTTCAGATGGAGGCGGGAGGACTTGTACGAGCAGTGCTCGTTCCACATCGCCGAGAAGATGCCGAGCTCGGTGAAGGTCGGCTCCCGCCCGATCAGCTTCAGGATGCGCTCATACTCGTCGGGCTTGAGCCCGTGGGCGGCAATCAGCTCGGGGGTGATCTTGGGTTCGTTCTTCATGGAATTTGGGCTTTCGGCAGCAGTTGGCCGTTCTTAGGAACATCGGGCGGCTTGGAAAAGCCCTTTATGGCGCATTTTCCCGCTGTCCCACGTTTTGCGGCCGGGGGCTGCGGGAACAGGAATTGCACAGCGCGGACAGATCGGATTTAAGGGCAAAAGACCCGCAATTGAAGGCCCATTTCCTTGCACGAATTGACCAAAGCGCCGCCGCCTCGCCGCCCCGACCTCCACATCGCCACCGATGGCGAATTCCAGGGCTGGCGAACCTGGATTCGCGACAGTTTTGAGAGCCATATCGGCCCGTTCTGGCACAAGATCGAGGACGACGGCAGCGTCCGCTCGGCGTTCCGGGTCGAGAAAAAGCACCTCAACGGCTCCGGAAACGTCCATGGCGGCTGCTTCATGGCGTTTGCCGACTATTGCCTGTTCGCGATCGCGACTCACGAACTGGATGGGCCGGCCGTGACCACCAATTTCGCCTGCGACTTCCTCGACGCGGCGCGCGAAGGCGAGTTGATCGAATGCGTCGGCGAAGTCTCCCGCGCCGGCGGCTCGCTGATCTTCCTGCGCGGCAAGCTGACATCAGGCGGGCGGCCCCTGTTCACTTTCTCCGGCACGATCAAGCGGGTGAAGCGGAAACCGGCACCGCAGCCAAACGCATAGCTCGCTGCCTTTCCTTTTGGCGCCCCGTCGCCCAGACTTGTATCGAGCGCTGTCGCGCCGGGGAGCAACACCAAGGTGCCGCAGAGCACACCGCCGACGACTCGCGCCACGGCCCCGCAATTGCCGTCCATGCCCGCCGCCGGCGCGCGCAACTGGCGCGACTATGCGCTGCTGGTCGCGCTGGCCTGCTGCTGGAGTTCAACCTATCCGCTGGCCAAGCTCGCGCTGGATACGATCCCGCCCGTGACGTTCATCTCGGCGCGCTCGCTGATCGCGGCCGCCTTCCTGTTCGCGATCCTGTGGATGCGCGGCGTCAGGATCCCGACCGACGCGAAGGCCTGGAAGCTGTTCGCGGTCCAGCAATTGATCAACTCGACCGTTCCGTTCTTGATCATCACCTGGTCGCAGCTCTATGTGCCGGCGTCGAACACGGTGGTGCTGGCCTCGACCACGCCGATCTTCGCCTTCCTGATCACCTCGCTGATCACGCGTCACGAGCCGGCAACGCTGCTGAAGCTGTTGGGTGCGATTCTCGGCCTTGCCGGCACCATCGCCATCGTCGGCTTGGATGCGCTGCGCGGCTTCGGCAGCGAGATCGTGGCGGAGATCGCCATCCTGCTCGCCACCATCTCGTTCGCCTGCGCAACCATCTTCGGGCTGCGGCTGTCCGAATATGATCCCATGGTGGTGGCAGCCGGCTCGCTGCTGTTCGGCGGCCTCGTGCTGCTGCCGCCTTCGCTGATCATCGACCAGCCATGGACGCTGCACCCGACGCCGACCGCGATCATGGCGACCATCGTCATGGGCATCGTCTCCAGCGCCTTGGGGCTGATGCTGTTCTACATGTGCCTCGGCAGGCTCGGCACGCTGACGACGAACGCACAAGGCTATTTACGCATCCCGATCGGCGTCGGCCTCTCCGTAATGCTGCTCGGCGAGAGCGTGCCCTCGAACCTGGCGTTGGGACTGGTGCTGGTCATGGCGGGCGTCGCCGCGATGACGGTGCCGACGGAACGGCTGAAACGGCGCTAGCTATGGCTTGGCGTCGTCCGCCAGCATCTTGCGGTACTTCTCGACGTCGCGCGTCACGAGCTTTTGCAGCACCTCGGGCGTGTGCTCGTCGGCATCGGGGGCCACGGTCGAGAGGTCGGCGAACCGCTTCTTCACCGCGTCGGTTTCGACCGCCGTGCGCGCAGCGGCATTCAGCTTGGCGATGATCGCCGGCGGGGTGCCCTTGGGCGCGAACAGGCCATTCCAGCCCTGCGCTTCGAATTCGGGCAGGCCGGCTTCGGCCGACGTCGGCAGATCCGGCACTGTCGCGAGCCGCACGGTCGAGCCGACCACGAGCCCGCGCGCCAGCTTCTCGTTGATCGACTGCGAGACCGAGGCTGCCGCATCGCAGACGCCGTCGATCTGGCCGCCGATGGCGTCGGTGAGCGCGGGCGCGGCGCCGCGATAGCCGACCAGCGTCGCGTCGATGCCGGCGGCCGTGACGAAGCTCTTGCAGATCAGGTAGTTCGAAGAGCCGACGCCGGCATGGCCGAGATTGATCTTGCCGGGGTTCGCCTTGGCGTAGGCGATGAACTCCTTCAGATCCTTCGCCGGAAAATCCTTGCGCACGGCGATGATGCCGAACGTTTTCGCCACCATGGCAATCGGCACGAAGGAGTCCGGCGTGAACGGCAGTTTGGGATAGATCGTATAGGTCGCGGCGTTGGTGCCGGCATTGCCGATCGCAATGGTGTAGCCGTCAGGCTCGGCGCGGGAGGCGCGCGCCAGTGCGGTCGAGCCGCCGGCGCCGGCGACGTTCTCGATCACGATGGTCTGGCCGAGCGCGATGCCCATCTGCTCGGCAACGGTGCGCGCGATCACGTCGGACGTGCCGCCGGCCGCGAACGGCACGATCATCGTGACGGGACGCTTGGGGAAATCCTGCGCGAACGCGGCCGTCGCGAACGCAACGACGGCGACAGCGGCCGAGAGCCGCTTCAGCACGAACGCAATCACGCGGCTTTTTCCAGATGCGCGGTGAGGCCGGCGAACAGGCCGCGGCCGTCGGTGCAGCCCATGATGTCTTCGACGTGGTTTTCCGGATGCGGCATCATGCCGAGCACGTTGCCCTTGTCGTTGACGATGCCGGCGATGGATTGCGCGGCGCCATTGATGTTGCTGACATCGTCGATCGCGCCGTCGGCCGAGCAATAGCGGTAAAGCACGCGCCCCTCGCCTTCGAGCCGCTTGATGGTCTCCGCGTCCGCCGCATAATTGCCCTCGCCATGCGCGATGGGCACGCGGATCACCTGCCCTGCATTGTAGCCGCGCGTGAACGGCGTGTCGGAGCGCTCGACGCGGAGATGCACGTCGTGGCAGATGAATTTCAGCCGCGCATTGCGCATCAGGACGCCGGGCAAGAGGCCGGATTCGCAGAGGATCTGAAATCCGTTGCAGACGCCGAGCACGAGGCCGCCCTTGGCCGCGTAGTCGCGCACCGCGTCCATCACCGGCGCCCGCGCCGCAATCGCGCCGCAGCGCAGATAATCGCCATAGGAGAAACCGCCGGGCACCACCACGAGGTCGGTGCCATCGGGCAGCGACGTCTCGGCATGCCAGACCATTGTGGGCTCGCTCCCCGAGATCAGCCTCAAGGCACGCGCCATGTCGCGCTCGCGGTTGATTCCGGGAAAGACGAGGATGGCGGCTTTCATGGCAGAGGTTCCGAACGAGGATTGAATGGGCTGGCACGGCTGCCAAATCGGCAGCAGACATAACCATTTGACGGGGATTTTACCAGTGCTAGCCTTGCCCGCGAGCGTTGTGCACAGGCCATAGCCCGCCATTCGGCCGATCGATTCGCCCGGGATTAAAGCCATGAATGTCCCCTCGCTGCCCGCATCCCTCTCCGAGCCGGTGTCCACCGAGGGCGTCATCGCCGCCGGCGCCTATGTCGACGGCCGGCGCGTCGCCAATATCGCCATCAGCGAGGCCTCGAGCTGGCGCGCGAAACCCGGCCACGTGGTCTGGATCGGGCTGCACGAGCCTGACATGGCGCTGCTCAGCGCGGTGCAGAAGCAGTTCGACCTGCACGAACTCGCCATCGAGGACGCCAACCACGCCCATCAGCGACCGAAGATCGAGCAATATGGCGAGGCCCTGTTCATCGTGGCGCGGACCGCGCAACTGATCGAGGGCCGGATCGCCTTCGGCGAGACCCACATCTTCGTCGGCGAAGGCTATCTGGTCTCGGTGCGCCACGGCGCGTCGACGTCCTACACGCCGGTGCGCGAACGCTGCGAAAGCTGCCCGCGAGCGCTCGCGCGCGGCGAGGACTACATCCTCTACGCCATCCTCGATTTCATCGTCGACAACTACTCGCCCGTGCTCGAGAGCATTCACGAAGAGGTCGAGAGCATCGAGGATGACGTGCTCTCCAAGGCGATCAGCAAGGCGCAGATCGAACGGCTCTACATGCTGCGCCGCGACCTCTTGCGGCTCCGGACCGCGATCGGCCCTCTGGTCGAGGTCTGCCGCCGGCTCGAGCATGACGAGCTGGCGATGGTGCGCGCGACGATGCAGCCGCTGTTCCGCGACGTCACCGACCACGTCAGGAACATCCAGGAGCGGATCGATTCGATGCGCGAGGTGCTGGCCTTCGCCTTCGAAGCAAGCCTGCTGGTCGGCCAGGCCCAGGAGACGGCGGTCTCCAAGAAGCTTGCCTCCTGGCTCGCGATCATCGCGATCCCGACCGCGCTTGCCGGAATCTACGGCATGAACTTCAAGCACATGCCGGAGCTGGACTGGGAGTACGGCTATTACACGCTGCTCGGCGTGATGCTGGCGGCGTGCGGCGCGCTGTACTGGCGCTTTCGTCGGGTCGGATGGCTGTGAGCCATCCCGTTCACCCGATCAGCTCGACCCGATAATTCTCGATCACGGTGTTCGCCAGCAGCTTGTCGGCGGCGTCCTTCAACGCCGCCTCCGCCTTCGCCTTGTCGGCGCCGGCGAGCTCGATGTCGAACACCTTGCCTTGGCGAACGCTGGCGACGCCGTCGACGCCGAGCGACTTCAACGCACCCTCGATCGCCTTGCCCTGCGGATCGAGGATGCCAGTTTTCAACGTAACGGTAACACGTGCCTTCACGTCAGATCCCTCTTAGCTCTTCACCAGCACCGGGCCGGAGCCCGCCGGACGCTCGTTCTCCATGAGAATGCCGAGACGCTTGGCGACTTCGGTATAGGCCTCGAGCAGCCCACCGAGATCCCTGCGGAAACGGTCCTTGTCGAGCTTCTCGTTCGACTTGATGTCCCACAGACGGCAGCTATCCGGCGAGATCTCGTCGGCGACGATGATCCGCATCATGTCGTTCTCGAACAGTCGGCCGCACTCCATCTTGAAGTCGACGAGGCGGATGCCGATGCCGAGGAAGAGACCGGTGAGGAAGTCGTTGACACGGATGGCAAGCGCCATGATGTCGTCGATCTCCTGCGGCGTCGCCCAGCCGAAAGCAGTGATGTGCTCTTCCGACACCATGGGGTCGTTGAGCTGGTCGTTCTTGTAGTAGAACTCGATGATCGAACGGGGCAGCTGCGTGCCCTCCTCGATGCCGAGGCGCTGCGACAGCGAGCCGGCGGCAACGTTCCGCACCACCACTTCCAGCGGCACGATCTCGACTTCGCGAATCAATTGCTCGCGCATGTTGAGGCGGCGGATGAAATGGGTCGGCACCCCGATGTCGTTGAGGTGCTGAAACAGGTACTCCGAGATCCGGTTGTTGAGGACACCCTTGCCCTCGATCACCTGGTGCTTTTTCGCATTGAACGCGGTGGCGTCGTCCTTGAAGTGCTGGATCAGGGTACCGGGCTCCGGGCCTTCGTAAAGAACCTTTGCCTTGCCTTCATAAATGCGACGCCGACGGCTCATGGGGATGTACCGTGTTTTGTTGAAATCCATGTATTTGGTGTGCTCCGGTTGACGAGACTACGACCCACAGCGGAGCTGCCGTGAACGGCCCGGAACCCCTAGAAACAGAACGGGAACCCAGCCTGAGGCAACCTATCCGATTGGCTGTCCCAGCACAATCGATCCGGCCGTCCGGCATCAAACTTATACCGTCTTGCCTGCGGCTTAACGGCTCGTTGTTTTGCCGATTCGTGCCCCCTATCTAGGCATGCACCGGGGCTCTCGCAACGAGGGCCAGCCGGGTCCAGTCAGCAGGGAATTGGAAAAGGCATGAGCACGTTGGACAAGCGCGAGGAAGGCTTCGAGAAGAAGTTCGCCCTCGACGAGGAGCAGAAATTCAAGGCGGAAGCCCGCCGCAACCGCCTGCTCGGGCTGTGGGCGGCCGAAAAGCTCGGGATTACCGGCGATGCCGCCACGGCCTATGCCAAGGAGGTGGTCGCGGCCGATTTCGAGGAAGCCGGCGACGCCGACGTCCTGCGCAAGGTCATGGGCGATTTCGCCGCCAAGAACGTCGCCGTCACCGAACACGCGATTCGCGCCAAGATGAACGAGCTGATCGCGGTGGCGGCGGCCGAGGTGAAGGCCGGGAAATAAGGCGAAAGCGTCATTCCGGGGGCACGTCGAGGACGCGCCCCCCGGAGCCAACAAGCTATCCCTCCTTGAACCCGTATTCCGGCACGTTGCCGCTGGCGCCATAATATTTGTACGGCAGGAATTTGCCGCTCATGGTGATCTTGACGCGGTCGCCCTTCGGGTTGGGCAGGCGCTCCATCACCATGTCGAAATCGATCGCCGACATGATGCCGTCGCCGTACTCCTCCTCGATCAGCGCCTTCCAGGCCGGACCGTTGACCATGACCAGCTCGTAGAAACGATAGATCAAGGGATCGGTCGGCGGCATCGGCATGCCGCGCATCGGCGTCTCGTTCAGCATCGTGGTCTCGGCCTTCGTCAGGCCGAAAAGCTCAGCGGCGTTTGCGGCCTGCGGCTTGGTCAATTTCATTTGGCCGAGGATCGCGCCTGTTATCAGCACCTCGGAATAACCGCCGATCTGCTCGCAGATGTATTTCCAGGTCCAGCCCTTCTCGCGCTTGATGTCGAGCAGCTTCTCGGTGAGGTCTTCGCGTTTCATGTCAGGGTCTCCTTTTTCAAGCAGTCAGCCCGGGACTCGTCCCGGGTATCCAGGTCTGTCGTTGCTCGTCGCCACCGGACGCGACGGTCAGTCCGGGCTTGCCGATACGCACCACCGGCACATTGCGCGGATCGTGACCGGGCGTCTCGGCCGCGAAAGTCTTGCTGCGCGTCACCAGGAAATCAACGATGTGGTTGCGCAGCGCGTAGTACAGCGGATGGCGGTGCAAATCGGTGCGGCCGCGATCCCGCGGCAACGGGTTCTCGACCACTTCCGCCAGCACCGCGCCGGGTCCATTGGTCATCAGAAAAATCTTGTCGGCGAGATAGATCGCTTCGTCGACGTCATGGGTGATCATGAACGCGGTCTGCCCGGTCTCCAGACAGATGCGCCGCACCTCGTCCTGCAGCGTGCCGCGCGTCAGCGCGTCGAGTGCCGAGAACGGCTCGTCCATCAGCATCATCTTTGGCGTGATGGAGAGCGCACGCGCGATGCCGACGCGCTGCTTCATGCCGCCGGAAAGCTCGGAAGGTCGCTTGTGTTCCGAACCCGTCAGGCCGACGAGATCGATAAATTTCTGCGCATGCGCCTTCACCTTGGCGCGATCCCAGCTCCGCCATTTCGAGCTCACGGCGTAGGCAACGTTGCCGAGCACGGTGCGCCAGGGCAGCAGCGCATGGCTCTGGAAGATCACGGCGCGATCGAGGCTCGTCCCTGAAATGGCCTGCCCGTCGACGATCACCGCGCCCTCGCTCGGCGCGTCGAGACCGGCAAGGATGTTGAGCACCGTGGTCTTGCCGCAGCCGGAATGGCCGATCACGCAAGCGAACTCGCCGCGCGCCATCGACAGCCACAGATTCTCGAAGACCGCAGTTGTCGCGCCGTCCGCGCCCGGATAGCGCTTTGCGATTGCTTCGATGGAGATGAATTTTTCGGTCAACGGCCCTACTCCGGAAACGTGACCATGCGCGTGAAGCGCGCGAGGATCTGGTCGAGCAGCATGCCGACGATCCCGATCAGCAGGATCGCGATGATGACGTTGGTGATCGACAAATTATTCCACTCGTTCCACACGAAATAGCCGATGCCGGTGCCGCCGACGAGCATTTCGGCCGCGACGATCACGAGCCAGGCGATCCCGATCGAGATGCGCATGCCGGTCAAAATCGTCGGCGCCGCTGCCGGGAGGATCACGGTGAAGGCGCGCCTGATCGTTCCGACCTCAAGCGTTCGCGCGACGTTGATCCATTCCTTGCGTACGCTCGCGACCCCGAACACGGTGTTGAGCAGCATCGGCCAGATCGAGCAGATGAAGATGACGAAGATCGCGGAGATCGAGGAATCCTTGATGGTGTAGAGCGCGAGCGGCATCCACGCCAGTGGCGAGATCGGCTTCAGCACCTGGATGAAGGGATCGAGCGCCTGGCTTAGCAGCGGCGACATGCCGATCAGGAAGCCGAGCGGGATGGCGACGAGCACGGCAAGCAGATAGCCGGCGCCGACGCGCGCGATCGAATAACCGAGCTGGATGCCGAGCCCCTTGTCGTTCGGCCCGTTGTCGTAGAACGGCCTCCTCAAATGCTCCCAGAGCTTTGCGCCGACATCGAACGGTCCGGGCATGGCAGATTTTCCCTGCGTCGCGGTCAGGCCCATCAGCTTGGCGTATTCCGCGCTCATCGTGGCCACCGGTGCCGTCGAGCGCACGGCGAGATGCCAGACGCCGAGGAACGCGACGAGCAGCACGATCGATACCAGGCCGGCGCGGAGACGGAGGGAGGCGGTGGTCATCGCGCAAAACCTCTCCACGCGTCGTCCCGGCGAAGGCCGGGACCCATAACCACCGAGCTGGCTTGTTGTGCGGGATATCCGCCCGCGCGGCCCATCGCGAGAGCACGGCGTATGGGTCCCGGCCTTCGCCGGGACGACGGTGTTGAGAAAGCGCGGCCTCTCACGACGCCTTCCTGATCTTGAAGCCCGCCAGATAATCCTCGGGCTTGGCCGGATCGAAACTCTTGCCCATCACCGCGAACGATTTGTAGCTACCGGCTGGCGGCGCCAGGCCCATCTCGGTCATCAGCTTCCTGGTGTCGGTGGCGAGATACACCTGCTCGGCGATCGCCTTGTAATCGACGTCGCCCTTGATCTGGCCCCAGCGCTTCATCTGCGTCAGCATCCACACCGCGAAGGACTGCCAGGGGAACGGATCGAAATCGACGCGCTTTTCATCCGTCTTCACGCCGCCGAGGCCGTCGGCATAGGTGCCGGTCAAGACCTGCTCCAGCACCGTGACCGGCGCGTTGATGTAGTTCGCCGGCGCGATGGCTTCCGCGATCTGCTTGCGATTCTCCGCCTTCGACGCATAGGCGGTGGCATCGACGATCGCGCGGGTTAGCGCTGCAAAGCTGTTCGGCGCCGTGGTGATGAACTCGCGGCTGGCGGCGAAGCTGCAGCAGGGATGGCCGTCCCAGATTTCCTTGGACAAAAGATGCATGAAGCCGACGCCGTCATAGATCGCGCGCTGGCAGATGTTGTCGGGCGCGAGGAAGCCGTCGATGTTGTCGGCGCGCAGGTTTGCCACCATTTCCGGCGGCGGTACCGAACGCAGCTGCACGTCGGTGTCGGGGTCGATGCCGTGTTCGGCGAGATAGTAGCGCAGCAGATAATTGTGCATGGAATAGTCGAAGGGAATGGCGAACTTCATGCCCTTCCAGTCCTTCGGGTCACGCTTGTCCTTGTGCTTGCTCGCCAGCACGATGCCCTGGCCGTTGATGTTCTCGATCGCGGGCACGGCGAACGGAATGGCGTTGGCACCCAAGCCCAGCGAGATCGCGAGCGGCATCGGCGCCAGCATGTGCGCGGCGTCGTATTCCTTGTTGATGGTCTTGTCGCGGATCACGGCCCAGCCGGCGGTCTTGACCACGTCGACGTTGAGGCCGTGCTTGGCATAGAAGCCCAGCGGCGCCGCCATGATGATAGGCGTCGCGCAGGTGATCGGGATGAAGCCGACCTTGAGGTCCTTCTTTTCCGGCGCGCCGGCTTGTGCAAAGACTTCGGTGGCGGTCTGAAGCGGGAAGAACTGCGACAGCGCGGCCAGCGCGGTGGAGGCACCGACCGACTTCAAGAATGCGCGCCGCGCAACGTCCTGCGGAAACATCGCGCGCATCACGGCAGAGGCGACGACGCCCTCGTAGCGCTTCTCTTCGCTCTCGACGGGATCACAGCGCAACGCGGTGGCCTGTTCGTGCTCAGCCGCGGATTGATGCTGACCACAGGCACAGCCGGCTCGCAGGTTGCGATCGGGATCAAACGGATTGTCGAAAGTGGACATCGGACCTCCTGCGCGTCATTTGCGAGGAGAATTACGCAAAGAGCATGCCATCACCTCCAGGCCGGCCAGTGCCTTGATGACGCAGCACTTTCGCTCACGCTTGGTCATTACGAAAATTCGTGATAAACGATATTTCGTAGCTAGATAACGAGATTTCGTAATGGCAACGACGCCAATCCTCGCCCACGACGATGTGGCACCGACGATCGATCCGCGCGTCGCGGCCTTCGAATCCTCGGTCGAGGCGACGCTGCTGGTCGACCCCTTCGGCGACCAGATTGTCGATGCCAATCCCGCCGCCTGCGCCCTGCTCGGCTACGACCGCGCGCTGCTGCGCCAGACCAGGGCGAGCACGCTGCATGCTGGCGAGCTTCCGGCGCTGACCGTGTTCACCCAGGCCGTGCTCCACAAGGGCGCCTACTGGACCACGGCGCTCAACCCGCGCCATGCCACCGGGCAAAATCTCCGGCTCGAATATGCGGGAAGCGTCCTGCCCCATGACGGGCGCACGCTGGTTCAGCTCACCCTGACCGATCTCGAAGCGCGCCGCCGCCGCAATGTCGATGCCGCCGCCGAAGACCACATGCGCAGCGGCATCTCGACCTGGCAGCGGGTCGAGCGCGTGTTCCAGGACATTGAGCGCGAGAACCAGCTGATCCTGCGCGCCGCCGGCGAAGGCATTTACGGCGTCAACGCGGAAGGAAAGACCACCTTCGTGAACCCCGCCGCCGAGCGGATGCTGGGCTGGACGGCCGAGGAGCTGGTCGGCAAGGAAATCCATCCCATCATGCACCACACCCACCATGACGGGCGGCACTATCACAACCACGATTGCCCGATCTACGCGGCGTTCCGCGACGGCGCCGTGCACCAGGTCGACGGCGAGGTGTTCTGGCGCAAGGACGGCTCGCCGGCCTGGGTCGAATACACCTCCACGCCGATCCGCGACCGTGGCGTGGTGGTCGGCGCCGTCGTGGTGTTTCGCGACGTCAGCCAGCGCCGCGAGGCCGACGAGAAGCTGCACGCCGCGCTCGCCGAGGTCGACCGCCTGCGCGAACGGCTCGAGCTCGAAAACGCCTACCTCCAGGAAGAAATCCGCATCGAGACCAATCCGCGCGGCATCATCGGCGGAAGCCAGGCGATCCAGACGACGTTGCGCCAGGTCAAGCTGGTGGCGCCGACCAGCGCGGCGGTGATGATCACCGGCGAGTCCGGCACCGGCAAGGAGCTGATCGCGCGCGCCATCCACGAGGATTCCACCCGCAGCGACCGGCCGCTGATCCGCGTCAACTGCGCCGCGATCCCGCGCGAATTGTTCGAGAGCGAGTTCTTCGGCCACGTCCGCGGCGCGTTCACCGGCGCGACGCGCGACCGCATCGGCCGGTTCGAGCTCGCCGATGGTGGTACGCTGTTTCTCGACGAGGTCGGCGAGATTCCACTCGAATTACAGGGCAAGCTTCTGCGCGTATTGCAGGAGGGCAATTTCGAGCGCGTCGGCCAGGAGCGCACCCGCGCGGTCGACGTTCGCGTCATCGCCGCAACCAACCGCGACCTCAAGCAGGAGGTGCAGCGCGGCCGTTTTCGCGAGGACCTCTATTTCCGGCTCAACGTGTTTCCGATCGAGACGGTGCCCCTGCGCGAACGGCGCGAGGATATTCCGCTGCTCGCCCAGCATTTCCTCACCCGCGAGAGCAAGGCGCTGAAATCGAATCTGCGCCTGTCGGAAGGCGATGCGCGTCGGCTGACCCGCTATGACTGGCCGGGCAATGTCCGCGAACTACAGAACGTGATCGAGCGCGCTGCGATCCTGTCGCAGAACGGCCGTTTGCGGATCGATCTGCCCGACTCCTCCGGCACGCAGGCCCCAGCCGGCGCCACGCGGCAGAAGGCTGACGCACGGCCCGTTGTGATGACGTCATCCGAAATGCGCGACCACGAGCGCGCCAACATCCTGGCCGCGCTCGAGGGCTGCGCCGGAAAAGTGTTCGGCCCCGGTGGCGCGGCCGAGATGCTGGATATCAAGCCGACCACGCTGGCCTCGCGGATCAAGGCGCTGGGAATCGCGCCGCGTCCGCGGGCCGGCGGCTAGCAGCGATCACGCCGCCTTGATCGTGACCTCCGATGCGATCGGCAATCCCTGCTCGATCGGCAGTGACGGATCGCGCGACCATTCGTTCCAGGAGCCGAAATACATCCGCACGTCCTTCACGCCGGCGTTCTTGAGCGCCAGGAACGTGTTCGAGGCGCGCGCCCCCTTGAAGCAATAGAGGTAGACCGGTGTGGACGGCGAGATGCCGACAGTGGCGCATTCCGCCAAAATCTCGTCCTTGGACTTGAAGCGCGGTCCCTCGGCGGTCGGCTTCATCATGCGGTACCATTCCAGCCATACCGCGCCGGGGATACGGCCCTTGCGCGGGCAGAAATCCTTCCCATAGGGCGACGAGCTGTCGCCGATCCACTCGTCGACGTCGCGCACATCGAGAATGGCGACGCCCGGCTTGCCGACGGCCGCCAGCATGGTCTTGGCGTCGATCAGGATATCGCCCGCTTCGGGCACGATTCCGAACGACGCCTTCGCCGGCGCCGGCACATCTTTCGTCACCGGAAGACCCGCGGCCGCCCACGCGTCGAAGCCGCCATGCAGCACCTTGATCTTGGGATAGCCGAGCATGGTGAGCAGGTAGTAGCCGCGGCAGGACTGGCCGAAGCCGGAGTTCATCGACTGCTCGTAGATCACGGCCGTCTCCTTGCCGGACAGGCCCGCGCCGCCAAAGGCGTCGGCGAACTTGGTCTTCAGCTCGCTCATGCCTTCCGGCGTCGATGTCGCAAGAAACGTGAATATCTCATGCACGTTCACGGCGTTGGGCAGGTGCCCGGCGCCATAGGCGTCGGGGTTGCGGGTGTCGATCACGACACAGGGCTCGGTCTTCAAGAGATCGGCAAGTTCGCTGGCAGAGATCAGAACGTCCGTCATTGGCAGCCTCTCCGTTGAGGTTGGATGGTGGGTGGGCTCGTAGAACTCAGGAATCGGCGAGCATCTTGCGCAGCTGCTTGGTGGCAGGCGTGACGATCGCGACGAAATAGGCCTCGCGCAGGCGGCGCTGCGCGCGGTGGGACTTGAGGTAGCCGCGCGCGCCACAATGCAGCATCGCCGCATGCGCCGCCGCGACGCTGGCCTCGCCGGCACGAAGCCTGAGCGCGATCACCTTGCGCCAATAGGTCTCCTCTTCATTGTAGGGATCGCGCGCCAGCGTCATGGTCTCGGTCTCGAGTTCGGCGGCGAGATCGCGGAAATGCACCGGCTGTTGCGGCAAATAGCGGTTGATGTGGCCGAGGGGATTGTCGACCTCGTCCATGATGTTGATGCAGTCCTTGATGAGCCCGAGCGCCATGCCGGCCTGCAGCAGGATGAACCCGGCGCGGATCTTCTTCACGAAGGGGCCGGCGGGATCGGCCAGGATCAGCTCGTCCGGCACGAAGGCGTCGCGGAATTGCACGCCGTAAGTGCCGGTGCCGTCCATGGCCAGAAACGGCTTGCATGGCGCCAGCGAGATCGCGGGGTCCGAACAGTCCGCGAGGAACATGACAGTGCCCGGCTCGTCCTCGCGTTCGAAGATGGTGCCGAAATAATGGTCGGGGCCGAGATTGGAGACCCACGGCAGCGCGCCGCGCACGATGTAGCCGCCTTCGACCTTGCGCCCTTTCAGCTTCAGCTTCTCGATGCCGAAAAAGCTCTTCATCGGATTGGAGAGCCCGGTGCCGCCGAGCACGCGACCGGTCGAGAACCCATCGCCGAAGCGCTTGGCCAGCTTCATGTTGGTGGAGTTGGCGGCGTACCAGACCAGCGTGTTTTGGCACCACGCCATAAAGGCGGTGCTGCCGCAGACCTCGCCGATCGCCGCCATCGCCTGGATCGCACAGCGCAGATCGGCAGGCCCTTCGTGCGGCACGTGACTGCCCCAGGCGCCGACCTCGCCGAACTTGCGCAGCACTTCGGCCGGATAGACCGAACCGTCGTCGATGCCGGCGGCGAGCGGCGCGAGCTGCTCCCGCGCAATTCGCGCCACCTCGCCTGCAATGGACGGTGCGGGCTGATCCAAAACCTCGGTCCGTGATAAAGCCAGTGAACCCATGATCGTCTCCCGCACCTTGTCCTGTTGCCGTCAGCTCAGATGCCGACCTCGAGATTGACCGGGCGGGTGAAGGTGTTGGCGACGGGTGACCATTGCTTCACATGGGCGACCAGCGCATTGATCTCGTCCGGCGAGATCCCCTCACATTCCATGTCGACCTTGACGCGCACGTCGGTGAAGCCGACCGGCTTGTCGGAGACGTCGCCGGTGCCCCAGACCGCGGTGATGTTGAGGTCGCCCTCGAGCTCGAGCTCGAGCTTGTTGACGATCCAGCCGCGATGCACGGCGTTGGCGTGCAGGCCGACGGCGAGGCAGGAGCCGAGCGCGGCGAGCGAGGCTTCGGACGGATTGGGCGCAGTGTCGTCACCCAGAAGCCCCGGCGGCTCGTCGACGATGTAGGGCTGCAAATTGCGGATGTAGTTGGCGTGGCGGAATTTTCCTTCCGCGACCGTCTTGCACTTCAAGGTCTTGATGACCTTCGGATTGGCCTTGCCGTTGGCGATCAGTTGCTCGAGGCCATTCTTGTCGATGGGCGCGAGGCAACCCGTCAGCACTGTCTTTTGAACGACGGCAGTCATCATCTTCTCCCTGGCAGAAGTGGAAATCGGTAGGATACCGAACGGTCTGTTTCCCTGCATGGAGCGTGCCAGAGCCGGCCAAAATCAAAAGGCGAAGCATTGGAGCCGCTTAGCGGGAGCTGCCTGCGGATTGATCAGGGATCGTCTGCTCAAAGGCGATGCAGATCAGCTTTCTCCTGCGAATCTTTTCAGCGCCGAACAGATGCGGCTTGCTGATGCGGCGCGGCTGCGATTAAGTTGCATCCCATGGCCAAGCCCTCACCCAAGAAGACGTCGAAGAAGATGTCTCATTTGCCGCACGGCGGCACCAGCGACGACGAGTCCGCGCGCGGGCGCCTGCTCAACGCCGCGACACATCTGTTCTGCAAGAACGGCATCAACGCCACCGGCATCGACGCGATCATCGCTGAAGCCGGCACCGCGAAGACCACGCTCTATAAATTGTTCGGCTCCAAGACCAATCTGGTCAACGCGGTGCTGGAGAGCGAAGGCAAGCAGTGGCGCGAATGGTTCATCGGCGCCATGGAAGAAGGCGGCGGCGACGCGCAAGCCAAGCTCACGCGTATCTTCCCGGCCCTCAAGAGCTGGTTTGCGGAAGAGCGCTTCTACGGATGCCCCTTCATCAACGCGGTCGGCGAGCACGACAAGGACGCCAAGCAGTTCCGCAACATCGCGATGAAGCACAAGAAGGTCGTGCTCGGCCATATCGAGAAGCTCGCCGGCGAGCTTGGATCGAACGAGCCCCTCGTGCTCGCGCACCAGCTCGGGCTGTTGATCGACGGCGCGATCGTCGCCGCGATGGTATCGCGCGACCCGGGCGTGGCGGATACGGCGGCGCTGACGGCAGGTCCCCTGCTCAGCCAGCCCAAGGCAAAGAAGAAGCGCGCGGCGGACCAGCTCGAGGCGGTGTGACCTCGTAGCCCGCATGGAGCGCAGCGGAATGCGGGGACACTGTCCCGGATTGCGCTCCGCTCCATCCGGGCTACAGCACCTTACGGCCCGCTCTCACCTCGCCCGGCAACAGATCTATGAACCGCCTGATCGCCCCCAGCACCGGTCCCTGATCGCCTGCAAAGAACCAGTGATCATGGCCGTCGAGCTCGACGAATTGCGCACCTTTGATCCGGCTCGCCACATCCCGGCCGGCCGCGATCCGTACCGCCTTGTCGTCACGACGATGCAGCACCAGTGTCGGCATGGCAATCTGCGGCAAAAGCTGCCGCACGTCGGCGTCGCGAAACGCCTCGAGCACCGCCGAGATGCCGCCGGGGCTGGAGGCCGCGCGCAATAGCCCCGCCCACCAGGCGCGGGCCTGGGGATCGCCGGCAAGGCTGGGCGCGAAGGTTTCAATCTCCACCGGACCTCCCCATTGCGCAATGAGGCGCTTGCTCCAGGCGTCGTACTGGCTGGCGCGCAACGCGTGCGGATAGTCCGGCGACCAGCAGCCCTTGGCCAATGCACCGAACAGGATGAGTCCGGCCACGAGACGCGGTTCATCGACCGCAAATTTGATGCAGGCTGGCCCGCACTCGGATGCGCCGAACAGCACGACGCGGCGCGAGCCGGTCGCGCAGAGCACCGTGCCGATATCCTGCGCGGTGACGTCGATGCCGGGCGCAGATCCAACCCGGTCGGACAACCCGATGCCGCGACGATCGAACACGATCAGGCGCCCAAGCTTCATCAGTGAGGCCAGAAACGTCCGGCTCGCGGGATGCTCCCAGGCGCGTTCCACATGCGACACGAAGCCGGGCATGACCAGGAGATCGAGCGGACCGCTGCCATAGGTCTGATACGCCAGATGCACACCGGCGCCCTTGACATAGCGCGTCGCTGGAACGTCGGCTGCCGCCGCAGGACTCATTAACGCCTCGGTCTCCGCTTCGGGCGTAACACCGAGTTCGTCACGCAGCCGCTGCGTCAGCGCGGCGTGGTGCCGCTCTGCCGCGCTGCGGTCACCCGCCAGCAGCAGGCTGCGGATCAGATGCCGGCCGTAGACCTCGCTCAAAGGATCGAGCTCGACCAGACGGGTCGCATGCGTGGCCGCGGAAAAGTAGTCGCCGGCGGCGGTTTTGTCCTGCACCAGGCGCTCCAGCGCGTGCATCAGCCGTCCCCGCAGCGCCTCGCGGCGAAAGAACGCCCAATCGTCGAATTCCGGACAATCCTCCGGCGAGAAGCCTGCGAGGAAATCTCCCCGATAAATCCGGCAGGCCTCGTCAAAGTCACCGCGATCGCAGGCGCTCTCGAACAGATGTGCATCGACGCTCAAGGCGACTGCCGGAGACCATCGCAGACTGGTCCGATCGGTCTCGAACACCTGCTGACCGAGCGTCAGCTCGATGCGGTGAAGCAGCCGCCGCAATCGCGCAAGCCCAGTCTCGCGGTCAGTTTCAGGCCACAGCAGCGTGGCCACGATTTCGCGGGCCACGGCGCTCTTGGCCTCCGCGAGATAGACCAGCAGCGCGAGGCCCTTGCGCAGGGCCAATTTGATCGGGCGGCCGTCGGCATGGACCTCCGGGAACCCGAACGTCCCCAGCGAGAAAGCCGTCATGAAACTCCTCCCTCCCCTCGCGGCGCCCCCGGGGGACGCACAGGGGACGGTCCAGCAATAGCAATCGGGGCAGATCGAGCCTGCTCGCCGGCGAGCCATTCAGACTCCTGCATGCGGCACGGCTGCATCAGGCACAATAGGAAAAAACATGATCTCGCGCCTCCTGATCCTGCTCTACGCCATCGTGAGCTACGTCATCTTCACGGTCTCCTTTCTCTATGCGCTCGGTTTCGTCGGCAATTATGTCGTGCCCAAATCGATAGATATGTCGATTGATAAGTCGATCGACATGCCGATCGGCGTCGGCAGCCCGACGGACCTGAGCGTGGCCATCGTCGTCAACCTGCTGCTGATGAGCCTGTTTGCAATCCAGCACAGCGTCATGGCGCGGCCGGCTTTCAAACGATGGTCGGCCAAATTCCTTCCCCTCGCCTGCCAGCGCAGCACCTACGTGCTGCTCTCCAGCCTGATTCTGCTGCTGCTGTTCTGGCAGTGGCGCCCGATTCCGACGCCGGTCTGGCAAACGAGCGGGATAGCGGCCTGGTTGCTGATCGGCGTGCATTGGCTTGGCTGGGTGATCGCGTTCGCCTCGACCCACATGATCGATCATTTCGATCTGTTCGGCCTCCGCCAGGCCTTCATCGCGTTCCGCGGGAGCGAGATACCAGGTCAATCGTTCAGGACGCCGCTGCTCTACAAGCTCGTGCGCCATCCCATCATGCTCGGTTTTCTGCTCGCGTTCTGGGCCACGCCCGAGATGACCGTTGGCCACCTTCTGTTTGCGCTCGCCAACACCGCCTACATCCTGGCCGCACTTCAGTTCGAGGAGCGCGACCTGATCGCCGAGTTCGGCGCGACCTACCAGGACTATCGCCGACGCGTTCCCATGCTGCTGCCGCGTCTTTTCGGAGCGCCCCGATGAAAGCGATTCTGTGCAGTTCATTCACTGGCCCTGCGGATTTGTGCGTCGGCGAGATCGACGAGCCGAAGCCGGCCGGCGACGAGATTCTGATCGACGTCCATGCGGCCTCGGTCAGCTTCATGGACCAGCTGGTGGTCTCGGGCCTCTACCAGATGCGACCACCAACGCCCTTCGTGCCCGGCACGGAAGCGGCCGGTGTCGTCGTCGCGGTCGGCGACGAGGTCACGGGATTCGCGCCGGGCGACCGCGTGGCGTGCAGCGCCTGGACCGGCGGCTACGCCGAACGGATGATAGCGAAGGACTCAAAGTGCGTTCTTCTGCCGGAAGGCGTCGCATTCGAAGCCGCGGCGACGGTCCTGCATAATTACGGCACGGCCTATTATGCGCTGGTTGAACGGGCCGGGGCGCAGCGCGGCGAAACGCTGTTCGTCACCGGTGCTGCTGGCGGAGTTGGCCTTGCCGTGGTCGATCTCGGCCGCCATCTGGGCCTGCGCATCGTCGCCGGTGTCGGCTCCGATGACAAGGCCGCCCTGGTGCAGAGTTATGGCGCTAGCGAAATCGTCAACTATCGCAGCGAAGATCTGCGCGGCCGGATCAAGGCGATCACCGGCGGCGAAGGCCTCGACATCGGCTTCGACAATGTCGGTGGCGCGATATTCCAGCAGATGGCCCGGTCGATGAAGTGGGGCGGCCGGCTGATGCCGATCGGCTTCACCAGCGGCGAGATTCCCCAGCTCCCGATGAACCTGCCGCTGTTGAAGAACTATTCCATCCTCGGCATCTTCGTCGGCGCCTGGGCGGAAAAATTCTCCGCGGAAGCCGCGCGTATGAACGCCACGCTGATGCAACTGCTGGCCGGCGGAAAAATCCGCCCGCACATTGATCGCGTCCTCCCTTTGGAGGAGGCCGGAGAAGCCATGCGTGCGGTGGCCAACCGAACGGTTCAGGGGCGAATTGTCCTCAAGATCAGGTAAGGTACAAGGGGAAGAGAGAACAAAACCGATGACACAGATCATCATCGACAAGCGCTTTTGCGGTCCTCCCAACTCCGGCAACGGCGGCTATGTCTGCGGCCGGCTGGCCCGCCACATTCCCGGCACCGCGGAGGTGACGCTGCGCGCACCGCCGCCGCTGGACACGCCGCTCGATGCGGTCGCGACGAACGACGGCACATGGGAGCTTCGCGACGGCGACAAGATCGTCGCGACCGGGCGGCCGGCAAGCGTCGAGCTTGCGCGCGTGGAAACAGCCAGCTTCGAGGAGGCGTGCGCGGCCGAATTGTTGACGCCGGTGAAGCCGCACGAGCATCCGCTGCCGACATGTTTCGTCTGCGGTCCCGCGAGGGCGAAGGGAGACGGCCTGCGCATTTTTGCCGGCTCGCTCCGTGGTCACAACGCCGTTCTCGCAGCGAGCTGGACGCCCGATCCAAATCTCGCCGCCGAAGACGGTCTCGTCGCCCCCGAATTCCTCTGGTCCGCGCTCGATTGTCCCACCGGCTTTGCCTGCAATTGCGATCAGCAGACCGGCAGCTTCGACCGGACGCCGCTGCTGCTGGGCCGCATGTCGGTTCGGATCGAAGCCCGCCCGCGTGCCGGCGACCGCTGCGTCATCACGGCCTGGCCCACGGGCCGCGACGACCGCAAACGCACCGCCGAAGCAGCCGCGCACGATGAAGCCGGGAGGTTGCTGGCGGTCGCGAAGGCGACGTGGATCGCGGTCGACCGCGACGTGCAGCGCGGGCGTGGATGACGGTCTCGTAGGTGGGCAAAGGCGCGTAGCGCCGTGCCCACCACTCCTGTCTCAGCTCTCGAGCACATGGTGGTGGGCACGCTTCGCTTTGCCCACGCTACGAGAGCTACACGCTTTGCTCGATCATCCCCTGCAGCCGCACCAGCTCCGCCTCAAGATCCCGCTCCACATCCGCCGCCCGCATCTCGATCACCCGATAATCCCGCGCCTCGAGCCACATCCGCCGTCCCGCACGGTCCGCCGCGATGGTCTCCCCCTCCCCCGCGTTCACCAGCTCGATCGCGATCCGGTGCGGGAACGAAACGAAGTCCGGGATGTGCCGCCCCACAGGGGTCTGGCGCTTGAACCCGCCTGCGAAGCGGCGATCACGGGTTAGGGCCTGCCACAGCAGGCGCTCGGCATCGGTCGGGTTGCGGCGGAGCAGGCGGGCGAGGCCGCGTACGGTGGAGCCACTGTCGGGCACGCCGCCGCCCTGCCCGTGCTCGGCCAAAAGCGCACGCAGCCGCGTGGCCTGCTCGCCGTCGAGCACGCCGCCCTTGGCCGGGCCTTTCCGTCCTTCTGCGATCGCCATCACCACCCCGTGGAGAGTGTGCATGTCCTGCTTGGTCGGCTCCATCCGGCTGAAGATGTTGCGCAGGTTCACCAGCATGGTGTCGCGCTTCTCGGCCGGGCGCAGAAATTCGACGCGATCGAGCTCGCGGATCAGATTGTCGAAGAACGCCTGCATCTGGTGCTGCGAGGCGCGCTCGGAGCGCTCCGGCATGGCGTGCGGCAGCTCGCCGGAGGTCGCCCGCTTGAACCATTCGTAGCCGACCAGGAGCACGGCCTGGGCGAGGTTGAGCGAGGCAAAGCCCGGATTGACCGGGAAGGTGATGATGCGGTTGGCGAGCCCGACCTCCTCGTTGGTGAGGCCCCAGCGCTCCCGGCCGAACAGGATACCGGCCTTGCCGCCCGCCGCGACGTGCCCTGAAATCTCGCTAGCTGCGGCTTCCGGCCCCACCACCGGCTTGGCCTGGTCGTGGGGGCGCGCCGTGGTGGCGAACAGCAGGTCGAGGTCGGCGACGGCCTCACCGACCGTGTCGAACAATTCGACCTTTTCCAGAATATGGTCGGCGCCCGCGGCCGCGCGCTGGGCGGCGATGTTCGGCCAGCCGTCGCGGGGGTTGACGATGCGCAGCGCGGAAAGTGCAAAATTGCCCATGGCGCGCGCGGCCATGCCGATGTTTTCGCCAAGCTGCGGCTCGACCAAGATGACGATGGGACCGTCGAGGGAAAGGCCCGCCTTGCTCTTGTCAGTCCCCGACATCTCGCTTCGCTTTCACACTGGTTCTCAAGGCCTTGGACAGGCGCTCTTAGGATTTGATTCAAGGCCGGTCCTGACCTGGTCTCGACCCGGTCTTGACCTGCTCTCGGGCCGGCTGCCCGTTCGCCTGTCGTTTGCCTGTCCTGACGAAATTCTCAAGAGAAATAACGGGTTGGATTCGACTTTTGAATCTCGCGTGAAACTTCACCCCGGCCCCCGCGGCGGGGCTGCTCCCGCCCCCCATCTGCGGAGGCTGGATGAGCTAAAAGTGCATAATCCCTTGGCTTTCGCCGGCCGCGTCCCGGTGCTAAGAGGCGGCGGATATTCCCGTGGCGCGCCAAAAGCGCCGTTCCCAAGAGGCTTCCCCGATCATGGCAAAAATCAAGGTGTCCAACCCCGTCGTCGAACTCGATGGCGACGAGATGACTCGGATCATCTGGCAGTACATCAAGGACAAGCTGATCAACCCGTTCCTGGATGTCGAGCTGCAATATTTCGACCTGGGAATGGAGTACCGCGACCACACCAACGATCAGGTGACGATCGACGCCGCCGAGGCCATCAAGAAGGTCGGCGTCGGCGTCAAGTGCGCCACCATCACTCCGGACGAGGCCCGGGTGAAGGAGTTCAATCTCAAGCAGATGTGGAAGTCGCCGAACGGCACCATCCGCAACATCCTCGGCGGCGTGATCTTCCGCGAGCCGATCATCTGCAAGAACGTGCCGCGCCTGGTTCCCGGCTGGACCAAGCCGATCATCATCGGCCGCCACGCCTATGGCGACCAGTATCGCGCCACCGACATCAAGTTCCCGGGCAAGGGTACGCTGACGATGAAGTTCGTCGGCGAGGACGGCACCGTGATCGAGAAGGAAGTGTTCAAGACCCCGGGCGCCGGCGTCGCGATGCAGATGTACAATCTCGACGATTCCATCATCGACTTCGCCCGCGCGTCGTTGAACTACGGCCTGCTGCGCAACTACCCGGTCTATCTCTCGACCAAAAACACGATCATGAAGGTCTATGACGGACGCTTCAAGGACATCTTCCAGGACATCTATGAGCGCGAGTTCAAGAAGGAATTCGACGCCAAGGGCCTGACCTACGAGCACCGCCTGATCGACGACATGGTGGCTTCGGCGCTGAAATGGTCCGGCGGTTACGTCTGGGCCTGCAAGAACTACGACGGCGACGTGCAGTCCGACACGGTGGCGCAGGGCTACGGCTCGCTCGGCCTGATGACCTCGGTTCTCCTCACCCCCGACGGCAAGACGGTGGAAGCCGAAGCCGCCCACGGCACGGTGACCCGCCACTACCGCGAGCACCAGAAGGGCAAGGAGACCTCGACCAACTCGATCGCGTCGATCTTCGCCTGGACCCGCGGCCTGTCGCACCGCGCCAAGCTCGACAACAATGCCGAGCTCGCCAAGTTCGCGAACACCCTGGAGAAGGTCTGCGTCGACACCGTCGAGGAAGGCTACATGACCAAGGACCTCGCGCTCCTGGTCGGCGCCGACCAGCGCTGGCTCTCGACCACCGGCTTCCTCGACAAGGTCGCCGAGAATCTGGGCAAGGCGCTGGCGGCGTAAGCCGTCCGCAATTTCGCCCGACTGGGCCAGGCATCATCACGGGCCGCGTCGCAAGCGCGGCCCGTTCTTTTTGAGGCCTTTCGCGGAGATGTGACCATGTCGATCAAGCTTGCCGTCCCCTGCCTGTTGCTGCTCGCTGGACCGGCTGTGGCCGCCGACCCGCTCCCCGACGCCATCGCCGCGCCCGGCGAGACTGTCGTGCTCAGCGTCCACGCCGAGGGCGCGCAGGTCTATGAGTGCAAGGCCGGCACCGACGGCAAGCTCGCCTGGGCGTTCCGCGAACCGATCGCCACGCTGTTGTCTGAGGGCAAGACGATCGGCCGGCACTATGCCGGACCGAACTGGGAGCATGCCGACGGCAGCGCGGTGGCCGCCAAGGCCGCCGGCAATGCGCCTGGCGCGACCGCGGCCGACATTCCCTGGCTGAAGCTGGAAGTGACCGCCCACCGCGGCAGCGGCGTCCTCACGCCGGTTACGACGGTTCAGCGCATCAACACCCATGGCGGCAAGCTCGAAGGTTCTTGCGACAAGGCCGGCGATTTCAAGAGCGCACCCTACTCGGCGGTGTACGTCTTCCTGAAGAAAGGCTGAGCCCTCAGCGGTCGGTGCCTTCGCGCTCCGCCTGCGCCAGCTCTGCTACCGCAAGATCGCCGCTGCCCTCCAGCCGCGCCTTCGCCGTCCTGTGGACGTGCGCGGCGAGCGTCGGCATGCGTTCGATCAGGGCATGAAAGTCCTGGGCGTCGAGCACCAGCAGCCGGGTCTTGCGCGTCGCCGTCACCGTGCCGCTGCGTTTTGTTTTGTGCAGCAGCGCGATCTCGCCGAAGAAGGTGCCATCCGCGAGCCGCACCTGCTGGTTCGGCAGCGCGATCTCGACCTCGCCGGCGGTGATGAAATACATCGACGAAGCCGCATCGCCCCGCCGCACCAGGATCTCGCCCTGCTCGATCGTGCGCGCCCGCAGCAGCCGCATGATGTCGGCGATCTCGGATGCGCTGAGATGCGAGAACAGCGGCACCCGCGCCAGCATGCCCCAGGTGACCACGAAGTCGCGCCGCTTCACCTCTTCCGCAAAGGCCGTCGAGATGATCGCGACCGGCAGCGCGATCATGGCAAATCCGCTGATGATGGTGAAGACGGAGATGAACTTTCCGAGCGCCGTCACCGGCACGACGTCGCCGTAGCCGACGGTGCCGAGCGTCACGATCGCCCACCACATCGCCTGCGGAATGGTGCCGAGCTTGTCCGGCTGCACATCGCGCTCGATGGCGTAGAGCAGCGAGGCAAACGTCAGCACCGCGCCGATCAGGATGACGATGCAGCCGATCAGCGCCCGCCGCTCCGCGTGCACGGCCGCGAGCAGCGAGCGCATCGCGGGCGAATAGCGCACCAGCTTGAAGAACGGCAGCACGCCGAGCGCTGCCAGCGTCGCGTGCCGGCCCGTGGCCAGCACGACCGCGGCAGGCAGGAACGCGAGGAGATCGATGATGCCGAGTGCGGAGAAGACATAGCTGAGCCGGTCGGACAGCGCGGACGCCGTGCGCTGGGTATGGCCCGCCACCGTCCACAGCCGCGCGGCATATTCCAGCGCGAACACGATCACGGAGAGGATGGAGATGCCCGCGAACAGCGCGCCGAATTGCGCATCCAGCTCCGGCACCGAGGCAAGGATCATCGCGGCGACGTCGAGCACGATGACGCCGATGATCAGCTGGATGAAGCGCGATCCGACCGAGTAGGCCAGCGGATCGTGCTCCAACAATTCGTAGAGGCGATCCCTCAGATCGGGATCGGTTGAGCCACGTCCTCGCGGAACGGGGCGCACCTGCCTACGCGCCGGTCGATTTTTGTTCAGTCATGGCTTTTTCGATCGCCGTGAGCGCCGCGGCCGCATTCGCACCATCAGGGCCGCCGGCCTGGGCCATGTCGGGACGGCCGCCGCCGCCCTTGCCGCCGAGCGCCTCGGAGGCGACCTTCACCAGATTAACTGCATTGAAACGCGAGGTGAGGTCCGCGGTGACGCCAACCACGACGCCGGCCTTGCCATCCTCGGTGACGCCGACGATGGCGACGACGCCGGAGCCGATCTGCTTCTTGCCGTCGTCGGCAAGGCTCTTGAGATCCTTCATCTCGATGCCCTCGACCGCGCGCGCCATCAGCTTGACGTCGCCAACCTCGCGCACGCCGGAGGCTGCGCCGTTGCTCGAAGCTGCACCGCCGCCCATCGCCAGCTTCTTGCGGGCGTCGGAGAGCTCGCGCTCGAGCTTCTTGCGCTCCTCCATCAGCGCGGCAATGCGCGCCGGGACGTCGTCGATCGAGGTGCGCAGTTCGTGGGCCGCGGTCTTCGCCAGCGCCATGGTGTCGTTGGCATGTTTGCGCGCGTAGTTGCCGGTCAGCGCCTCGATCCGGCGCACGCCCGAAGCCACCGCGCTCTCGCCCGTCAGCGTGATCAGCCCGATGTCGCCGGTGCGCCTGACATGGGTGCCGCCGCACAGTTCGACCGACCAGCCGAGCGCGTTGGCGCCGCGCTCGCGCGCGGTCCGCCCCATCGAGACGACGCGAACCTCGTCGCCATATTTCTCGCCGAACAGCGCACGCGCGCCGGCCTCGCGGGCCTCGTCCACACCCATGACGCGGGTCGAGACCTCGTCATTCTCCAGCACCACGTCGTTGGCGATGTCCTCGACGCGCGCGAGTTCTTCAGCCGTGATCGGCTTCGGATGCACGAAGTCGAAACGCAAACGGTCCGGCGCGACCATCGAGCCGCGCTGGGCAATGTGGTCGCCGAGCACCTGGCGCAGCGCCTCGTGGATGAGATGGGTCGCCGAGTGATGCGCGCGGATCGAAAAGCGCCTGCCGTGGTCCACTTCGAGCTGCAGCGCGGTGCCGAGCTTCAGCTCGCCGCTCTCGACCGTGCCGACGTGAACAAAGAAATCGCCGAGCTTCTTCTGCGTATCGGTGACGCGGAACTTGATGCCCCCCTCGCCGGTCAATACGCCGGTGTCGCCGACCTGGCCGCCGGACTCCGCGTAGAACGGCGTCTGGTTCAGCACGATCGCGCCGGTGTCGCCGGCCTTGAGGCTCGCGACTTCCTTGCCGTCCTTGACCAGCGCGGTCACCACGCCTTCGGCGCTCTCGGTCTCGTAACCCAGGAATTCGGTTGCGCCGAGCTTCTCACGCAGCGGGAACCAGATCGCCTCGGAAGCAGCTTCGCCAGACCCCTTCCAGGATTCGCGCGCCTTGGCCTTCTGACGCTCCATCGCATCGGTGAACGAGGCCTGGTCGACGCTGATGCCGCGCGACTTCAGCGCGTCCTGCGTCAAATCGAGCGGGAAGCCGTAGGTGTCGTACAGCGTGAAGGCGACGTCGCCGTCGAACATGTCGCCCTTCTTCAAGGAAGCACTCTTCTCGTCGAGAATGGCGAGGCCGCGCGTCAGCGTCTTGCGGAAGCGCGTCTCTTCCAGCCGCAGCGTTTCCTCGATCAGATTTTCCGCGCGCATCAAATCCGGATAGGCCTGGCCCATCTCGCGCACCAGCGCCCAGACCAGGCGATGCATCAGCGGCTCTTTGGCACCGAGCAGCTGCGCATGGCGCATCGCACGGCGCATGATCCGGCGCAGCACATAGCCGCGGCCCTCGTTCGAGGGCAGCACGCCGTCGGCGACGAGGAAGGCCGACGAACGCAGATGGTCGGCGATGACGCGGAACGAGGCGACGGTCTTCTCGTCCGGTCCGCTTCCGAGAGCCGACGCGGTCGCGTCGATCAAATGACGGAACAGATCGGTCTCGAACACGCTGTCGACGCCCTGCATGATGCAGGCCATGCGCTCAAGGCCCATGCCGGTGTCGATCGAGGGACGCGGCAGATCCACGCGCTCCTCCTTCGTCACCTGCTCGTACTGCATGAACACCAGATTCCAGAATTCGAGGAAGCGGTCGCCATCCTCCTCCGGGGAGCCCGGAGGGCCGCCCCAGATGTGCTCGCCGCGATCGATGAAGATCTCCGAGCACGGACCGCACGGGCCGGTGTCGCCCATCGCCCAGAAATTGTCCGAGGTCGGGATGCGGATGATGCGGTCCTCGGAAAAGCCCGCGATCTTCTTCCACAGCCCGGCCGCCTCGTCGTCGGTGTGGTAGACAGTGACGAGCAGCTTGTCCTTCTTGAGCCCGAACTCCTTCGTGATCAGCGTCCAGGCCAGCTCGATCGCGCGCTCCTTGAAATAGTCGCCGAACGAAAAGTTGCCGAGCATCTCGAAGAAGGTGAGATGGCGCGCGGTGTAACCGACATTATCGAGGTCGTTGTGCTTGCCGCCGGCGCGAACGCATTTCTGCGACGTGGTGGCGCGCTGATAGGGCCGCTTCTCGACGCCGGTGAAGACGTTCTTGAACTGCACCATGCCGGCATTGGTGAACATCAACGTCGGATCGTTGCGCGGCACCAATGGCGAGGACGACACGATCTCGTGGCCGTTCTCGGCAAAGAAGTTCAGAAAGGTCGACCTGATCTCGTTGACGCCGCTCATGTTCATCCAATCGGGTGTGCTTGCACCCGCCTTCCAGCCATCCAAACCGCGAGTTTGGGCTGATATCTGCGGGTCAAAGCGCTTTTAGACAAGGCCAGCTTCGCTGTCCAGAAACTGTGCAGCCAGATCAAGGCGTTGCCGCAGTCGCGTAATCCGTTGGAAAGCCGCCGATGCCGCGTTGACAGGCTTGGCCGGCCTGTGGTCTTTACCCATCTGTATCGTACGGCCACGTCGGGAGAGACCGGCACTGGTAGCCGGCGCCGAAGGAGCAACCGCCCCGGAAACTCTCAGGCAAAAGGACCGCGTGGCTTTGACAGCATCTGGAAAGAGGCGCCGACGGGTTTAGATCCGGACAGCGTCCGCCGACGGGATAATACTCTCAGGCACAGCGACAGATGGGGCTTCGACTGGTGTCCACGGGAAATCGTTCCCGGGGAACCGCCGAGGGCCCCCCCGATGCTTGCACGTGACGACAAAGACTCCCTGAAACGCACCCCCCTTTACGACCTGCATGTTTCGCTCGGCGGCAAGATGGTGCCGTTCGCGGGCTATGACATGCCCGTGCAATATCCGGCCGGAGTCCTGAAGGAGCACCTTCATACCCGCAACGCAGCCGGCCTGTTCGACGTCTCCCACATGGGCCAGATCGCGCTCCGGCCGAAATCCGGCAAGGTCGAAGACGCCGCCCGCGCGCTGGAACGGCTGGTGCCGCAGGATATTTTGGCGATCGCGCCGGGCCGGCAGCGCTACGCCCAGTTCACCAATGCCGAAGGCGGGATTCTGGACGATCTGATGGTCGCCAATTTCGGCGATCACCTCTTCCTGGTCGTCAATGCCGCCTGCAAGGCCGAGGACGAGGCGCATCTGCGCGCGAATCTTTCGGACGACTGCATCATCGAGCAGCTCTCCGACCGCGCGCTGATCGCGCTGCAGGGGCCGAAGGCGGAATCGGCGCTGGCGAAATTATGTGCAGAGGCACCCGCCATGAAGTTCATGGATTCCGGCCCGCACAAGGTCGCCGGCCTCGACTGCTTCGTCTCGCGCTCCGGCTACACGGGCGAGGATGGATTCGAGATTTCGGTTCCTGCGGAGGATGCCGAACGGCTCGCCAAGGCGCTGCTGGACAATGCTGACGTCATGCCGATCGGGCTCGGCGCCCGTGACAGCCTGCGGCTCGAGGGCGGGCTTTGTCTTTACGGCCATGACATCGATACCGCGACCACGCCGGTCGAGGCGGCACTGGAATGGTCGGTGCAGAAGAGCCGCCGCACCGGCGGCGCGCGTGCCGGCGGCTTCCCCGGCGCGGAAAAGATTCTCGCTCATTTCGATCACGGCGCATCCCGCCGCCGTGTCGGCCTGCGCACCGAGGGCCGCGCGCCGGTGCGCGAGGGCGCGCTGCTGTTTGCGAATGCGACCTCCGCCGAGCCGATCGGAAAGGTCACCTCGGGCGGTTTCGGCCCGAGCCTGAATGCGCCGGTCGCGATGGGCTATGTGCCCACCGCATCGAGCGCGATCGACACAAAACTCTTCGCCGAAGTGCGCGGCCAACGCCTGGCCGTGCAAATCGCCGCCATGCCCTTCGTGAAAAACACCTACAAACGCTGAGGACCGAGACAATGACCACGACGCTGTACACCTCCGACCACGAATGGCTTGCGATCGACGGCGATGTCGCCACCGTCGGCATCACCGACTACGCGCAGTCGCAGCTCGGCGACGTCGTGTTCGTCGAATTGCCCAAGCTCGGCCGCACGCTGAAGAAGGCGGAAGCCGCCGCCGTCGTGGAATCGGTGAAGGCCGCATCGGACGTCTATGCGCCTGTGACGGGCGAAGTGCTCGAGACCAACGCCGCGCTCGCTGCCGAGCCCGCGCTGGTGAACTCGGATGCGCAAGGCGCGGCCTGGTTCTTCAAGATCAAGATGGCCGACAAGAGCGAGCTCGGCGGTCTCATGGACGAAGCGGCGTACAAGGCCCATACGGCGTGAGATGATGCAGACCCAACCGATCGTCATGCCCCGCGAAGGCGGGGCATCCAGTAGCCACCGGCAGCACGGATTGAACCGAGAAGCCGCGGCGTACTGGACCGTCCGCCTTCGCGGACGATGACGACGACGACAGATGACCTAAAGCGAGGACCCATGATGACCGCGCACCGCAAATCCAACGGCGACACCACCGCCTTCGTTCGCCGCCACATCGGCCCTTCCGCCCGCGACGTCACCGCGATGCTCGAGGCGGTCGGCGCGAACAGCGTCGACGCGCTGATGGCGCAGACGCTGCCGGCCTCGATCCGGCAGGCTGCCCCACTCGATCTCGGCAAGCCGCTCAGCGAAACCGAGGCGATCGCGCATATGGGCGAGCTCGCCGCCCAGAACCAGGTCTTCACCTCGCTGATCGGCCAGGGCTATTCCGGCACGATCCTGCCTGCGGTGATCCAGCGCAACATTCTGGAGAACCCGGCCTGGTACACCGCGTACACGCCCTACCAGCCCGAGATCAGCCAGGGCCGGCTGGAGGCGCTGCTCAACTTCCAGACCATGATCTGCGATCTCACCGGGCTCGACGTCGCCAACGCCTCGCTGCTCGACGAGGCAACCGCGGCCGCCGAAGCGATGGCGCTCGCCGAGCGACACTCGCGGGTCGAAGCAAAGGCCTTCTTCGTCGACAAGGACGTGCATCCGCAGACGCTCGCCGTGATGCGCACCCGCGCGGAGCCCCTGGGCTGGACCCTGGTCGTCGGCGATCCCCTCACCGATCTCGACAAGACCGACGTGCTTGGCGCGCTGCTGCAATACCCGGGCTCGTCAGGCGCCGTGCGCGACCTCAGGCCCGCGATCGCCAGCCTGAAGGCCAAGGGCGCGCTCGCGGTCATCGCCGCCGATCTGCTGGCGCTGACACTGCTCGCCTCGCCCGGCGAGCTCGGCGCCGACATCGCCATCGGCTCTGCCCAGCGCTTCGGCGTGCCGATGGGTTATGGCGGCCCGCACGCGGCCTATATGGCGGTGCGCGATGCGCTGAAGCGTTCGCTGCCCGGCCGCATCGTCGGCCTCTCCGTGGACTCGCGCGGGATGCCGGCCTACCGTCTCGCGCTGCAGACCCGCGAGCAGCACATCCGCCGCGAGAAGGCGACCTCCAACATCTGCACCGCGCAGGTGCTGCTCGCCGTGATCGCCTCGATGTATGCGGTCTATCACGGTCCCGAAGGCTTGACGCAGATCGCGCGCAATGTGCATCGCCGCACGGCGGTGCTGGCCGCAGGCCTGCGCAAGCTCGGCTTTGCGCTACAGTCCGACAGCTTCTTCGACACGCTCAGCGTGGATGCAGGCGCGAAGCGTGCCGAGATCATCGCGCGCGCGGCCGCCGAGAAGATCAATCTCGGCGTTGGGGAAGACAGCTTGCGGATCGCGCTCGACGAGACCACGACGCCGGCGACCGTGGAAGCGGTCTGGCGCGCCTTCGGTGGCCAGCTTGCCTATGCCGAGATCGACGCGACCACGCGCGAGGCGCTGCCGGAGGCGCTGAAGCGCGCGACCGCCTTTCTCACCCACCCGGTGTTCCACGCGCATCGCTCGGAGACCGAGATGCTGCGCTACATGCGCAAGCTCAGCGATCGCGACCTCGCGCTCGACCGCGCGATGATCCCGCTCGGCTCGTGCACCATGAAGCTGAACGCGACCACCGAGATGATGCCGCTGACCTGGCCCGAGTTCGGCTCGTTGCATCCTTTCGCCCCGCGCGAGCAGGCACGTGGCTATCACGCGTTGTTCGCGCGCCTGGAGAAATGGCTGTGCGATATTACCGGCTATGACGCGATCTCGCTGCAGCCGAATTCCGGCGCGCAAGGAGAATATGCCGGGCTTCTGGCCATCCGCGGTTATCACGCGGCGCGTGGCGAGACGCATCGCAAGATCTGCCTGATCCCTTCCTCCGCCCACGGCACCAACCCGGCTTCCGCCGCGATGGTTGGCATGGACGTGGTGGTTGTTGCCTGCGAGAAAAATGGCGACGTCGATGTCAACGACCTCCGCGCCAAGGCCGAGAAGCATTCGAACGACCTTGCCGCCGTCATGATCACCTATCCTTCGACCCATGGCGTGTTCGAGGAGCACATTCGCGAGATCTGCGACATCGTGCACGGCCATGGCGGGCAGGTTTATCTCGACGGCGCCAACCTCAACGCGCAGGTCGGCTTGTCCCGGCCCGGCGATTACGGCGCCGATGTCAGCCATCTCAATCTGCACAAGACCTTCTGCATCCCGCATGGCGGCGGCGGCCCCGGCATGGGCCCGATCGGCGTCAAGGCGCACCTTGCGCCGTTCCTCCCCGGCCATCCCGCGACGGACGGGAACGCGCCTGTGGGGCCGGTCTCGGCGGCGCCGTTCGGCTCGGCTTCGATCCTCACCATCTCCTACATCTACATTCTGATGATGGGCGGCGAAGGCCTCAAGCGCGCCACCGAGATCGCGATCCTCAACGCCAACTACGTCGCAGCCAGGCTCGATGCGCACTTCCCGGTGCTCTACAAGAACGAGAAGGGCCACGTCGCACATGAATGCATCGTCGACCCCCGCGCGCTGAAGACGACCTCAGGTGTCACCGTCGACGACATCGCAAAGCGCCTGATCGATTACGGCTTCCACGCGCCGACCATGAGCTTCCCGGTGCCGGGCACGCTGATGATCGAGCCGACCGAGTCGGAATCCAAGGCGGAGCTCGATCGCTTCTGCGATGCCATGATCGCGATCCGGAAGGAAATCGCCGAGGTCGAAGCCGGCCGCTTCAAGATCGAGGCTTCGCCCTTGCGCCACGCCCCGCACACCGTGCACGACATCGCGGACGACGATTGGAAGCGCGCTTACACCCGCGTCGAGGGCTGCTTCCCCGCGGGCACCTCGCGCACGGACAAATATTGGTCCCCGGTCGGGCGCGTCGACAACGTCTATGGCGACCGCAATCTGGTGTGCTCGTGCCCGCCGGTGAGCGATTACGCGGAAGCCGCGGAGTGACGGATCGTAGGGTGGGTTAGCTGGCGGGCTGCGCAAAGCGCAGTCGCTGGCGTAACCCACCACTTCTGTCTCCGAGGAAATGGAAGAGGTGGGTTACGCTTCGCCAACCCACCTTACGGCACGGAACACGCATTTAGGGCGCGATCAACGAGCGCGTCTCGGGGTCCCACCGCCAGAGACGCTCGTTGGTCAGGTGAGTGCCGCCCCACCAGCGATCAATCCGGTTGTGCCGGCGAAAATCCTGGTCGCCTCCCAGCACCGCCTTGCCGAACTCGGTCAGCGACAACTGCGACCGCTTGTACCGATCGAAGCGACTTGAATCGTCGTGCATCTCTAGTGAAAACGGACCTTCATCCAGTCCCGCCACGGCCGGCCTCTCGCAGCGCGCAAGACCGTCAAGCAGCGCTCCAACTTCCCAATAACCATACACATCCGGCTCGTTGCACTTCTGATGGCCCGGGAAGACATCGAAAGGCTGCATGCCGCCTCGCGCGATGAGCTGGAGTATCCGCGCTTCCGTGGCTCCAAGGCCTGAGGCAGGGCGCGGAAGTTCGTTGAGCAGAGCCCTCACGTGAGGGCCGAGTTGTGGCAACCAGCTCAAATCCGTCTTGAAGAGATCCGGCCACCTTTGCGGGGTCGGCGCACGATAGGCCCGCCATGCACGGCGGGCCGATTTGAGTTGACGAGCTGTGATCGCGACAGCCGGCGGGTAGAGTTCGCTTCGCGGTGGGTCGACATCCCTGACACCCAAGAACAGGGAGCGCACGACAAAGCCAGGATTTGCATCGTGTCGGCGGCCCCAATGATCGAGCAGCCAGAGCAGGATCAATTGCGCATTTGGCTCCGGCCCTCGCCAAAACTCGACCGTGTCATATTCCGCGAGCAGTTCGATCAGTCCTCGATCCTTCGCGCTTGATCCGTCGAGACGCCAGGACGGCGTATCGTCGAGCCAATGAAGCCCGCGAGGCTGCGTCCTACGCGGCGCAAAGAACGCGTCCAGCTCTGCATCGGTCGGCAGCGGTCCCCAGACCAGCCGGCGCTCGATCGCAATCACGAGGTCGGCAAGGCCCGCCTGTTGAATGGCGCCGGCGATGGACGAGTCGGTTGTGACAATTAGCCGGGTCATGCCGTGGTCTCAAGGCTTCGTCAAAACATGGCCGTAACGCCACAGCCGATCGTTGGTCAGGTGCGTGCCGCCCCACCAGCGGTCGATCCGGTTGTGGCGACTGAAATCTTCCTGATGAGCCAGGACGGCCTCCCCGAACTCGGTCAGTGACAGTCGGCTGCGGACATATGCGGCATGCCGATCCCTGTGATTCTCGCGGTCGATCGTGCGCAGTTCGTCGTCCAATCCGGCCACTGCGGGCCTGGGGCCGAGCGCGAGCCCGTCGAGCAACCGACCCAACTCAGTCTCTCCAAACACGAACGTGCGCCGATGCGAGCGCAGGTGAAACAACGCACCCGTGTTCGCAAACCCTCTGGCAAGCATCTCCAAGAACCGCATCTCCGTCGCACCGAGTCCCGTCGAAGGCGACGGGAGTTCTGCTAGGAGATCGAGCAAGGCCGGGCGCAGCATCAGCAATGCACTGAGATCCTGGTGAAGGAGATCGACGCAGGCCTCAGGGGTCGTCGCGCGGTAGGCCGACCACGCCAACCGGGCAGTCTCGAACTCCTGGGCCCTAACAGGCACGACATGAATGTGCGGCTCGGACGCAGCGAGATCTTCACCGCGTTCCGTCGTCAGCTCGGATGCCACAAGTCGAAGTTTAAGCTTTGGCACCAGCGAGGAGCAGGAGCTGAGGTGGTCCAGCAGGCAGACGAGCTGCAATTGATCCCGGGGAGCTGGGTCGAACCAAAGTTCAACCACGTCATATTGCTCGCAGAAGTCCGCAAGGGACAAGTCTTTGCGGTCCTTGATGCCCTTGGGCCACCGGATGCCCCAGTCAGACCAATGATCACCTGGCCCGAGATTCGCCGAACGCGCCGCGAAAAAGGCTGCGAGCTTCTCGGGCGAGGGCAGCGGTCCCCACTCAAAGTGAAACGAGGATGAAATGACAAGCTCCGCCAAACCCGATCGGGCGAGCCCGCTTCCGGACGAACTGGTCAGGATCACATTCTTCATGGCCCCGCTCACCCCACGCAAAACGAAACAGGCGCCGAAGACGTCGGCAACTCAACGTCCTCAGCGCCCGCTCCTCGCGAAAAACTCTACTGTTGAAGCTTACTCGTCCCCCGGCTCCTCGCCGTCGGCGTCACGCTCGGGGCTGCCGGCGAGAATCTGCTCGGCGATCAGGCCGGAGTTCTGGCGGATCGAGGTCTCGATCTTGGCGGTGATGTCGGGGTTGGCCTTCAGGAACGCTTTCGAATTCTCGCGGCCCTGGCCAAGACGCTGGCTGTCATAGGAGAACCATGCGCCGGATTTCTCGACGATGCCGGCCTTGACACCGAGATCGAGGATCTCGCCCATCTTGGAGACGCCCTCGCCGTACATGATGTCGAACTCGACCTGCTTGAACGGCGGCGCCAGCTTGTTCTTGACGACCTTGACGCGCGTGGTGTTGCCGACCACTTCGTCGCGCTCCTTGATCGCGCCGATGCGGCGGATGTCGAGGCGGACGGAGGCATAGAATTTCAGCGCATTGCCGCCGGTGGTGGTCTCCGGCGAGCCGTACATCACACCGATCTTCATGCGGATCTGGTTGATGAAGATCACCATGGTATTGGACTTGTTGATGGACGCCGTCAGCTTGCGCAGCGCCTGGCTCATCAGGCGGGCCTGCAGACCCGGCAGCGCATCGCCCATCTCGCCCTCGAGTTCGGCCTTCGGCACCAGCGCCGCGACCGAATCGATCACCAGCACGTCGACCGCGCCGGAGCGCACCAGCGTGTCGCAGATTTCCAGCGCCTGCTCGCCGGTGTCCGGCTGCGAGATCAGCAGTTCGTCGATATTGACGCCCAGCTTGCGCGCATAGACCGGGTCGAGCGCGTGCTCGGCGTCGATGAAGGCGCAGATGCCGCCCTTCTTCTGCCCTTCCGCAACCGTGTGCAGCGCCAGCGTGGTCTTGCCCGAGGATTCCGGCCCGTAGATCTCCACGACGCGTCCCTTCGGCAGGCCGCCGATCCCGAGCGCGATATCGAGCCCGAGCGAGCCCGAGGAGACCGCCTCGACATCCATCGAACGGTCGTTCTTGCCGAGCTTCATCACCGAGCCCTTGCCGAACTGCCGCTCGATCTGGGAGAGCGCGGCGGCCAGAGCTTTACTCTTGTCCATGGAAGATCCTTCGACGATACGCAGGGCAGTGGTGGACATTGGGTCGTGCTCCTTATGGCGAGGATTCGCTAGAGGGACAAACGGCTGGCGAGGCGGCGCGGCGATAAAATCAATGTACCCTATTTGTTCTAGGTTCGCAATATGTTCTTTTGCCAAAGCGGCCGCCCACTGAGGCGGCCTTACTTAGGATCCCACGTCAGGTGCCCGTTTCGACATTCAGCAATTGTGAACATCCGACCTGTCCTCGGATCGGCAATCTCTGTGATCCTCACGATCTCAGCGTCGCATCGAGTGCACTTCCCATGCTTCGTTGCATGATCCCGATCCGGTTTCATTGTGGCTCCGTTGCCAGATTGAACGAACAATCCGTACGCGGAGAAACGACCGGAGCACCTGATATGGATCAAACCAGGCCGCTGCCAAATTCAACTTAGGCCACTGGGGCTTAGGACAGGCCACTACCCGGATCTTGGCGCTCTCTGACACGCATCAAAGACGGATGCCCTGCGCGCCGTCAGAATTCCGCAATCCTGCGGCACCGAACCTTTCGCGGTCTGCGGTCTTCTCTTGGATGGGACCGTAACTCTGGGGACTTCAGTCATGACGGACAACACGCATCACGATACGATCCGGCGCATTCCGCTGCTGGAGGCGGCGCGGGAGGAGATGAGCAAGTTCGAGCGCAAGGAAAACGAGTTCCGCAAGAAGGACCGCGACGAGCGTGCCGCCGAACTCCTTTTGCCGCTGGACGCGATCAAGGTTCACTAAGGCCGTCGGGACGAGGGCGTAGGAGCCGAGGCCAGCCGGCCGACGCGTCAGGCGTGGCGATGTTCGCCAGCGGCAACGCGCTGGCGACAGTGCCGGAGCGGCCGCCCGTTGATCTCAGGGAATCGGCACAGGAATCGAGATTCGGATCGCCATGGAGGCGAGTCCGAGCCGATATGGTATCCAAATACTACAAGTAAGCCATTGATTAAACGAGGGAATTTGTAGGCGGGCTACTGTGCATGGGGTTGTTTTCGTGTTTTTGAAAGGCGCGCATGGGCCTTTCCACCCCGGAGCCGTCTCCCGCAGCCAACACCGCCTACAGCAGAACCAGCAACCCGATCCCGATCACCAGCACGACGAAGCCAGCCGCCGTCGCGGCGGCGAATGACCGCTCTACGTTGTCCATGATGCCACCCCGTTGCCGGCACGCCACGTTTCCCCCATGGCAGCACCGTCATTGCGAAATCTCGCCTGCGGTTGTGTCCTGAGTTGTGCGAACGGATGTCGAAATTGGGACCGGTGCGGGGCCAGTGTGCGGCCCCGCGCTCTTGGCTTTCGCTGCCGCCGGCGGGCCTTGTCAGGCTGTCGTAAGCTGAGCCGGCTAGGGTCGCCTAGCTATGGTGTTGCAGCCCAGCACCTCAGCCTCCAATAACCTTCTCCCCGCTTGGTTCTCCAAGCGGGGTTTTTTCATGCCGATTTTCATGCCGCCTTTCATGCCGGCCGGCCGGTTTGCGAACCGCCCTCCTCCCGCGTCAGGCGCAGCGAGAAGGCGCGGATCGCCGGCGCCGCGAGCAACACGATCGGCAGCATCGCCGCCCATGCGATCAGCCACGACACCATCCAGTGCGCGAGGAAGTCCAGCGCGTTCCCTACAGGAAGGCTGGCGATGCCCGCGGCGACCAGCGAGGTCAGTCCGGACTGGATGATTCCGAACACGAAATGAGAATAGCGGCGGGGAATGCCCGGCATGACGCGCCCATGTTGCTGACCGTCATCGAACCAAGCAAGGCACATGCCGCCGCGTTCCGGAAGGCGCCCTTACCCATCCCAGGAACTCTGTTCTTGGCCGGAGAACCACGGGAGAGGCCTCGCGCCGCCGCTGGGCGGCAGTGCGTGCGTTTGCGGGATAGCCGTGAGGTATCCGGGGCCTACCGACAGATTGAGCTTTCGCTGGAATATTATGCCGCCCAGCATGTTCTCAGTGATGGAAGTGAATCGTGGGAGATCGCCATGAATCACAGGGGCGTCGAGTTCACCGTCACCAAGACGGCAATTCCCGGGATCTGGCGGTGGCAGTTCCGGATCGGCGAGCAGATCAAGACCGGCAGGACCGAGACCAAGATCGATCTGTTGGCGATCCGGCGGGTGCAGCTGAGGATCGATCGGGAGCTGAAGGCGATCGGGCGCAAAACCGCCTGAACGGCCGCACCGAGATCGTCGGCGGCATGGCTTGCAGGGCGCTCGCCGCGCCCACGGGGCTATTCCGTAGCCGCCCGGAATTGATCTGCCGATGGTTTGGGATTGGACTGCCGCGATTATGGCCGTGGGGACGGAGCCATCAGGCGCGATCGGTACGAACCATGCCGCTCTACTTTTTTCGAATCCGGAACGGCAGCTATTCCGGCTGTGCCGACCAGGCGTCGGAATTTGCCGATCGCGATTTGGCCTGGAAGGAGATGACCAGCGTCTGCGCCGACATGGCCGCCGGCATCGCCCGCAAGCTCCAGGAAAATTCCGAATGGAACATGGAGCTGCTGGACGAGGCCAAGGAGCCCGTGTTCCGGATCCGCATCACATCCGAAACGTTCGAATAGGGGCCAGGCCTAATCCGCGCTGGGCAGCCGCCGCATCGTGAATTCGATGTCGCCGCCGGGCAGCTCGCGCCAGGTCTCGACCGCGCTCATATAGCCGGCCTTGGGGTAGCGGGCGAAGAAAGCCTGCGCCCTCTCCCGCGCCGCCGCGCGCGGCAGCGTGAAGGTCTCGCGCAGATAGCCGTCGCCGGCCCTCGTGCCGGGCTTGCCGCCCATCTTGCGCCGGCGCGCCATCCGCTCGGCGAGATCCCGCGGACGATCGGCCATGTTCTGCTCTCCTCGACGCAATACGCTCCCGCGCAATGTAGGAAGCAGGCCGATCAAAGAGGAGTCCCGGCCGGAGGCATCAACCGCCTCCGATCGGGCAGACGGTCAATTGGCGGTCGTGCCGGATTTCTTCTTCGGCGCACCGGTCGCGGCCGACGCCTTTGGCGCCGCCGCCTGCTTCGGCGGGTCGGAGCGCATGCCGCCCCAGGGATCGTTGGAGGCCTTGGAATCCGGAATCTTCTTCAGCGTCTCCTTGTAGGCCCTGTCACGCTCGGCTTCCGCGGCCTTCTCCTCGGGGGTCTTGCCAGGCCCCTCCTGCAGCAAATTGAGATTGGGCATTTGCGCATAGGCCGGTCCCGCCAGCACGGTCGGTCCCGCCAGAACAGCCAGCACCGCGGCCATACGGAAAAGCTTCATCATGTACTCCTTGATCATCCATGGCGGCGCGGGTCGCCCGTGCCTTGTCACCCCTGTCACAACCGCAGGGGCCGCTCGGCCCGCTAGAGCCGGTCCGATCTGCACGATTTCGGCGCATGGAGCCAGTCGTCCCAGATCGGGCCGCACTTGGTGCACCCGTTCAGCAACAGGCCGAGCCCGGCCAGACAAAACACGAGGACATACCGACGCAACATCACCCACCCATACCCACTCCGTGGCATCATACCGGGCGAAGTCAGGCATTTTCAAGCCGACGGGCCCGTAGCAGACCGGGTGACTTTGCCGCGCCGGTCCGCTCGGAATGCCGAACATGCGACAATACGGAGGGAACGACAGCAATGCCATCGCAGCCAGAAGCCGAGTTCGGCATCTCTGAGGCCCGACGCATCCTCGGCGAAGTCTTTGCCCCCTGGATCCAGGATCTCAATCTGTCGGTCGAGCGCATCGAGCACCTGCCGCCGCCGGACGTGCCGGACTGGCAGCCGGCAGCGCTCCTGCGCATGCCGTTCTCGGAACGGCTGTGCCGCAACGGCGGCGTGGTCTGCGGCCAGGCGCTGATGGCACTCGCCGACACCGCGATGGTGATCGCAAACCTCGCCGCCAACCGCGGCTATCGTCCGATGACCACCGTCGACCAGACCACGCATTTCATGCGCGCGGTCTCCTCGTCGGACGTGCTGGCCGACGCCCGCGTGGTGCGACTCGGGCGCACCATGAGCTTTGGCCGGGTCACGCTGCTCTCGGCCACCGACAACAAGCCGGTGGCGATGGTGTCGAGCGCGTTCGCGATGCTGCCGGGGTGAGCATCAAAGAAGAAAGCCGCGTGAGCGCAATGCGCACCGCGGCTCTCGATGGCGTCATGTCGAGACGGGAAACGCGGTTGTGATCGCGCGTCGCGCCGTCACGGCAGAAGCTACTTGCCGAGCACTTCGTCAGCCGCGGTGACGATGCTGACGTTCGGATTTTTTCCGCAATAGCTGCCGAACTGCTTGGCGTTCTCGACGAACACGTCGGTGTCGATGATCGCGTTCTCTTCATCGCCCTTGTACCAGCCGTCCATCCAGGTCAGCACCATCTTGATGGTGTCGTCGCCGCTCTCCAGGAACTGCTTGCAGCTCATGGTCGCGAGATCGAGCTTGGTGGCGTGGGCGGGCATGGACGACAGCGAAAGCGCTGCGGCGAACAGAAGCGAAAACGTGGTCTTCATCAATATCTCCATCGGCGCGTAGCGCCACAAAGGAACGGCTTGGGGGAAAATCGGCGGAGTGACTTCCGCTTCGACGTCGTAAACGAAATCTGAAGCACTGTGCAAGTAGCGCCAGTATTGAGTTTAGTTCAACGTAATTTCTATGCACTACTTCACAAAGATCATTATGGATTAACGCGGATGATCGAGAAGCGTGCAGCGCAGCGTTACCGTGTTTTCAAGGGTGGAAAGATCACCTTTGAAAACAGCGGCATCACGTGCACGGTGCGAAATATGTCGGCGGACGGCGCCGCAATCGACCTCGATGCCCTCGTCACATTGCCGCAATCGTTCACACTCGCGATCGCGCGCGACAATTTCGTGCGCAAATGCCGCCCCGTCTGGCGCCACGAAAGGCGCATCGGCCTCGCTTTCGTACAGTAGTGCACATGATGTGAATGATCGTTCGCATCGCGCGCGCGATGCCGCGTCATGTTCGCGCGCTACGTCGCCGGCGCCGCCAGCGCAGGCTTGCGACAACGAGCGCGACAATCGCGAGCGCGATCACCGATGATGCCGCAAAAAATCGTCCACCGGGGCGATCGATGGTACGCGACCACAGCGACGGCCCCTCGCCCGGCCGTGCCAGGCGAAACGCAACGACGCTGTCGCCGATCGAGGTGCCTGCCTCGGAGTGGCCACCGGCGCCGATCGCGACATACTGCTCGCCCTTCCAGAGATAGGTCATGGGATTGGCGACGCCGGGCACGGGCAGCCGACCCTGCCACAGCTCCCTGCCGCTGCGCGCATCGAAGGCGCGCAAATAGGCGTCCATCGCTCCGGTGAAGACGAGCCCGCCTGCCGTGACCGCGAGCCCGTTGACGAGCGGCGCACCCCACGGCAGCGGCACGCCGAGCGGGGCGAGATCCTCGGTGGTGCCGACCGTCGAACGCCAGAGGATCTTGCCGGCCTTCAGATCGACCGCGACCATCTCGCCCCAGGGCGGCTTGTTGCAAAGAAACCCGAGCGGCGACATTACGACCGCACGCGACATCGCAAACGGCGCACCATTCTGCTGGCCGAAATCATGACCGGGCGGAGGATCGAATCCGGTCGCCTCCGCCCGCGGAATCAGCTTGATGAGATGAACGGCCCGGCTGGTATTGGCATAGAGGACCTGGTTGAGGGGATCGAAGGCTGCGCTGCCCCAGTTGACGCCGCCGCCGGTGAAAGGGAACTCCAGCGTGCCTTGCGTTGAGGGTGGCGTGTACAGGCCCTCGTTGCGTGCCTCCGCGAACTGCTTCTCGCAAGCTGAGCGGCGCAGGCTAGGAACGAGCGAGAGCGCATCCTCAGTCGAGATTTTTTGCGACATCAGCGGTGGCACATGCGTTGGGAATGGCTGCGTGGGCGACAGCCGTTCGCCTTCCGCGGCCCCCTGCGGGACGCTGCGCTCCTCGACCGGCCATACCGGCTTGCCGGTGTCGCGATCGAGCACGAAGACAAAGCCCTGCTTGGTCGGCTGGATCACGACGTCGCGCTGACCTTCGTCGGTGTCGATGCGCGTGAGTGTCGGCTGCGCCGGCAGATCGTAATCCCAGACGTCGTGATGCACGGTCTGGAATCCCCATACGAGCTCGCCGGTCTCGATGCGCAGCGCGACCACCGAATTGGCATGCTCGTTGTTGCCCGGCCGCTTGCCGCCCCAAAAATCCGGCGACGGCGAGGACGTCGGCAGGAATACCAGTCCGCGCGCCGCGTCGACCGACATCGGCGCCCAGACATTGGCGTGACCGGCTTCGATGCCGTCGCGCTTGAGCGGCTCGAAGGTCCAGCGCGGCTGACCGCTGCGCGCATCGAACGCGCGCACCATACCGCTCGGCGCGTCGACGCGGCGGTTGTCGCCGATCGCGGAGCCGACCACGACGACCCCGCGCCCGACCGCCGGCGGCGAGGTGATCTGGAATTCGCCGGGCCATTCCAGCTTCATGCCGATATCGGGCCTGACCTCACCACCCCTGCCGAATCCGCCACAGGGGATTCCCGTCTTCGCATCGAGCGCGATCAGACGAACATCGTTGGTGCCCATGAAGATGCGCGATCGACATGCGGCATCTACAGGCGCCTCGTCGTCGATCCAGTAAGTGACGCCGCGGCAGACGTAACGATTGGCGGGACGCTGGTTGATCGCGATCTTGGGATCGTAGCGCCATTTCTGCGCGCCCGTGCCGGGATCGAGCGCGATCACCTCGTTGAAGGGCGAGCAGAAGACCAGGCTGTCCTCGACGAACAGCGGCGTCGCCTGGAATTTGGTTCGCCGCATCACCCCGGGCGGCCGCGCCGCGAGATCGCCCGTGTGGAATTCGAAGGCCCGCACCAGGTTGCCGACATTGCCGGGCGTGATCTCTCGCAATGGCGAGAAGCGCGAGCCACCGGGATCGCCACCCCAGCTCTCCCAAGCGATGCCTGGCCACGACGAAAACAAGAGGAGCGTGACGAGAGCGGCCGAATAGCACGGGCGGCTCGCCAACGCCCGCCTCACCTATTTCGGCTTCTTGGCAGGTTCAGGCGGCCGCGCCCCGCTCCACGGATCGTACTTCTCCTTGGACTCGGGAATGCGCTCGAGTGCGGCCTTGTAGGCCTTCTCGTCGACCTTGGGCTTGTTGTCCGCCTTCTGGCCGCCCTCGTTAGGCTGACGCCTGCCGCCTCCCATCTGCGCCTGCGCGGAGGCAACCGCCAGCGCCAGCACGGCGGCCGCTATGATCAAAATCCTCATGGGCGCAATCCCCCTCGTCTGGGGTACAAACTAGCCGGCAATTATCGAATAGCCAATGCTGCGGGCTCCGGAGCTTGAGCAAATCCTGACTTCAGGAAATCCCGGCTTCAGCAAATCTTGATCGGCCGGGTCTTCGTCGGATCGCATTCGTGCCTATGTTTTGGCCCGCAGGGGACCTTCACGGATGTTACGGATTATTGCTCATGCCGCGCTGATCGCCAGCGCGCTCGCGCTCGGGGCCTGCGGCTTTGCGGACAGCCGCGCACCGGTGCCCGAGTTCATGCGCATGAAGGAGGCCGAGCAGCCTCCGCCCGAATCGCCCCCCGACGTCAAACGCGTCGTGCGCGAGCAGATCGAATTCGTCTTCCTCAGCACGTCCTATCCGCGCGAGGTGCATGTCGCCACACCCCATCGAGAGGTGCGGGGATCGGGTTGGACAGCTTGCGTCCGAGCCCACCTCACCTCGGCGACCGGCTCGCCGCTCGGGCCACAGACCTACATCGTGACCATATCAAGCGGAAAGGTGGTCGATCGCCGCCGCGCCGAAGCGGACGACATCTGCGGGTCGGAAAGCTACGAGCCGATCTAGGGAACGGATCAAGCCGACATCCGATCCGGTTCCGGGAAAAACCTGTAATTTTGCCGGAACGATCACGGCCTCCCCTTCTTGTTACCGCCGAGGGCAGTTTCGAGGAGGACATGATGAGGACATTCACGATTGCGTTGCTGACTGGTGTCGGAGCCTTGGCAGCGGTGAGCGGCGCGAAGGCCGCCGACGTTTACACGAGCAGCGAATACACCAGCCCCGATCTCGTCCAGCAAGTGCGACTGGTCTGCGATGATTCCGGCAATTGCTATCGCACCCGCGGCGGCTCGCGCGTGATCGTGCGCGACTCCTACGCGACCATGCCGCGCGACCGCTACTATGAGCGCCGCACCTATCGCGACTGGGACGACGGTCCGCGCGGCGGCGTCGGCATCCGCGCGCCCGGCGTCAGTGTGGGCGTCGGTGTCGGCGGCGACCGCTGGTAGTCGATGAAGCCACGACAGGCGGGAGCCGACGAGACAACTCGCCCGGTCCCGCCTCTGCAATTCGCATCGCAGACGTCAGGCGGCAAGCGTCTGCTGCTGGAACTGCTCGTAGGCCGCGATCGCATCCGCGGCATACATCAGCGATGGCCCACCACCCATATAGACGGCCATGCCGAGCGTTTCCTCGACCTCCTCGCGCGTTGCACCGAGCTTGACCAGGGCTTCGGTATGGAAGCCGATACAGCCCTCGCAATGCGCGGCAACGCCGAGCGCGAGCGCAATCATTTCCTTGGTCTTCTTGTCCAGCGCGCCGTCGCGCGTGGCGGCCTGGGCAAGCGCGGCAAATCCTTTCATGGTGTCCGGAATGTCACTGCGCAGCTTGCGCAGGTTGGCGGAGATTTGGCGGGTGATCTCGGGGTAATTCTTGTCCATGACTTACTCTCTGCGTTTACTCTAGGTGTCGAACGGGTCGGCCGGCGTGATGAAGCGCGTCAACGACGGCAGGTGAGCGATGAAACGGGCGAGCACCATGCCGGCACTCATTGCAGCGACGAAGATGACGGCGGACACGGAGCCAAATCCAAGCGCGGTCAGCGCCGGCCCCGGACAGAAGCCCGCCAGTCCCCAACCCACCCCGAAGATCGCGGGGCCTGCGATGATCCTGGGGTCGATGTCGCTTCGCGTTGGAAGATAAAATCGTTCGGCGAAGTAGGGACGCGCGAGCTTCAGGACCCGTTTGAAGCCGGTGAAAGTCACGGCCACCGCGCCGGCCATCACGAAGGCAAGGCTCGCATCCCACGTCCCCGCAGGAATGCCGCCGACGTCGAGGAAGTTCAGGACCTTCGCCGGATTCGCCATGCCCGAGACGATCAGGCCGAGGCCGAAGATCACGCCGATCAAGAATTGAACCGGTATAGCCATCGCCATCAGGTCCCGTGCCGCATCACGAGGACCGTCGCCATGCCGGTCGCCATGAAGGTCATGGTCGCGACCAGCGAGCGCGCCGAGAGCCGCGACAGGCCGCAGACGCCGTGGCCGGAGGTGCAGCCACTGCCCCAGACCGAACCGAAACCCGTGAGCAAGCCGCCGACAATCAAAACGACCGGCTGCGCCTCGATCGTCTGCGCCGGCAGGCTTCCGGTGACGAGCAGCACCAGCACGGGCGCGGCGACGAGGCCCGCGACGAAGGCAAGCCGGCCAGGAAATTGGCGGTCCTCGTAAGGGGGAAACAGTCGCGCCGCGATGCCGCTGACGCCGGCGATCCGCCCCGTCGCCCACATCAGCAGAACGGCAGACAAGCCGATCAGCGCACCGCCAACAAGAGAGGCGATTGGCGTAAATGATGTCGAGACCATGCGACCTCCGGATCGAGAGCACGCCCGGCGCGGACACCGGATACCATTACTTTAGCGCTTTCGTATTTTCGAATATACTAATATACATGTCGGCCATGAAACGCAAGGTCCGCAATCAAGAGTTGGTCGCGCTTGAGGAGAAGGCCGAGGAGGCTTCCCGCCTCCTCACGGCCATGGGCAATCCGAAGCGGCTGCTGGTCCTCTGCAACATGCTGGACGGCGAGAAGTCGGTCGGCGAGCTCGCCGACATCGCAGGCCTGTCGTCGGCCGCACTATCTCAGCATCTCGGCAAGATGCGCGCATTGAGCCTGGTCAAACCCAGAAGGGATGGTCAGACGGTATACTACAGCATCGCGAGCCAGGAAGTCCGCTCGTTGCTGGAGACGCTGTACCGCCTCTTCTGCACTCCCGGATAGGCGCTCGCCCGCGCTAGACGCGAGGAACGCAGGATGACCGACGATACCATCATCGAGGGCCCGCTTTACGAGAAGCGGAAGAAGGTCTATCCGCAATCGGTCCGAGGGCCGTTCCGCCGCATCAAATGGGCGATCCTCTGCGTCACGCTCGGGACCTACTATCTGCTGCCCTTCATTCGCTGGGACCGCGGACCCGGCCTGCCGAACCAGGCTGTCCTGGTCGACTTGCCGCATCGTCGCTTCTATTTCTTCTTCATCGAACTGTGGCCGCAGGAAGTCTATTACTTCACGGGCCTGCTCATCATTGCCGCCATGGCGCTGTTCCTGATGAACGCGGTGGCCGGTCGTATCTGGTGCGGCCACATGTGCCCACAGACGTTATGGACCGATTTGTTCTATGCGGTGGAACGCTGGGTCGAGGGCGACCGGCGCGAGCGCATGCTGGGCGACAAGCGCTACTGGACCTTTGGTCACATCCGAAAGGTCGCAACCAAGCACTTCCTCTGGATCATGATCGCCTGGTGGACCGGCGGCGCCTGGGTGCTCTATTTCGCTGACGCGCCGACGCTGGTGAAGGAGCTCGCCACTTTCCAGGCCCCCTTCATCGCCTATCTCTGGATCGGCATCCTGACCGCAACGACCTACGTCTTTGCAGGCCACGCCCGCGAGCAGATCTGCATCTACATGTGTCCCTGGCCGCGCATCCAGGCGGCGCTGACCGACGAATGGGCGCTCAACGTCACGTATCGCCGCGACCGTGGCGAGCCACGCATGTCGGTGAAGAAGGCGCACGTCGCCCGCACCCAGGGCGACATCGCGGGCGACTGCATCGACTGCCAGCAGTGCATCAATGTCTGCCCGACCGGCGTCGACATCCGGCACGGCATCCAGCTCGGCTGCATCCAATGCGGCCTGTGCATCGACGCCTGCGACACCGTCATGCGGGAGATCGGCCGGCCCGCCGGCCTGATCGGCTATGATACCGACATCAACATGCAACGCCGGAGCGAGGGCAAGGCGCCGATTTACCGCATCATCCGCGCGCGCACCCTGATCTATACCGCGGCCATTGCCATCGTCGGCGGCATCATGCTCTACGCGCTCGCCACGCGCGCGACGATGGACGTCAACGTGCTGCACGAGCGCAATCCACTCTTCGTTCAGCTCGCCGATGGCGGCGTTCGCAACGACTACACCGTGCGCATCCTCAACAAGGGCGCGCAGCGGTCGTTTGCGCTCGAGGTCTCCGGCCTGCCGGGCGCGACAATTCGCGTCGCCGGCATCGAGACCGGAGCTGACGGCAAGCCCGTCGTCGAGGTCGGGCAGGATCAAACCCGCGAGGTCCGGCTGTCGGTGCAGGTCGACCCGACCCAGTTGCCGCAGACCTCGCGCGACATCGACATCAGGATCACCGACACCGCCGGCGGCGGACGTGCAAGCGCCCGCGACCATTTCGTGCCGGGTGACCGCTAGGCACCGTCTCCCGCGGTATCCGGCGGCTCGCGGCCGGATGCTCAACGAGACGTTAATATTACCACTCGAATTGAAGCGGCGTCCCAACGGTATTTTCCAATCTTTGCGCTAAGCATGGCCTCCTGAACGGGGACGACGGGACGTGGTCGACATCGCGCACCAGGATGCGATCAAGCCGGGATCGGCAAAGCATGCCGCGGCGGCGCGTGCGCGCGTCCCGCTTACGGCGATCGAACCCGGCCAGTGGCGCGCACTCGCGCAGCGCGCGATCGAGCCGAACGGATATTACCTGCCGGGCTGGGAACTCGCTGTCAGCGCAACCGCGCGCGACCGCACCGATGCCTCGGCGCTTCCCGCATGCGATGGATCGCGGCTGATCGGGCTGATGCCGGTGATCTCGCTCTGGCGGGCATGGAAGATTCCCCTGCCCGCGCTGGTGAGCGCGCATCCTTACGGCACGCTATGCAGCCCGCTGATTGACCGCGATGCCCCGATCGAGGGGGCGACGCGCCTGCTGCAGCAGGCCCGCGCGACCGGAGCGCATGCGCTCGTGCTGAACGATGTCGCGCTCGATGGGGCGGCAATGACCGCCCTCAGCCAGGTTCTGAATCGGGACGGCCTGAAGCCGCGCCTCCTCGACTCCTACATCCGCGCCAGTCTCGACGCGACGCAGGACGGTGAGACGCTGCTACGCGACGCGCTCGGCACCAAGAAACTCAAGGAGCTACGCCGCCAGCGCCATCGCCTCGAAGATCACGGCGCCGTCGTGTTCGACGTCGCGCGCAGCCCCGACGAGATCAGGCCGGCGCTCGAGACATTCTTGCAGCTCGAAGCCAGTGGATGGAAGGGCAAGCGCGGAACCGCGCTGGTCCAGCACGCCGGCGATGCAACCTTCATCCGTCGCGCGGTTCCCGCGCTGGCGGAAACCGCGCAATGCGAGATCGTCACCCTTCGCGCCGGCGCGACGCCGGTGGCTGCCGGCATCGTGCTGCGCCACCAGGATCGCGCTTTCTTCTTCAAGCTCGGCATCGACGAGCGCTTTGCAAGATATTCGCCGGGCGTGCAGCTTACGCTCGAGCTCACCCGCCGCCTCTGCGCCGATCCCGCCATCGCCAGCGCGGATTCCACCGCGAGCGCCGATCACCCGATGATCAACCCGATCTGGCGCGGGCGCTTCGCCGTCGGCGACGTGCTGATACCGCTGCGGCGGAACGACCCGATCGTGGCGCTCGTTCACGGAGCGCTCGCGGCGCACGGCATCGCCTACGCGGCGGCTCGCCGCGCAGTTCGCCTGCTTCGTAAATAGGATAGCTCCTACTCCGCCGCCTGGGCGTTGATCTCCGCGGAGACCTCGCGGATCGCGCGCGCGAGCATGTTGGGATCCTGCGCGCCGGAGACGGCGTATTTCTGCGCGAACACGTAAGTCGGCACGCCGGAGATGCCCTTGTCGGCGGCTTCCTGCGCGTCCGCCGACACGCGCGCGACGTCCTCGTCGGTCACGAGGCGCTTGCGGACGTCATCGGCATCGAGGCCGATATCGGCAGCCGCCTGCACAAGCACGTTCAAATCGGTGAGGTCGCCGCCGTCGCGGAAGTAGAGCTCCATCAGGCGCTGTTTCATCTCGGGCGCCTTGCCGATCGCCTCAGCCCAGAGGATCAGGCGATGGCAGTCGGTGGTGTTGGGTTGACGCGCGACAAGCTCGGGCCGATAGACGAGCCCCTCTTCGCCCGCGGCCGCAACGACGCGTCCGGCAATGCCCTTATAAGCCTCGACCGAGCCGAACTTCTTGGTGAGATACTCTTCCCGGCTGATGCCCTCGGACGGCACCCACGGATTGAGGAAGAAGGGACGGAAATTGAGCTTGACCGGAACATCGGGCACCAGCGCCAGCGCGCTCTCGATCCGGTGCTTGCCGATATAGCACCAGGGGCATACCACGTCGGAAACGACGTCGATCTGGAGCGGCTTTAGGGTGCTCATGAGCGCCTCCTTCGGGCGTTGCGGGTTTGTGGCCAAAGATAAGCCGAACCCGTTCCGAGGCAAGGCCGCTAGCTCATGGCTGCTGCCATTTGTCGGAGGCGCTCGGCAGTGCGCTCGTCGGCCGGGAAGAAGGTTTCCAGAGCCAGCTCCGACAGCGTGATGTCGACGGGCGTGCCGAACACCATGGTGGTCGAGAAGAAACTGAGTATCTCCCCCTCGTGGCGCAGCTTGAAGGGGATCGCGACATTGTCGCTCGACAGCGGCGCCGCGCGCGCCGGGATCGGATAACTCTTCAGGTCGTTGTACAGTTTGATCAGCTCGGGATCGGCGGTCGCCTCGCATTGCCGGTGCAGCCGCTCCAGTAGATGCCCGCACCATTCCGCGAGATTGACCGTGCGCGGCGCCAGCGCCTCGGGATGGAAGGCGAGCCTCAGCACGTTGAAGGGCTGACCGAGCAGCCGCTGCGGAATGCCGGCGAGCAGCGGCGCCAGCATGCGGTTGGCCGAAACCAGATTCCAGTGCCGGTCATAGGCCAGCGCCGGATTGGGCTCATGCGCCCTGAGGACGAGCTCGATCGCCTGGCGGGCTGATTTCAAGGCGGGATCCTCCAGCGGGCGCTGTGGAAAGGCGGGGGCATAGCCGGCGGCGACCAGCAGCACGTTGCGTTCGCGCAACGGCACGTCGAGGCGCTCGGCGAGTCTGAGCACCATGTCGCGCGAGGGTGCGGCGCGGCCGGTCTCGACGAAGCTCAAATGCCGCGCCGAGATGTCGGCCTCGCCGGCGAGATCGAGCTGGCTCATGCGGCGGCGCTGCCGCCATTCGCGCAAATGGTCGCCGATATGGACCGGCTGGCTGCGTTCGGCCTGTGCCGTGGATGCATGTGCGTTCATGGTCGAAAACCTAGCACGCAGATTTCGGCCCTTCCATTACGTCGGAGGTAATCGAATTGGGCCTTGGGTCGGCGCATCTTGGGTCGCACCAAGAGACGACCATGATCGCACTGCTGCTCTACCGGACCATCACAGACCACCTTGTTCCCTGGGCCATGGCGCTCGCAACCCGGATGCTGGCGCGCAGCCTCAACATGCCGGAGCCGCTGGTGCATTCGACCGGCGACTATGTCGTCGCGCAGGTCACAGCCTTCGAGCACAGCGTCGGCAGGAGCCTCTGCCCGTTCCGCCTTGCCCGCCTGCTCCGCGCCTGGTCGCGCGGATGGCACTGAGTTTCACCTCGAGCCCACCCTAACCATGGAGACCCACGATGATCGACGCATCCACCTTCCTTCGCCGCGCACTTCTTGCCGACGCCATCTTCAGCGGCGTCGCCGCTCTCGGTTTCACTTTCGGCGCTAGCGCGTTCGCGTCGCTGTTCAACCTGCCCGACGCGCTGCTGCGTGAGACCGGCCTGTTCCTGATCGCCTACACCGCACTCGTCGGCTGGCTGGCCTCACGCGCCTCCGTGGCAAAGCCGCTCGTGCTGCTGGTCGTGGTCGGCAACGCAGCCTGGACGCTCGGCAGCATCGCGCTGCTGCTCTCGGGCGCGGTGTCGCCGAACCTTGCCGGCGAGCTCATGGTCGTGGCGCAGGCAATCGCGACCGGCGTGTTTGCCGAACTGCAATATGTGGGATTGCGCAGGAGCGGGCGAGCGGTGGCCGCGTGAGGCCACATCACTCGCTGTCGTCGCCCGGCTTGATCGGGCGACCCAGTATTCCAGAGGCAGTCGTTGCATACGGAGAGGCCGCGGCGTACTGGATGCCCCGCTTTCGCGGGGCATGACAGTTGTGCCGGAAGCTCGAACTCAGGCTACGCCCGCGCGCGCCCGTTGGCTTTGCCAACAGCGACGCCGTTGAGCTTCTTCTTTTTGGCGGCCTTCGCACCCGCCTTCTGCGCTTTGCGCTCCGTGCGCGCCTTCACCTTGGCGCGCTCGGCCCGGGCCTCGGCGCGCAGCTTCTTGCGCTTCTTCTCGCAAGATTCGCACTTGCAGCCGATCGGCTTCAGGTAGGCTTTGAAATAATCGGTGCCGTAGTCGTAGTTGATCTCATCGCCCGGCTCGATGTTCTTGATGGCGCGGATGAAGACCTTGCGCTCGCGCGGCCGGACGTCGGATTCGGCGTTGGGCCGGCACGAATGGTTGATGTAGCGCGCGAGGTTCTTGCGCACCGAGCCGTCGATGGTCCAGCGGCCGTTGAGCTCGAACAGGTATTTGTTCTCGATGTCGTCGTGCTCGGGAATCCGGGAGTCCAGGATCGGTCCGTAATAACGGATGATCCGGGCGCCCTTCTTGATCGGCTTGGTTGCGAAGAGGCCGAGCCCGGTTTTCGAGCGGCCGACGCGATAAGGTTTGTTCGACGAGGTGGCTGGCATGATCACGAAAAACGAGGACGCGAACGAGGCTGAAAGAGCCCAAGCGAAGCCGTTCTTCTAGAACGATTCCGGGCCGCTGTCAGGTGTCTGTCGAGACTGTTTGAACCTTGCCCACAATCAAGACGTCTGATGGTACGGAGTTCCCGCTCGGTCAAAGGCGTCGTCATGTTCCGCATCACCACCGCAGCCCTGGCCATGTTGCTGATGTGCAGCGGTCTCGAACGCTCCGACGCCCAATCCCTGGGCAGCCAATATAGCTCGACGGCCCCGAAGGATTGCCGCCAGATCGGCAAGCCCAGCGAGCTCGACGGCAGCACGACTCGGGTCTGCAAGGGCAAGGATGGCCTCGTGGTCCTGATCGCCGAGGATGATCTTCGCGAAATCGTCTCCGTCGGCCGCAATCGCAAGGCCGCGGCCGAGGAACCGGCGGCAAAAGTTTGGTTCGCTCCGTTCAACTCGTCCGAGACTACCGTCGAATGGCGCACCGCTAGGGCCAAGCCGTTTGCGATGATCCAGCGCTGGCACATCGCCGATGGCATCGATCCCGACAAGCAGGGGCGGCCGAACACCAAGGCCATGCTGATCGTGACCCGTCTGCCACCCGGCCCAGTCTGCCACGTCGCCTATGTCGACGCCATCGCCAACCCGAACGCCAATGAGCTCGCGCGCAAGGCCGCGGACGAGTTCGCCCGCAGCTTTACCTGCGGCAAGGACGAGGTGAAGATCATCGGCGCACGCGGCCGCGCGGTCGAGCTCGCGACGATGCGCTAGGCTTTCGTCTTGGCGCGACCACCGCAAAGGTTGCGTTCGTCCCGGCTGAATCAGGGACCCGGCGGCTTCCCCGTCACGGGCGACATCAGCATCGCCTCGAGCAGGCGTTCAGGCGTCGTCCCCTCGGGCAGGCGGCCCAGAATATCCTCCAGCCGCCCATCGAGCAGCAGCATGGTAAAACCGTGTACCATCGACCACGCGCGCGAGATCGCGGCGCCCTGATGGAGCGTCAGCGCGTCGCCGCTGATCTGCTCCTGCCGCATCATGCCGACGGCATTGGCGAGCCCGGCGAAGGACGCCTCGGCGGCCTCGTGCAGCGACGGCCTGGAATAGTCGAGGCGCTCGGTGCGGAACATGATGCCGTACATGCCGGGGTGAGCCTGGGCATAGGCAACATAGGCCTTCGGCCGCGCTAGCGCGCGCTCGAGCGGGGTGGCGGCGGCGTCGCAGGACGACGCCATCGCCGCATTGAACTGGCGGAAGCCGACTGCAGCGAGCTCACTGAGAAGCCCGGTGAGGTCGCCGAAATGATGGGTGGGCGCGGCGTGTGAGACGCCCGCCTCGCGCGCCACCGCGCGCAATGTCAGGCCGGCGAGCCCGTCACGCTCCAGCACTCGTTCGGCGGCCTGGAGCAGCGCCTCGCGTAGCGCGCCATGGTGATAGGGCGCCTCGGCCTTGACGCTCGCCGGCCGTCGGGCGGGACGCGCCGGCGCGCTCGCCTTCTTTGGGGTGCGCGCACCGCGCGCGGTTTCTGTCCTGATTTCGCTCTTGCCCATGGGCCAGCTATAGGACGCAATATTGACAGTGTAAAGATTTCACTTGACCAAGCCCCCTCGCACGGCTATTTGATCTTTACGATGTAAAGATAAGGAAGGATATGCCGTGCAGCAGGACGCCGTTGCCGAACGCCGCCACAACCTCGGTCCGATCCCGTTCGAAGCCGACGCGCCCTTCCTGAAAATCGTCGGTGAATTGCCCCGCGAGCTGAACGGCACGCTCTATCGCAACGGCCCCAATCCGCAGTTTGACTCGCCTGGCGCGCACTGGTTCGTCGGCGACGGCATGCTGCACGCCTTTCGCCTCGAGAACGGCCGCGCCAGCCATCGCAATCGGTGGGTCCGGACGCCGAAATGGCTGGCCGAGCACGATGCCGGCCGCGCGTTGTTCGGCGGCTTCGGCCGCAAGCTGCCGGATGCCCCAACGAACCTGACCGACGGCGGCGTTGCAAATACCAACATCATCTTCCATGCCGGCAAGCTGCTTGCGCTGGAGGAGTTGCATCTGCCGACCGAGATTGAGCCCGGTACGCTGGCGACGCGCGGCTATCACAATTATCAGGGCCGCATCGCCGGCACCTTCACCGCGCATCCGAAGATCGATCCTGTGACCGGCGAGCTGGTGTTCTTCGGCTACAATGCCGCGGGACCGCTGACGCCCGCCCTCTCCTACGGATCAATCGATGCGTCCGGCAAGGCGACGCGCTTCGAACGATTCGAGGCGCCCTATGCCAGCATGGTGCACGACTTCATCGTCACGGAAAACCACCTGCTGTTTCCGATCTTGCCGCTCACCGGCAGCATGGAGCGCGCGATGAGCGGGCGGCCGCCCTATGCCTGGGAGCCGGACAAGGGCGCCTATGTCGGCGTGATCAAGCGCAAGGGGAGCGCGAAGGACATCGTCTGGTTTCGTGCTGAAGCCTGCTACGTCTTCCACGTCATGAATGCGTGGGAGGACGGTGACCGCATCATCGCGGACGTCATGCAGTTCGAGGAAGCACCACTATTTACGCATCCCGACGGCAGGCCCACCAATCCCAAGAAATCGTTTGCGCGTCATTGCCGCTGGAGCTTCGATCTCTCGGGAAATACAGACCGCTTCCAGCAGACCTATCTCGACGATCTCACCGGCGAATTCCCGCGCATCGACGAGCGCCGCGCCGGATTGAAGAGCCGTCACGGCTGGTACGCCTGCGCCAATCCGAAGCTGCCGATGTTCGGCGCGCTGTCCGGCGTCGTCCACGTCGATGGCAATGGAAAACGCCTCGGCCATTATCTGCTGCCGGCCGGCGACACCATCTCCGAACCGGTGTTCGTCGAGCGGTCGAAGGATGCGGCGGAAGGCGACGGCTGGCTGCTGGCGGTGGTCTGGCGCGCGCGGGAGAACCGCAGCGACCTCGCCGTGTTCAACGCCAAGGATGTCGAGGCCGGCCCCGTCGCGCTGGTGCAGCTCGGCCATCGCGTGCCCGACGGTTTTCACGGCAGTTGGGTCGGCGCGCAGTAGCTGTTCCTCGTCATCGCGGATGTGACCAAAGAGGTCTCTCATGCATATGCCCTCGATCACCGCGGACCGCCTCGCCGTCCTGATCCTGTTCCTGATCTGCGCTGGCATCACGCTCCAGATGATCCGGCCGCGGCGGAGCGGCCAAACCATCTTCAACGGCGGCATCTTGCTCGCCCTCGTCCTCTCGATCGCCTGTGCGTTACCTGTGCTGTCGCACCTGCCCTGGGCCGGATTCATCGACCGGGTGGCCGACCAAGTCGTTGCAACACTTCAATTTTTAGAAGTCGCTTACGTCATTTTGACACTGTAAAGATTCTACTTGACCCCGGCTCGCTCCTGACTTATTGATCTTTACATCGTAAAGATAAGGCTTGACCCAGGCGGACCATGGCGATTTTCCTGATCCTCGCGCCCTACGGCGCTTTCACCTTCCTGATGCTGATGACATCTGCCACGATCAGCGTCTTCGTAGCCTCGGCAATCTGTCTCGCTACCGTCGCGATCGATGTCGTGCGCGGCCGCTCGGTGAAGATCCTGGCCGTGGGCTCGGCACTGCTATTCGCCGCAATCGGCCTCCACCTCGCACTGTTCGACCCGGCGCTCGGCACGCTCGGTGTCAAGCTGTCGGTCGACATCGGGATCTTCGTCATCTCGCTGGGCTCGATGCTGGTCCGCCGTCCCTTCACGCTGCAATACGCGCTCGAATCCGTGCCGGCCGAGATCGCGGCAATGCCCGGCTTCCACTATGCCAATTACGTCATTACCGGCGCTTGGACCGCGGCTGCGCTGCTGATGGCGGCCGCCAATCTCGTGCTGCTCTATGTCCCCGGCCTGCCGCTCTGGTCGAGCCTTGCGGTCGCCTTCGCCGCCCGCAACAGCGCGATCTACTTCACAAAGTGGTATCCCGAATATCGTCAGATCAAGTACGGTGCGCCGGCCAGCGCAATGCCCAACTCCCGCTGAACAGGATCGACGATGAAGGACGTATTCGCCCGCCTCGCCTCCGACCTCTTCTCCGCCATCGTCTTCCTGGTCATCTATCTCGTTACCGACAACGTCGTCCTGGCAACGTCGGTGGCGATTGCCGGAGCGATCGCGCAGGTGATCTACGCGCGCGTCAAGGGGCAGCAGCTCAATTACATGACCTATGCGAGCGTCGCGCTCGTCGTCGTGCTCGGCACGGTCACGCTGCTGACCAACGATCCCCGCTTCATGCTCGCAAAGCCCTCGATCGCGCATTTCGCGATCGGCGCCATCATGCTCAAGCGCGGCTGGATGCTGCGCTACATGCCGCCGATCGTCGCCGAGACCGTTCCGGAATATGTGACGGCTGCAGGTTATGCCTGGGCCGCGCTGATGTTCGTGATCGGCGCCGGCATGATCGCCGTCGCTTCCACAGGCGATCTGAAGCTGTGGGCGTTCTACATCACGGTGGTCGCGGGCGGCGCCAAGATCCTCGCCTTTGCCGTGCAATATGTCGTGCTCCGTCTCATCGTCACCAGCCGACGGCGCGCCGCCGCCCGCGCCTGAATGCCTCCAACGGAGCGTTAGGCGCGGGCGGCGAGTTGCGCTATACGCTCGGCCGGGACTGGTCCGCGGATCGTCGCGGTCCGCCGGGATCTTGGGAGACGCGAATGGCCGTCGACGGCAACTGGACTCTGACCCTGACGACACCCATGGGCGAGCGTAAGGCGACGCTGAGCCTGACGGCTGCCGGCGGCACGCTCACGGGGACGCAGGGTGCGGAAGGCGATACAGCCGAGATTTTCGACGGCACCGTCAGCGGCGATGCGGTCAACTGGAAGGTCTCGATCACCAATCCGATGCCGTTGACCCTCGAATTCATCGGAACCGTCTCCGGCGACAGCATGAGCGGGGAGATGGGCATCGGCCCGATGGGCAGCTTCCCGTTCACCGGCACGCGCGCCTAAGCCACGCGGCAACCGTGCGCGCGCTCGGTCTCATCGCGGCGACGATCCTGTGTGTCGCGACACAAGCGGCGCGCGCGGACGATGCCGAACCGGCGTGGCGGGCAAGCGCGCTCGCCATGCTACCGGCAGGCTATGTCGCCGGCACGGCCTATCGAACCGAAGGTTCGACCGGCTACCTCGCCGTCTATGCGGCCTCGTCGAACGATCCGAAGTCACCTGCAAGCGTGTTCGTCGCGCGCCAGGCTCTCGTGGTCGCGCTGACGCCGGATGCGACGCGCGCAGTCTCGGCCGAATTGAAGCCGCGCAGCGGGCCCGATCCCGAAAACGACGACACTGATTTCGCAAAGCTGCACGCCGATCTCGCCGCCAAGCGCTCAACGCTCCCCGACGGCACCGAGCCCTGCGATCTCGGTGCCTGGTCCGTCGACAAGGATCCTGACGGCCTCAACGTGCGTGCCGAACCATCGATCAAGGCGCGTGTGCTCGGCACGCTTCCGCCGCCCTACCGGCTCAAGCTCGGCAGCAGCGAGAACACGCCCGATGGCGGCTGGCTCACCGAATTCCGCATCATCGGCTTCAAGAGCGGCTGGTTTCTGATCGAAGGCGCCAAGCCGCCGGGCAAGGACTACGAGGACGACAAGAAATATCCGCGCAGCGCGCCAAAGTCCTATGCCGGACGCGGCTGGGTCGCCTCCAACAAGGTCGGCGCGTCCTACGCGAATGGTGCAACGCGCATGGGCGGCCTGTTCCAGGCGCCGTTCATCGATGCGAAGTGGATGCCGGCCCAGCGCGAGCTCGGCGGCCCGATCGACACCGATGGCGGGCCGAAGCGCATCCTTGCGTGTAGCGGTCTCTGGGGTCTGGTCGAGAGCCAGGACGGCGTTCGCGGCTGGTGGCGCGGGCTGTGCTCCAACCAGGTCACGAATTGCAGTTAGCACGCCAAGGCATCCGCATCGTCATGGCCGGGTTTGTCCAGGCCATCCACGTCTTCCTCGCCGCACCAAGAACGTGGATGCCCGGGACAAGCCCGGGCATGACGATCGTGGTGGGATGCATGCACAATCACTCGCACGCAGGTGCGAGTGAGGCAGCTAGCCCAGATTCAGCTCCTTGAAGAAGTCATTGCCCTTGTCGTCGATGATGATGAACGCCGGGAAGTCGACGACCTCGATGCGCCAGATCGCTTCCATGCCGAGCTCGGGATATTCGAGCACCTCGACCTTCTTGATGCAGTGCTCGGCGAGGTTCGCCGCGGCGCCGCCGATCGAGCCGAGATAGAAGCCGCCATATTTCTTGCAGGCCTCACGCACGGCCGGCGCCCGGTTGCCCTTGGCGACCATCACCATCGAGCCGCCGGCGGCCTGGAACTGATCGACAAAGGAGTCCATGCGACCAGCAGTGGTCGGGCCGAACGCACCGGAGGCGTAGCCCTCGGGCGTCTTGGCGGGGCCCGCGTAATAGACGGGATGGTTCTTGAAATAGTCCGGCAGCGGCTCGCCCTTGTCGAGCCGCTCGCGCAGCTTGGCATGCGCGGAATCGCGCGCAACGATCATGGTGCCGGTCATCGAGACCCGCGTCTTGGTCGGGTACTTCGAGAACGTGGCCAGGATATCCTTCATCGGCTGGTTGAGGTCGATCTTGACGACCTCGCCGCCGAGCGACTGCTCGACCTCAGGCAGATACTGCGCCGGGTTGTGCTCGAGCTCTTCGAGATAGACGCCGTCCTTGGTGATCTTGCCGAGCACCTGGCGATCGGCCGAGCATGACACGCCGAGCCCGATCGGCAGCGAGGCACCGTGACGCGGCATGCGGATCACGCGCACGTCGTGGCAGAAATATTTTCCGCCGAACTGCGCGCCGACGCCGAGCGACTGCGTCATCTTCAGGATTTCCTGCTCCATCTCGATATCGCGAAACGCGTTGCCGTCGGGCGAGCCGTGGGTCGGCAGCGCGTCCAGATAGCGAGCCGACGCCAGCTTCACCGTCTTCATGCAGAGCTCGGCCGAAGTGCCGCCGATCACGATGGCGAGGTGATAAGGCGGGCACGCCGCGGTGCCCAGCGTCAAGACCTTCTCCTTCAGGAAGGCGAGCAGCCGGTCCTTGGTCAGCACCGAGGGCGTGGCCTGGAACAGGAAGCTCTTGTTGGCGCTGCCGCCGCCCTTTGCCATGAACATGAACTTGTAGGCGTCATCGCCTTCGGCGTAGATCTCGCACTGCGCCGGCATGTTGTTGGCGGTGTTCTTCTCCTCGTACATCGACAAGGGCGCGACCTGCGAGTAGCGCAGATTGCGGCGCAGGTAAGCATCGCGCGCCCCTTCCGACAGCGCCGCCTCGTCGTCACCATCGGTGATGACGTTGCAGCCCTTCTTGCCCATGATGATCGCGGTGCCGGTGTCCTGGCACATCGGCAGCACGCCGCCGGCGGCGATGTTGGCGTTCTTGAGGAAGTCCAGCGCGACGAACTTGTCGTTCGGGCTCGCCTCGCCATCCTCCAGGATCGCGCGGAGCTGCTTCAGATGACCCGGCCGCAGATAGTGGTTGATGTCGCCAAAGGCCGCTTCCGACAGGGCCCGCAACGCCTCACGCGACACCACCAGCATGTCTTTCCCCAGCACCTTCTCGACCCGCACGCCCTCGGCTGTGATCTTCTTGTAGGGCGTCTCGTCCTTGCCCAGCGGAAACAGCGGCGTGTGCTTGTAAGGCGGAACGGGCTTTGCGGGGTCGGGGAAGGCGGTGGGAGCGTTCATGGGCTGGAATCTCAGGGTTTTGGGGCCCTCGCATGGGCCCCTTTCATAGAAGCGTTCTAAGCTTTTTTGCCGCAAAGGGAAGGCGCTCTGGTGCGGTCGGGCATCCCGATTCGGCGCATGGGAGCTATTTTCGGCGGCTGTCGGCGGACACCAGGCCCTCATGATGCCAGTGAAGACCCTGGGTGCACCCCTTGCGCTACGCGCGGGACGACGATTGAATGCGCCCGCTAAGGGGCTTTTCATCATGACATTGAACTTGCACGTCCGCGGCGCGATCCTGGTCGTCGCCGCCATCACCGGCCTTGTGACCCTCGCCTCTCCGGCCCGCGCGGACCGCTGCGATGACAGCGCCAAGGAGCTGGCGAACCAGGTCGATCGTCTCAAGGTGAATTTCCGCGCCGCCAACGTGGTCTACCTGACGCACCCCGCGGCCAAGGAATTGTCCGTGGCTTGCCGTGGCGACAAATATTCGATCGAGCTCTATGCCAAGGGCGATCGCAAGCCCAAGCCGGAGTTCTTTGCGCTGGTGGGGTCGATGGCGGCGATCGTCTTCACCGTGACCAAGGACGATACGACGACGGGCGCGACACGGTGCCTGAAGCGGATGGGGCTCTTGCGCGGCGACAAGATCAGCATGCGTTACCGGCGTCTCAACATGGAATGCACCCGCACCAAGACGGATGCGTCCATCGCGATCACGCGCGGCAAGGACGAATAGGCGGGGCGACCCCGCTTTTTCCACGCACTCCGTCATTGCGAGCGAAGCGAAGCAATCCAGGCTGTCTCTGCGGTGACAGACTGGATTGCTTCGTCGCAAGGGCTCCTCGCAATGACGAGGAGAGGTCCGAGAGCGCATCCCACCGCACCGGATCCCTCGCATTTTAACGATTGGCTTGAAGGAAATTTCGCTCCTCGCGGCGCAGGGTCAATTGTTTCCATATGTGAGGATTTGTGGATGAGCGTTTCTACCGTTGCGCCGCCGCCGATCGCGATCGTGGTGCCGAGCTACGACACGACCAAGCAGCAGGACGATCAGATCAAGACCAAGGACAACGACCCGACCTATAAGCCGCCGCCGCCCGCGCCGCTGCCGCCGGGTCAGGGTACGCGGATCGATCAGCTCGCCTGATTGGCCGCGTCGAAGATGAAATGCCCGATCCGGTCGATCGGGCTTTTCGCGTGTCCGGCCGCATCTTCGCCGGATAGCGGTACCAATATCGTGCGCGGCTACCCTGAGACCTGCGCATGATCGCAAGACTACTGTTGCAGAGCACGATCACCACGGCCGCCATGGGCGCGCTGCTGTTCGCGTCCGCCGGGACCCTGCATTGGCCTTCGGCCTGGGTGTTACTCGCGACCTCCGCCCTGCTCGGCCCGCTCGGCGGCTGGTGGCTTTACCGGGTCGACCCCGCACTGCTCGCCGAACGCCTGCGGCCGGTCCTGCAAAAGGATCAGCCCGCTGCCGACAAGGTGTTCATGACCGTCTTCGTCGTCGCGATGCTGGTCTGGCTGGCGGCGATGGGGCTCGATCGGCGTACGCTATCCTCCGACATGCCGATGACGCTGCAGATGCTCGGCCTCGCCCTGTTCCTGCTCTCGACGCTGTTCATCCTCTGGGTCTTCCGCGAGAACTCGTTTGCGGCACCCGTGGTGAAGCTGCAAGCCGAGCGCGCGCAGCGCGTGATCTCGACGGGACCTTATGCCCATGTACGCCATCCCATGTACAGCGGCATGATCCTGTTCTTCGCCGGCGTGCCGCTGCTTCTGGGCTCATGGTGGGGACTTATGATGGTGCCGCTGTTCCTCCTATTGTTTGCCATCCGCATTCGCATCGAGGAGCGCACGCTGCGCGAGGGCCTGCCGGGCTATGCCGACTATGTGACGCGCGTGCGCTATCGCCTGTTTCCTGGCGTATGGTGAGCGCGCAACACCCCCTCGGCACCTCCGGACCGGCTAACCATCCAATTCGCGGTAGCGGCGGAAGATGCCCTGCTCGTTGAAGGCAATGCGGCGGCGGCTTTCGAGATAGGCCTTGATGTTCGGCCGCGTCGCGACGCGCTCGTGCAGGCCGACGAGGCCCGGGATATCGGCCTCGAACGCCTTCATCCGCATCGGAAACGCATAGCGTAGTCCCGCGACGAGCTGGAACAGCGAGAGATCGACATAGGTCAGATTGCGGCCGGTGACATAGGCGCCGCCATTGTCCTGAAGGAGCTGCTCGAAATAGCCGAGATATTTCGGCACGCGCTCGCCCCAGAAGTCGGCGGTGCGCTTCTTTGCCGGCGGTTTCTGATCTTCGTAGTAGAGCGAAGGCCCGAGCGGGTGATGGGTGTCGTGAATCTCGACCACGAAATCGGTGATCGTCAGCTGGAGCTGATGCACCCAGAGTTGACCCGCCTCCGACTTCGGGGCGAGGGCGTGGCGGGCGCCGAGATAGAGCAGGATGTTCGCGGTCTGGCCGATGACGAGCTTGCCGGCTTTGAGGAACGGCGGCGCAAAGGGCGGCGTGCCCTTGTGCGCGTCCATCATCTTCATCATCGCAGCTGTGCCGCGTGGGCCACGCGCCACGTCGACGTAAGCCGCGCCCGCCTCCTCCAGCGCCAGCCGCACATATTCACCGCGGCCCTGGATCTCGGGCCAATAATAGAGCTCGTATTTCATGGAAGGGGTCCGTGAGCGTGGAAGCGACAGGACCAATTTATCACGCGCGACAAGGTTCCGTCAGGGTGGGGCGGAACGGCGGCACCACACGCTCCGTCATTGCGAGCGCAGCGAAGCAATCCAGACTGTCACCCTGGAGGGACTCTGGATTGCTTCGTCGCTGCGCTCCTCGCAATGACGGAAGTCTCAATTCGACGCGAAGCAATATAGCAGGCCGTCGCCGCCGGTGCTCTTCAGATCGGCCTGCGAGCAGCCGCCGTCGGGACCGCGCGTGGGATGCGAGCTGTTCCACGATTTCGACGGCTCGTCATCGCGCAGGCCTTGACGGTCGGCGTGGCCGACGACCGCCGCGCCTTGCGTGCTCGACGTCCAGTTCTTGCAGGTTTTGTCGTCGCCCGCGGGAAATGCGCTGCCGTCGGCTTGCGAACCCGTGAGGATGTCGTGCCGGTTCGGCGTGTCGCCGCGGCCGTTGATGACCTCGCCCTTCTCGCTGAGCGCGGTCTGCTTGGTGAGGTTGTTGGCCGCCCCGTGCAGGTCGGCAACGTCCTTGGCGATCACAGCACCCTTGGCGTTCTGCCACGGTCCCTTGCCGATGCGGTCGCGCGCGTTGACGGCCGGCTTGCCGTCGGCCGCCTGCGTGGAGAGATAGGCGCGCCAGGTTTTGCTGCCGGCGCCGCCTGCCTGGGCCAGCTTCTGGCACTGCGCATCGGCCCCCTCCAGACCGCCGAGATCGGCGCCCTTGCCCGGCCCGTTGGAGGTGACGAAGAACGTCATGCCGGCCGATTGCGCCTGCGCCGATGGCGCCGCCAGCAAGGCCGCAGCGAGCGCGAGGCCTGAAATCGTCACGGTTCTCTCAATGCGGATCATCCTGTCCTCCCTTTGTGTTGTCGTTGGCCGCCAGATTTCAACCCGACGCAGGCCCACTTATTCCGATGCCGCGATGCGAGACGCCCAAAAGAAAAGGCGCCGTGCAAGAAGCACGGCGCCTTTGTTATTCATGTCGCCTGCGATCAGTTGGTCTGCTGGATCGCCGACAATTCCCAGGCGCCGCCCGGACGTCGGGCAAAGGTCCAGACTTCGGTGGCCTCGCCCGGCTGCTCGCTGCCGGCGACAATTGCGCCGGTATTGCGATCGAGCGTCTTGTCGGTGAGCGCGAAGCGCAGCGCCACCGTTGCGTAATCGGTCTCGCCTTCGCGCCAGGCTTCCGCGAGGTCGCCCTGCAGCAGCTTCACGCCGCTGACCTTGTTGACGACATTGCGCGCGCGGTTCTGGCCAAGGTCCTGCTCGAAATAGGAGACCATTTCCGGCGTCGCCAGCGTGTGCAGCTTGGCCACGTCCTCATTCGACCACGCGGTCTGGACATCGCCGAGCAGGCGCTCGAACGCTTCATAGTCGTCCGGCTTGATCTCGAGCGGCGCGTTGTTGGCACCGAAGCCGAAGCCGCCGCCAAGACCGCCACCAAGGCCACTACGATTGTTCGCCTGCGGTCCCGGACCGGCACCGGCGTCAGCGTTGGCATAGGCCGCCTGCGGGGTGTGGCGGCGCTGCCACCAAGACATCGCCAGCCGAACCACGACCACCACGAGCACGATCTGGATGATCAGGCCGATGATCGACGACAGGCCGCCGAGCCCGCCGAACAGGCCACCGCCGAACAGCATGCCGAGCAGGCCCGCGCCGAGGAACCCGGCCGCAAGGCCGCCCAGGAAACCGCCGCCGCGGCCGAACAGGCCGCCGCGCGCAGGTGCGGCGGCAGCCGAATTCATGCCTGCGCCCGGCTGGGTGTAGGTCCGATTGAACTGCGAGGTCGAGCCCGGCGCGGTCGTGGTCGACGGCGGGGCCGAATAGGTGCGCGAACCGCGCGAACCCGACGACATACCGCCACCGACGCGCGCGTCGGCGGACGAGATCGCCAGCGCAGTCGGCAGCGCAAGCGCCAGCACGACGGCAATCGTCTTGAAGAGACTGCGGGAGCGTTGCGAGAAATTCATGTTGGTTTCCCAGATCCCCGGCATGGGGACGTGCCCCTAAGATGGGCAGCCTTCCGTAAAAAGGAAGCCACTATCGGAACTTATGGCTGCGGCCCTCAGTCGCGGGGATGTGGCAAAAGCCCATCTTTGGCGGCAGCTTGGCCGCGTGTGCGAAGGAGCCGCGGTCGCGGGTTACCGTCGCTTTTGCGACAGCAAATTCCGCTTTTCCGTCGTCATCGCGTTGAGGCCCTTACCCCGCCTTCGCCATCGTCTCCTTCACGGCCGCCACGAGCTGGCTGAGCGTGAACGGCTTGGGCAGGAAGTCGAACTGCTGGCCTTCGGGCAGGCTCTTCTCGAATGCGTCTTCGGCGTAGCCGGAAACGAAGATGAACTTGATGTCGGGGTTTTTCTCGCGCATCGCCTTGAGCAGCGTCGGGCCGTCCATCTCCGGCATCACGACGTCGGACACGACGAGATCGATTCCGCCGCTCTGCTCTTCCAGCACCTCGAGCGCCTCGACGCCGTTCTCGGCCTCGACCACGGTGTAGCCGCGCGAGCGCAGCCCGCGTGCGTTGAGAGCGCGCAGACCCTCCTCGTCCTCGACCAGGAGGATGGTGCCCTGTCCGGTGAGATCGGTGCGGGGCTTGGCGTCGGCTGCGGACGCCGCCTCCTTCGCTGCACCATTGCTGGTGCCAACGACCGGCGCCGGCTGCTCGACCTGCACCTCCGGCTCGGCATGATGGCGCGGCAGGAAGATGTGGAAGGAGGTGCCCTGCCCCGGCTCGGAGTCCACGTAAATGAATCCGCCGGTCTGCTTGACGATGCCGTAGACGGTGGAGAGCCCGAGGCCGGTGCCCTTTCCGACCTCCTTGGTCGAGAAGAACGGCTCGAAGATCTTGTCGCGGATGTCGGCGGGAATGCCGGTACCGGTATCGGCGACCTCGATCCGCACATAGTCGGCGGCCGGCATGCCCTTGTAGGCCAGCCTGGCCGCTTCCTCGGTGGTGACGTTGGCGGTGCGGATGATCAGCTTGCCGCCGTCGGGCATGGCATCGCGCGCGTTGACCGCGAGGTTGACGATGACCTGCTCGAACTGGGAGACGTCGACCTTGACCGGCCAGAGATCGCGGCCGTGGATGGTCTCGTGCTTGACCTTCTCGCCGATCAGGCGACGCAGCAGCATGGCGAGATCGGAGAGCGCATCGCCGAGGTCGAGCACCTGCGGCCGCAGTGTCTGCCGGCGCGAGAACGCCAGCAACTGCCGCACCAGCGTGGCGGCCCGCGTCGCGTTCTGCTTGATCTGCATGATGTCCTGGAACGACGGGTCGGTCGGCTTGTGCGCGTTCAGCAGGAAATCGTTCGCCATCATGATGGCGGAGAGCACGTTGTTGAAGTCGTGGGCGATGCCGCCGGCGAGCTGGCCGACAGTCTCCATCTTCTGCGACTGGTTGATCTGGTTCTCCAGCGCGCGCCGCTCGGTGGTCTCGAGCATGTGCACGATGGCGACTTCGGCGTCGTTCTCGGCCGCATCCACCGGCGTGACGAAGAACTGGCCCCACCGCTCTCTGGTTCCTTCGAGCGCCACTTCGACCGGCGCGACGTCGGCCTGGCCCTCCGCGGCCTGGTTGATGGCCGCGATCAAAAGATGCCGGTCGCGCGAATTGACCGCGCGGAAGATCGACTTGCTGGCGCTGTCGAGCCCCAGTGCCTGCCCCAGCTTGGCGTAGCGCGCATTGGCGCGCACGACATTGCCGCCGCGGTCGACCGTCGCGATCGCCATCGGGGTATGGTCGAAGAAGCGCATGAAGCGCACTTCGGCGGCGCGGTCGGGATCGCTGCGCTCGTCGCGGGCACGGCTGATCACCAGCGTGCGCGACGGGCCCGGCGCGCCGTCGGCGCCAAAGGCGAGCTTGTGATAGAGCCGCACCGGCATGGTCTTGCCGGTACGCATGCGCAGGTCGATGTCGAAGACTTCCGTCTTCACCTCGCCCGGCACTGCCACAATCGCCGTCAACAGCGAAGCGCCGTCGCCGGAGACGATGTCGGTGAGCTTCAGCCCGCCCGAGCCGATCTCGGCAAGGTCGTAGTCGAGCCAGTTCGCCAGCGTCGCATTGACATAAGCGAGCTCGCCGGCCGGATTGACCGAGAAGAAACCGCAAGGCGCGTGATCGAGATATTCGATCGCGTGCTGGAGTTCCTGGAACACGTCCTCCTGGCGCTCGCGGTCGCGGGTGATGTCGGCGATCGACCACACCGCGTATCTCGTCTCGCGCTTGCCGGTGCCGAGGGGCCGCACCCGCATGCGCAGCCAGCGGCCCTGGCTGCCGTCATTGCCGGAGATGCGCACCTCTTCCTGCTGCCGCTTGCCTTCGCGCGCGGCTTTCAACAGGCGGAACACCGCCTCGGAGACGTCGGGGTTGCCGATGAAGACGCGCTCCACGGGGCGCACGTCCTGCGGGCCGGCGGCGCCGGTCAGCGTCAGATAGGCCGCATTGGAATAGACCACATGGCCGCGCGGGTCGGTGACGGCGAGGCCGTCGAAGGCGTGGTCGGCGATGCGCCCCATCACGGGATCGTCGAGATTGCGGTCGACGAAGCGGATGATGCCGGCGGCGAAGGCGAACAGGTTGAAGAGGCCGACCATCGCCAGCACGGCGAGGATGCCGAGGATATAGGGCTGGGCCTGCGCGCGCCCGAGCGTCATCAAGCCGACGGCAACGGCGACGAGGCCGGCGGCCACCAGCAGCACCAGCGCAATGCTGCCCGAGCGCGGCGACGGCTCGTGCGCCGCAACGGGCTCGCGTGTGAGGTCGTGGTCGGTCTCGGCAGTCATCTCAAGCTGGCACAGCCTGTCGGCAGAGAATCAACGCGCTACAGGGCGCGCAGGGTCCTCCCTGCCTGAATCGGACCCGCAGGCGCAAGGGCAGCAGGGGCGAAAGGTACGCTGATTCCCAGATTACGGCCATTTCCAGTACTTTTCAGGGGTTTTATTGCCGGCTGGCACCAAATCCGCTCTTCAGACGCATGACGTAGCCGATGACTTCGGCGACCGCATGGTAGTGCTCGGTCGGGATTTCCTCGTCGATCTCGACGGTGGCATAGAGCCCGCGGGCGAGCGGCACGTTCTCGACGATCGGGATATCGTGCTCGCGCGCGATCTCCCGGATCTTGAAAGCGAGGTTGTCGACGCCCTTGGCGACGCAGATCGGGGCCGACATACCGCGCTCGTAGGACAGCGCGATCGAATAGTGGGTCGGGTTGGTGATGATCACGGAAGCCTTGGGAACCGCCGCCATCATGCGCTTCTTCGAGCGCTGCTGGCGCAGCTGCCTGAGCTTGCCTTTGATGTGCGGGTCGCCTTCGGACTGCTTGAACTCTTCCTTGATCTCCTGGAGCGACATCTTTTGCCGCTGGAACCAGCTGCGATACTGGAAGAAATAGTCGCCAATGGCGATGATCGCGAGCGCCGCGACCACCGCGCCGAGCAGATGAATGGTCAGGCTGGTGGAGGCGCCGAGCAGGGCGGCCGGATCGAGCCTGACCATCGCCTCCATGCGATGCCGTTCCGGCCACAGGATCGTGGTCATGACCGCGCCGAGCACGATCAGCTTGCCGAGACCCTTGAGGAAGTTCGCCGCCGCTTGCTTGCCGAATATGCGCTTGAGGCCTTCGGCAGGCGACAGCTTGCTGAATTTGGGCTTGAGGGATTCGGCCGACCAGACCAGGCGGTGCTGCAGCATGTTGCCGGCAATTGCCGCCAGCACCAGCATCAGCAGCGGCACGCCCATTGCCGCGAGCACAGCGACTTCGATCTGCTGCATCAGGGCGAGCAGCGCCCTGCCGTCGGTCTTGATCATCCAGGAATTGGCGAGCAGGTTGCGCATCGGCGCCAACAGCCCGCTGCCGACCGATCCCGAGAAGCTCGAAACCACGAGCGTGGCGCCCGCGATCATGAACCAGGTGTTGATCTCCTGACTCTTGGCGACGTCACCGCGTTCGAGCGCCTCTTCGAGACGTTTTTGCGTCGGGTCTTCTGTTTGACTCTCTGGATCGTTGTCTTCCGCCATCGATCACCCGGTCACTTGAGGGGCATCATCTGGTGCATGACACCGATGAAATAGTCGAGAAAGGTCCCCATCATCGCCGTGAGCACGACGGCGAGCACCAGGAAGCCGGCGAAGATCGAGAGTGGCACGCCGACGAAATAGACCTGCATCTGCGGCATCAGCCGCGCCAGCACGCCGAGCCCGATGTTGAAGACGAGGCCGAACACCAGGAATGGTCCGGAAAGTTGCAAGCCCAGGCGGAACGCGGCGGCAAAGGCGCGCGTCGCCAGCGCGGCGACATCGCCGCTCGACACGGTCTCGCCCGGCGCGAAGATCGTGTAGCTGTCGTTCAGCGCCGCGATCACCAGATGATGGCTGTCGGTGGCGAACAGCAGTGTCACCCCCAGGATCGTCAGGAAGTTGCCAACGAGCACGCCCTGCTGTCCCTGTGTCGGATCGACCGAAGTGACGAAGCCGAGCCCCATCTGCTGCGCGATCACGGCACCGGCAACCTGCAGCGCCGATAACGTCACCCGCGCGGTCGCCCCCAGCACGATGCCGATCACGATCTCATGCAGCATCAGGACCAGCAGCGGCGCGATCGAGCCCATATCGACCTGATAGGCGTTGCGATGCAGCGGCAGGATGATCAGCGTGAGCAGCAGCGCGATCGACAGTTTGATCCGCGTCGGGATATTGGTCTCGCCCAGGCCCGGCAACAGCATCACCATCGCGCCGACCCGGGCAAAGGCGAGCATGAAGGAGGCGGCAAGCGCCGGCAGCAGCGAGACGTCGATGCGCATGACGGGCGCATTGTGCCTCAGCCGCCGATGATTCGCGACGATATCCGCAGCATGTGGGAATGCAGTGCGTCGGCCATGAACGGCAAGGCCAACAGCATTGTGGCAAAGATGGCCAGGATCTTCGGCACGTAGATCAGCGTCTGCTCCTGGATCTGCGTCAGCGCCTGGAACAGCGACACGACGACGCCGACCACGAGGCCGACCACCATCAGTGGCGACGACACGATCACGATGGTCCAGATCGCATCACGCGCGACGTCGAGGGTTTCCGGTCCGGTCATTTCGCAGTTCCTTTGTCTTATTCCTCGCCTCCCATCGCTCTTGCGAGCGATGCGAAGGTCTATCCCCCGTCATTGCGAGCGTAGCGAAGCAGTGCAGACTGCCACCGCGGAAGGATTCTGGATTGCTTCGCTGCGCTCGCAATGACGGTTGGGGCGGGCGCGAGCGCCAAAAATCAGATCGGCATCTTCATGATGTCTTCATAGGCCGCGATCACGCGGTCGCGGACCGAGACCAGTGTGGACACGGCGACGTCGGTGTCTGCGACCGCCGTCACCACGTCCATCACGTTAGCCTTGCCCGCGGCCATCGCCACCGTCTGCGCATCGGATTTGCGGCCGGACTCCAGGACGCTGCCGACAGTGTCTTTCAGAAGAGAGGCGAAGGACTGCCCGTTCGGCTCGCTGCCCTTGCCGGCACCGCTGTTCTCCAGCACGCGAGCGAGGTTTGCATAGGCGTTGGCGGCAATTGTCGGTGTTGCCATGGTTCAGATGTCCTGTTCAGCTCTTGAGGATGTCGAGGGTGCGCTGGATCATCCGGCGCGTCGCGCTGATGATGTTGAGATTGGCCTCGTACGACCGCTGCGCGTCGCGCATGTCGGTCATCTCGACCACCGAGTTCACGTTGGGATATTTGACGTTGCCGGTCGCATCCGCCGCCGGATTGTTCGGCTCGTATTTGGTACGGAAATTGGACTGGTCGGGCTTGATCCTGCCGAGGGTGACGACCTGCGCGTCGAGTGTACGGTCGAGCGCAGAGGAGAAGGTCGGCACCTTGCGCCGGTAAGGATCGCCGCCGGCGGTCGGCGCCGTCGAATCCGCATTTGCGATGTTCTCCGAGATCACCCGCATGCGCCCGGCCTGCGCCCGCAGACCGGAGGTCGCGATCGCCATCGAGCGGGCAAAGTCACTGCTGTCATTCGCCATGATGCGCTTCCTCTAGCTCTAGCCTTTGCCGATCGCGGTCTTGAGCAGGTGCAGGCTCTTCGAATACAGCGAGGTCGCCGCCGCATAATCCATCTGGTTGCTGGCGGCCTTCATCATCTCCTCTTCGAGATTGACGGCGTTGCCCGCGGGGCGGGTCTCAAAACCCGCATTCCTGTTCTGGTCGAATCCGGAGGCCGCGCCTGACGGCGCCATGTGGGAACCGCTGGTGCGGGTGAGCTTCAAGGGCCCCATCGAACCCGTGACGGCGCCGGCTTTGTCCAGCTTCGGCTCGACCAGGTCGCGCGGCCGGAATTTGGGCGTGTCGGAATTGGAGACGTTCTCGGACAGGACGCGCTGGCGCTCCTGGTGCCACTGCATCTTGGTGCGAAGCGCCGAGAGCACCGGAAGATCGTTGATGGACATCGTTGCGGCTCCTTCCGCCTCGCAGGACCCATGGTCCGAAGCTAGGCAGAATTTGCCGCCTGTATGGTTAACAGCTGGTTAAGGAGATCGCAGGCAGTTGTCCCCCGCCGGGACACCGATGCGTGTACCCCGTGATTCTACGCCTCCAAAAGCGGCATTAACCCAACCGCTTGGCGGCGCATGCACAGGCCAAGAAGTCGTTTTGGATCGAGCGATTCATGGGTTATTAAGAGTTGGGGACGGCAAAACTTGCCGTGGGACGTTAAGAAATCGCAGTTTGGAGTAACGTAAGCCGGTGGTTGGCGCATCTGACCACTGGCCCGAGAAAAGCGCCATTTGTCGGGGACAAGTATGCAAGGCAGCCCTATCACCTTCATCGTCGCGTTCATCGTCGTTCTGGCGTTGATCGGCGTCGCTGCATGGCTGGTTCGCCGATTCGCCACCAGCCGGCTCGGCGCCAACACCCAGCGCGGCCGGATGCCCCGGCTCGCCGTGATCGATGCCGCCGCGGTCGACGGCCGCCGCCGTCTGGTGCTGGTCCGGCGTGACAATGTCGAGCATCTTCTGATGATCGGCGGCCCCACCGACATCGTCGTCGAACCCAACATCGTGCGCGCAGCGCCCGGCCGCGACCAGCTCCCGCAGCGCCCCAATGCGGCCGAGCCGCCGCGTCTCGCGCCGATGCATGATACCAGCAGCTGGGCCGACGAAGCACCGCGGCCCGAGCTGCTCGATCATCCCGAACCGCAAATGCCCGAGCCGCCACCGCGGCCCACGCGCCCCTCCTTTGCCGACGAAGTGCGCCGGCCGGCTCCCGCGCTGGCGGAACGCCGCAACGAGCCCCCACTCGCAGGCTTCGCGTCCGAGCCGATCGCGCCGCGCCCCGAGCGCGAGCTGCGTCCAGAACCTATTCCGCCGCGCGTTGCGCGCAACGAACCCCCTCTGATGCCGCGTCCGCCGCGCCAGAGCGAGCCGATGAAGGCGCCTCCAGTGCGCGCCGAGCGCCAAGCCGCGCCACCTCCGCCCATGCCGCAGGCTCCACCCGTTCCGCCGCCGGCGCCCGCTCCGGCGGCGCCATCGAGCGCCGAGCAGAATCTCGCCGAGATGGCCCAGCGGCTCGAAGCTGCGCTGCGCCGCCCCGCCGGCGAGACGCTTGCCCCTCCGGTCGCCCCGGAGCCCCCGGCCGCTCCTCCGCGTGTGGCCCGCAGCGAGCCGTCGGCACCACCGGCCCCTTCCGCAAAGCCGGCTCCGGAAAAGACCAGCTTTGAAAATCTCGAAGACGAGATGGCCTCGTTGCTCGGCCGTCCGAAGCCGTCTTCGTGAGGCTGCCGGCCCTCCCGCGTAGAGTTTTTTTTCTTTCTGTCCTGATCGGCGCGGCTTCGCTCGCGATGCCGGCGCATGCGCAGGACATCAGCATCAATCTCGGCGGCGGCGGCGCTGGCGGTGGCGGCGTCACCGAGCGCGCGATCCAGCTGATCGCGCTGCTGACGGTGCTGTCGATCGCACCGTCGATCCTGATCATGATGACGTCGTTCACGCGCATCGTGGTCGTGCTGTCGCTGCTGCGCACCGCGATGGGCACCGCGACCGCCCCGCCGAACTCGGTCATCATCGCGCTGGCGATGTTCCTCACCTTCTTCGTGATGGGGCCCGTCCTGCAAAAATCCTACGACGAAGGCATCCGTCCGCTGGTCGCCAATCAGCTCGGCGTCGAGGACGCGCTTCAGCGCGCCTCCGTCCCCCTGCGCGGCTTCATGCAGAAGAACGTGCGCGAGAAGGACCTCAAGCTGTTCCTGGATCTGTCCGGCGAGCCGCCTCCCGCCACTCCCGACGAGCTCGGCTTACGCATCCTCGTCCCCGCCTTCATGATCTCGGAACTGAAGCGTGCCTTCGAGATCGGGTTTCTGCTGTTTCTCCCCTTCCTGATCATCGACCTCGTCGTCGCGTCCGTGCTGATGTCGATGGGCATGATGATGCTGCCGCCCGCGACCATCTCGCTGCCGTTCAAGCTGATCTTCTTCGTGCTGGTCGACGGCTGGTCGCTGGTGGCAGGGAGCCTGGTGCAGAGTTACGGGGGGTAGCCGGCCTGGGGAGCGGTCACCGCCGCCCCCATCCCCTCTGACCCAAGGCTTGTAAGCCGACACTTCAGCTTACCAGCGCAAGGCGGAAAGGCTGCCACCGTGAGCGCGTTCGGCGGTTCGTGACATACCGGAATATGCTCAGGTTGCGCATTCAATGGGCCATTGATATGATGGTTATCATTCATTGATCCGAAGCGGCTTATGACCAGCAACGCCGAAAACCGTCCGCTCGCTCGAGTCGTGCCGCTTGGTCTTCAGGTCGCGGTTCTTGCTGCGTTGTCTGCGAGTGGCACGTTGGCCACCAACATTCTGTTGCCTTCGCTCCCGAGTATCGCCGTCGCGGTTGGCGTCTCCAGCGCTCAGGTAACGTCAGCTATCACCATATTCCTCGCAATGTTCGCGGTCGGACAACTTGTTGTCGGTCCGTTGTCGGATCGTTTCGGCCGGCGCATACCCGTGATGATCGGGTTTGCTGTATTTTTCGCAGGTAGCATATGGTGCGCGTTAGCCAATGATTTGGCGGCACTATTGATCGGTCGCGTTGTGCAGGCCGGTGGCGCATGTGCCACGTCTGTGCTTTCGCGAGCTATCGCAAGAGATCTTTTTCAGGGCGAAAAGCTAGCGCGCGTGCTCACCTTCGTTATGGTCGCGATGGCAGCGGCGCCCGGATTCTCGCCCCTGGTCGGTGGCGCGCTGGATCATTTTTTTGGCTGGCGTTCAGCATTTGTGTTCGTCGGGATCTTCGCCGTGGTCGCCGCTTCAGCATTTCTTGCGGCTTTCGGAGAAACGCACCACGCGCCACGCGCCGAGTTCGATTTCTCGACGATCGCCAAGAATTACTGGTCGCTATCGACTGACCGCCGTTTCTTGGTTCCTGCCGCAACTGTCAGCCTCATCTTAGGTGCGCTGTTTGCAATGTTTTCGGCGTTGCCGCGTGTCTTGATAGAAGGCCTCGACTTCACACCCATGCAACTCGGCCTGTTCTTCGCAGGCACTGTCATGATCGTCTTTAGCGCTGGCATTATCGCTACAAAAATTGTTCCGCACCTTGGTCTCGACCGATCGATTTGCATCGGCCTCGCGCTGGCCTGTGTCGGTGGCGGCATGGTGTTGGTATTCGCGCTTTTCGACGGGCGCTTTTTGCCATTTCTTGTCGGCGCATGCGTATTCCTGCTAGGCATGGGCATGGTCAATCCGCTCTGCAGCGCGCAAGCTCTTTCGCCATTCGGCGATCGCGCCGGTGCTGCCTCGGCCCTTTTGGGTTTCTGGCAGATGTTGGCCGCGGCACTGGGGGTATCGCTTGCGGCAGTGATCGCAAGGAACCCCATGATCGGGCTTGGTCTCGTGCTAGTGCTTGCCTCGACCTTGGGCTCGGCAATTTATCAGGTGCGGGTAAAACTCAACTGAGCCCGTTAAGATCGCTTGCTGGCCCTTAGCTGCTTCCCTGTTTCTACGCCCTAAGGTGTTTCTCACAATGGGCCTGGAGCCCTCAGCCGATTAGCAAAGGCAAACGGGCCATGTCCGGTCTCGAAGACTGAACGGGCGGCCACCTCTGCGCGGATTGTTCGTGTTTATGAGTACGCGCCCCTGAGCGATAGTCTCGGGCCCCTGCCCGTCACTGCCAGGAGCTTGCTCAGCGGGCACCTGTCGCGAGGCTCCAGAAGGAGCAGCGATCCTACCGCGTCATCTTGATCTGCCGCACGACGGGAATCGTGGGCAGCGAGCCGGTGTGGTCGGACTCGTCCTTGGCCTGCGGAGAGGCCGGCGCGCGTGCAGTGGCGTCGGGGAAGCGCTGCTTCATCTCGCGCAGGAAGCCGTCGAGCGTGTCGACGCTGGCAGCCAGCTTGGCGATATCGGCAAACTCCGCGCTGGAGGCGCCGGTCGGTTTGCTCGCGATGTCGAAGGCGAGCCGATCGGCGCTCTCGCTCATCAGCGGCGCATATTTCTCGCGGAAGCGCGACACGCCGATCGAGTCGTCGGCGAGCGCATAACCGACGGCTGCGCGGATGATGTCGCTTTTCTCCACCGCGTTGAGCGGTTTGAAGTCGCGAAAGCGCTCGCCGTAATAGAGCTCGATCTGCTCGGCGGATTCGCGCCAGCGCCGCGCCGCCCAGAAGATGTCGGATCGCAGGCGCAGCACCTCGCGCCCCGTAACGTTGGAGACGATGTCGAGCGCGAGATCGTGGCGGCCGACGTCGCTCTGCGCACGCGCCTCCAGCAGCAGGCGTTGCTGCCTGAGTTCGCCTGAGAGGTCGCTGATACGGCTCGCGCGCAACGCCGTGATCGCCATGTCGGGTCTGCGGTTGGCGAGATAGATCATGGAGAGGCGCGCGGCGACTTGCGCACGCGCCGCGCCTTCGAGGCGATGGTCGACCTGGTATTGCAGGAGCTCGGCGGCTTGGTCGAGCAGATCGATCGAGGCGAGACGGTCGGAGAGGCGTCGGATCAGTTCGTCGCCGCGGCGGCCGATCGGGGTCAGTTCGCGGAACTCGTAGAACATCCCGAGCGCTTCGATCGGCGGCAGCTCGTCGCCCTTGGGTCCCAGGAAGATCTGCGTGAACAGGTCGGAGGCGAGGTCCTGCGCCTGGCGCGAGGCGTCCGCGTTCGGCTGCAGCTTTGTCGCGGTACGCGCCGCGGTGAGCGCATCCCGGTAGCGCCCGTTCTCGGCAAACATTTGCGACAGCATCTGGAGCGTCTTGACCTCGATCGAGTCGCCGCGCCAGGTCATCGCGAGCGTTTCGAGCTCGCGCAACGCGTCTTCCTTGCCGATCTCGTCGCGCTTCTGTCGCAGCGCGACCTCGAGCTGCTTGGCCTCGGCCGCAGCCGGCCGGTCGGACGAGCCGACCGCGAATTTGTAGTCGTCGAGCGCATCCTTGTCGTGGCCGAGCGCCTCGGCGAGCCTGCCGCGCAGCACGGCGAAGCCGGGCGCGGCCTCGGGCGAGACGCCGACCACCTCGAGCTCGCTGCGGCGCTTGGAGGCGCCGGCATAGTCCTTCACCTCGAGCGAAGCGCGCATCGCTTCCATCGTCACGATGCGCTGGATGTCGAGCGGCAGCGACGCGATGGCGAATTCGACGTTCTTGAACTTCTCGCGCGCGTCCGCCCATTTGCCCTGGCGCGCATAGGCAAGCGCCTTCCAGAGCTGGGAATCGTGGCTGTTGCCGATCACGGGATTGGCGAGGTCCTTCAGGCCCTGCGCCGGCCGGCCGATCAGGATGCTCGCGATCGCATGCATGATCAGCGCACTGCTCTCCTCCTTGTTGAGGGGATCGGCCAGCATCAATTCGGTGACGGCCTTGGCCTCGTGATACATCGCGCGCGACATGTAGAATTGGGCAAGGTCGAGCCGCGGCAGCGAACGCATCGCCGGCTCGACGTTGGAGATCGCGGTGATCAGCTCGTTCTGGCGCGCTATGAAATTTTCCGACTGGCCCTTGCGCCAGCCTTCGGGGCTGAAGACGGGGCGCACTGCGGTCGGCGCACGCTCGGCCGAGATGTCGACCGGCGACAGCGTCAGCCCCCCCTTCTTGCCGAGGATGACCTTGTCGGCCCCGACCTCGACGCCGACATCGTCGGAATTCGGCCGGATCGCGATGCCATGTGCGGATTCCAGCAGCGCGAGATCAACGAGGTCCTGCCGCTTGATGAAGCCGCGCACCGGCCGCTGCGCGGTGATGACATAGAGCGTGTCGCCGGCATCGGGATCGGTGAGCTTGTGCAGGAGCCCCGGATTGGCGAAGGGGATCGCGATGTTGGCAAGCGCCGGGTCGGTGATGTTGCGCGAGATCATCAGCGGCAGCGGCGTCGCCTGGATCTTGTCGGCGAGGGTCAAGAGCCAGTTGGTCTGCTTGCCGACCTCCTCGCTCGACAGCGAATAGACAAGGGGCCGGGTGAGACGGATACGCACCGCCTGTCCCTTCTCGAGCGGGACGCGGCCGACTTCCCCGATCATCGCACCGCCCTTGGTGCGGATCGCCTCGACGTCGATCGGCTTCGCCGTATCGAACACCAGCCAGACGGTGTCGCCACGGCGGAACGCCGCCGCAGGCGTTGCGACCTGAAGCGGGAAGGTCACCCGCAGGCCGTCGCTGTCGCGGCGCACATCGACGCTGACAGCAGGCGGCTGCGGCGCCGCAGGCGCCTCTGCTGGAGCAGCCTTGACCGGCTCCTTGACCGGCTCTTTGGCAGCTTCCTTCACGACCTCTTGCGGCGCTTCGGCCATGGCCGGCTTGGCAGGCGCGACCGCAGTTTCTGCAACTGGCGCGACGGTCTTTGAAACTTCCTTGGGCGCTTCCTTGACCGCTTCCTTGGGCGCTTGCGCAACGTGCGCAGCTTCGGCCGCAGGAGCGGGCACCGATTTCGGCGCTTCAGAGGGCGGCATGGCGGCGGGCGCTTCCGCCTTCACCTCGGGCTTGACGTCGATCCTGGCTTCGCGCGCGATCGTCTCGGACGTCGGCGGCGCGATCTCGCGCTGCGCATCCTTCGGCTTCTCGGCCGCGGGCTTTTCGGGGACAGGCGCCGGTCCATGCGCCGCGGGCTTGGCCTGCGCGATCGCAGCCTCGGCCGAATTGGCCATCTTGCCCTTGTCCGGTTGGAAGGAGATGTCGACGACGTAGTTCTTCTCGTCGCGGAACGAATGCACGTCGGAATCGCCGATCAGTGCGATCTCGACACTGGTCTGGTCGATGTCGGCCTTCTGCTTGATCGAGGCGACGTTCGGCGGCGCTGCGACGACCGCGTCCGCCAGATCGAAATTGAGGTTGGCGTTAAAGGCGAGCGTGAGCTTCTGCTCGTTGAGCACGGAGGACACACCGACGCCGTCGGGCATCTCGAACACGAAGCGGACGAAGGTCGGCTGCACCGAGGCGCGCACGCGGATCTGCGGACGCTTCTTGCTCTCCGCCGCGGCGCGCTGGGCGCGCAGCGCGCGTTCGGCGACGCGCGCGCGCTCGGCGAGTTCCTTGACCACGTCCATCGGGAGGCTCGGCGGTGGTCCCTTCCAACCCTCCGGCAAGAGGTCGATGAAGGTTCGCTCGCCGGCATTCATGGTGTTGACGGTGACGCGCCGCGCCAGCGACAGGCGGATGGCGCCGCCGTCGGGATCGCGGCGGGCGGAGTTGACGTAGTCGGGCGCACCTTCCGGGACACGGTCGACCGGAACGTCGACCGCCCGGTCGAAGCGGATGACGAGAATGGAGCCGGCCGTCGTCACCTCGGAGGGGACGTCCTCCCCGAGCTTGATCACGAGACGGGCAAAGCCGCCGCCGGCCGAGAAAGTCGCCTCGCCCCGGATAGCATCGGCCGCCCGGGCAGGCGCCGTGAAGCCGATCAGCAGGCTGGCTGCCAGCAGCGGCGCCGCGCGGACATGACGCGACAGCCTCCGCGCCAGGGCGCGGGCTCGCGACACAAATCCAGCGGCAGCCTCTCGCGCCATTGGCGGCATTACTTCCGGTTCGACGGTCCACGCCGGCATTGCTGCCGGCCCCTGCCCCAGACTGTAGATTTTGGCAATTAAGGACTTCTTAAGTATGAGCCCTCAATTCGGCTTTTGCGTCGGCTTGCCGTCGATCTTGGGCAGCTCGCCGGCCGAGGCGGACTGATCGCCGCCGCCATTGGCCCGACGGGCCATCTCGACCGTCAGCCGCTCGGCGGCCTCCGGGGACATCAGTCCCATGATGTCCGACATTTTTCGCGGCACGATCTGCGAGGCGATCTCGATCAGCACGCCCATCTCGAGCCGGTCAAAGACCCGCGCGGCGTCCTTCGGCTTCATGCCCTCATACATGGTCACGAGGCCCTTCATGCGCTGGGCTTCGGCCGCCTTCTGCTCGGCCTGCGTCGCGGAGATACGGGTTTCCACCGCCTTCATCTCCTCGACCTTGTTTTCAATGCGCTTCTCGGCGGATTTCAACAGGCTCTCGCGGATGTCGATCTCGCGCTGGCGGGCCTCGATCTCCTGGCGGCGCGACTGCAGGCGTTCCAGGATCGCGCGCTCCGAGGCGGAGATCTGCGGCTGGGCCTCCTCCTTGACCGCGGCGCCTTCGGACTTGGTGTCGGGTGCAGCCGGCTTCGGCGCCTCCTTCGGCGCGCCATGGGTCGAGCCGGTGATATCGGGATCTTCGCGGCTGGCCGGGAAGTTCAGATTCTCCTGCGCCCAGGATTTTTTGACCTGGTTCGGCTTGTAGTCGAAGACATAGCCGCCATTGAGCACGAGGCCCGCGACCTTCAGCGTGGCGAGGCCTGCGACGGCAACCAGCACGATCGGAATGACGCGGATGTTGCGAAAGGACTTCATACCTGACTTTATGCGGCAAGGCCGTTGGATCGTCTGCGTTCGGAGAAGGCTTCGGCCGCAGCCGCGACCGCCTTCGCCGACGAGGGCTTGGCTGCGGGCGCGGCGACCATTTCCGGGTTCGTCACGGGGCGCGCGGCGATCGCGATCTTGGAGAGGCGCCGCACCACATTGTCGGCTTCGCCGAGCTGCTTGTAGAGCTGCTCGGACATCTGGGTCGCCGACGCGAGCTGGCTGCCGAGGTTCTCGTTGACGTCGCGCACGGCGAGCTTCAGCCCGCCGATCGCGCGCTCGGCGATCTCGGTTGCGGTGATCAGTTCGCCGATGACCGCCTTCAGCGAATGCTCGTCCGCCTTCAGCCGCGTCAGTCGCTTGTTGAGCGTGACGCAGTAGACGATGGTCAGCATCAGCAGGATAGCCACCAGCGTCTCGATCGCCATTCCTAGGGAGTGGTTCATGGGGCCTCCATCATCTTGTTCTGCTCGTCGACCTTTTCGAACATCGCAAGTGTCGTACTTGGCTTGCGCAAGGGTTTCGTCACCCGTATCGCGACGCGATCGCCGACCCGGCCCATGCGCCCTTCGGTGATGGTGACGTCGCCGCAGCGAACGGTGACGTTGGCATCCGCACGCATGTCCAGCGGCAGCGTGTCGCCGACCTTCAACCGCATCAGCTGCTTGAGCGGAATGTCGGCTTCGTAGAGCACGGCGTCGACCGAGATCTCGGCCTGGACGATCTCGGTGGCGAAATGGCCTTCCCATATCTGGTCGCGGCCGAACTTTTCGCCCATGAACATCTGGAGCAGGACGCCCCGGATCGGCTCGATGGTCGCGTAAGGCAGCAAGAGCTCGATGTTGCCGCCGCGATCTTCCATGTCGATGCGCAGGCGCACCAGGATCGCGGCGTTGGCAGGACGGCTGATCGCGGCGAAACGCGGGTTGGTCTCGAGCCGGTCGATGGTGAAGGTCACCGGCGACAGCGGCCGGAACGCCTGTTCGGCATCGGTCATGACGACTTCGACCAGCCGCTTGACCAACTCCGTCTCGATCGTGGTGTAGGGCCGGCCCTCGATGCGCAGCTGGCTCGAGCCGCGGCGGCCGCCGAGCAGCACGTCGATCATCGAGTAGATCAGGCTGGAATCGACCACGGCCATGCCGAAATTGTCCCACTCTTCGGCCTTGAAGACGGTGAGGACGGCGGGCAGCGGAATCGAGTTCATGTAGTCGCCGAAGCGCACCGAAGTGATGCGGTCGAGCGAGACTTCGACGTTGTCGGAGGTGAAATTGCGTAAGGAGGTCGTCAGCAACCGCACCAGGCGGTCGAAGACGATTTCGAGCATCGGCAGACGCTCGTAGGAGACCATCGCCGAATCGATGATGGCGCGAATGCCGGAATGATCGTCGAGCGTGACGTCGCCGACCGCGAAGCCGAGGAGGTTGTCGATCTCCTCCTGCGACAGCACCCGTTCGCCGGAATTCTTGCCGGCGCCGAGATCGCGGCTGCCATCCTCGACCATGGCCGCCCATTGCAGGGCCATGGTCTCGGACAGTTCGTTTTCGGCAGCAGCCTTCGCGGCCTCGGCGGGATCCTCGGAATCGAGCGAGGCCTCCCATTGGGCGGCAATTGCATCCTGGTCTGGTTGGTCGGTGCCTGCCATGATCCCTAGCCCGTCATGCTCACTGGATCACGACTTCCTTGAACAGCACCGCGCTCACCTGGACCGGTGCGACCGCCGCGTTGACGCGCTTGGTCAGCTCTTCCTTGAGGCGAAAGATGCCGGCGGAACCGTTGAGGTCGGAGGAGCGGAGCTCGCGCGCATAGGTCTGGAAGATGTCTGTGATGCGCGGCATCGTCGGCTTGATCGCCTCGACCTGCTTCTCTTCCTTCAGCTCCAGCACGATCTTGAGCTTCAGATATTGCACGCGCTCGCCCGGCGCGCCGGCGAGGTTGACCATGATGTCGGGAACCTCGACGAAAGACGGCGGCTTTGGCGGGGGCGCCGCCTCGGCGTGATGCTCGTCGTCGCCGTGACGGAAAAAGAAGAACCAGGTGGCGGCACCGCCGCCAAGAACGGCGAGCAGGCCCACCGCCATGATCATCAGCTTGAACTTGTTCTTGGGCGGAGCGGCTTCCGCGCCCTCAGCGGCTGCGCCGCCTTCCGCTTCATTCTCTGCCATGATCGCCGCGCTCGCTCATCTCTCAAAAGGGGTCGAAAGAGCGAAGCTCCTGGCAGACAGTGACGCGATACAAATGCCCCAGCGCAGTGCTCCTCTTATGCGCAAACGCTACGGTAATAATGGTTAACGGAACCTTTCGATTGGGCCTTCGCTAGGAAAAATCTGCCGGGCAAACATGGCTAACAGACCCTTTCTGCCGCCTCCCCGCGCCCTCGAAAAATAGACAAGATGTTGAAATTACAAATTTTTCCAGCTTGGCACGAGTTTCGCTGAGAAAGGACCGAGACCCAAGGTTTGGGAGAACATGAGGTCTCGTTCACGGGATCGGCCAATGCGCTTGGGAGAGCGAGCTGGCGGATCTCACTCAGGGGAGATTTCCGATGCAGAACGCGCTTCTGATCGGCTTGTCACGACAGATGACGTTGGAACGGCAGATGGATGTCATCGCCAACAACGTCGCCAACGCCAACACCAACGGCTTCAAGGCCGATCATTCGCTGTTCGAGGAGTACCTCAACTCCAACGCGCGTGAGGACAATTTCGTCGCCTCCGACCGCCGGGTCTCCTATGTGCAGGACCGCGGCACCTTCCGCGACGTCGGCCAGGGGCCGATGGAGCCGACCAAGAATCCGCTCGACATGGCGATCAGCGGCAACGCCTATTTCGCGGTTCAGGCCAATGGCGCCGAGCGCTACACCCGCGACGGCAAATTCTCGCTCAACAGCACCGGCCAGCTCGTCACCTCCGACGGCAACCTCGTGCTGGGCACCAGCGGCCCGATCACCTTCCAGCCGACCGACCACGACATCAACGTCGCGCCGGACGGCACCGTCACGGTACTCGAGGGCACGGCCAAGAACGACTCGATCCGCGGCAAGATCCGCATGGCCTCGTTCGACGATCCGGCCAAGCTGACCAAGCTCGGCGCCAACCTTTACGACATCGGCTCCGCCGTCCCGCAGGCCGACACCAAGTCGACTGTGCAGCAGGGCTATGTCGAGAAGTCGAACGTGAACTCGGTCGGTGAGATGAGCCGCATGGTCGAAGTCATGCGCAGCTACACCGCCATCGCCAACCTGCTCCAGCAGCAGAGTGACATGCACAAATCGGCGATCGAGAAGCTCGCCGACGTTCCGGCCTGATTGAGGGAGAACTGACATGCAGGCGCTTCACACCGCAGCAACCGGAATGGCGGCACAGGAACTCAACGTTCAGGTGATCTCCAACAACATCGCGAACCTGCGCACCACCGGCTTCAAGAAGCAGACCGCGGCGTTCCAGGACCTGATCTACGAACACGTCCGCCGCGTCGGCGCACAGTCGTCCGACCAGGGCACCATCCTGCCGGTCGGCGTCGATATCGGCGGCGGCGTAAAGACCGTCGGCACGCCGCGCAGCATGACCCAGGGCACGCTGTCGCAGACCGGCAACGACCTCGACATGGCCATCACGGGCGAAGGCTTCTTCAAGATCCTGATGCCCGACGGCAGCTACCAGTACACCCGCGACGGCACCTTCCAGATGGACAATCAGGGGCGCATCGTCACCGCGCAGGGCAACCCGGTGCAACCGACGATCACGATCCCGAACAACGCCTCGGGCCTCACCATCAACGTGCAGGGCCAGGTCTCGGTGACGCTGCCGGGTTCGTCGACCTCGGCCGTCCAGGGCCAGATCGGCCTGACCCGCTTCATCAACAAGGCCGGCCTCCAGCCGGTCGGCAACAATCAGTTCACGGAGACGCCCTCCTCCGGCCCGCCGCAGGACGGTACCGCGAGCTCCGAAGGTTTCGGCAACATCACCCAGAGCAGCCTCGAGCAGGCCAATGTCGACGTCGTCTCGGAAATGAGCGACCTGATCGCCGCCCAGCGCGCCTACGAAATGAACGCCAAGGTGATCAGCGCCGCCGACCAGATGATGCAGTCGACCACGGCGCTGTTCCGCTGAGGTAATGACGATGATCCGCACCACTCTCGCCACGATCTCCGCTCTCCTCGTGCTGGCGCTGCCCGCACGGGCCGCCGACGATTTCATCGCGACGCCGACGCTGCGCGCGAGCATCACCGTGACCTCGGACGTGGTGCGGGTCGGCGATCTCATCGACAATGCCGGCTCGGCCGCGCTGATCCCGGTCTACCGCTCGCCCGATCTCGGCACCACCGGTGCGCTGCCGGTCGCGCAAGTGCTGGCGGTGTTGCGCGCAAAGCAGGTAATCGGCGTGATGACCGGCGACATCAAGGAGGTCCAGGTCACCCGTCTCGCCCGCACGCTCGTGAACAAGGACCTCGAAACCGCGGTCGCCTCGGCGCTCGAGCGCCGCTTCGGACTTGGCGATGCCGCCAACATCACCGTCACGTTCGACCGCGGCATCGCAGACATGCGGTTGGATGCCTCCAACACCGGCGCGCTGCAGCCGGTCGCAACCCGCTACGACGCCCGCAGCGGCCGTTTCGACATCGCCTTCGAGATCAACAAGGACAACGATCCGGCGCCGACCAAGCTGCGTTTCACCGGCAACGCGATCGAGACGGTGGAGGTGGCGGTTCTGACGCGCGATATCGATCGCGTCGATCTCCTGAAGGCGTCCGACGTCGCGATGGAGCGACGGCCGAAGGCCGAGGTCACCGGTGAGGCCGCCTCGCGCGATCGCACGCTCGGCATGCAGCTCCGCCGGCCGATGCGGGCGGGGACGCCGATCCGCGTCGCTGACATCGTCAAGCCCGACTTCGTGCAGCGCGACCAGAGCGTCACCGTCATTTATCAGGTCCCCGGAATCTACCTCACCACGCGCGGCAAGGCGATCGAGAGCGGCGCCGAGGGCGACACCATCAGCGTGCTCAACCTGCAGACCAAGCGCACGCTGAGCGGCGTCGTCACCGGCCGCGGCCAGGTGACGGTCCAGGGCGCCAGTCAAGCCGCGCCGATGCCGGCCGCGGTCGAACAGACCTCGTCGCTCAAGCGTGACGAAACGCCCGCCCCGGTTGATACCGCAGCCCTCGTCCGGAACCTGGTCCAGGCCCCGGCATCCCCGGCCCAGATTGCGCAAGCCCAGATCCCGCAAGTTCGCGTCTCGCAAGCTCCAGCCAAGTCAGAGTAAGTCATGTCCAGGTTCAGTTCGGCTTTTCGTCCCCGTCGCATCGCGATCTCTGCCCTGCTGCTGGCGACTTGCGCGCTGGCGAGCGGCTGCTCCTCGATCGACCGTCTGTCGCAGATCGGCGAGCAGCCGAAATTGTCGGCGATCGACAATCCGACGACGCAGCCCGGTTACAAGCCGGTGCAGATGCCGATGCCGAAGCCGGAAGTCGCCTCCTACAATCCGAACTCGCTGTGGCGCAACGGCAGCCGCGCCTTCTTCAAGGACCAGCGCGCCCATCAGGTCGGCGATCTTCTGACGGTGGCCGTGAACATCACCGACAAGGCCAATATCGAAAACGACACCCAACGCAGCCGCACCAACAAGGAAGATTCCGGAATCACCGACTTCATCGGCGCCAAGACATTGGGCGCCCAAGCGCAGAAGGTGTTGCCCGGCCGCATCCTCACCGCCGACTCGACCGCGTCCAGCGAGGGCAAGGGAAGCGTGGACCGCAAGGAAGCGTTGCAGACCAACGTCGCGGCCGTCGTCACCCAGGTCCTGCCCAACGGCAACCTCGTGGTTGAAGGCAAGCAGGAGATCCGCGTCAACTACGAAATCCGCGAGCTCATCGTCGCCGGCATCGTCCGTCCCGAGGACATCCAGAGCGACAACACCATCGATTCCACCAAGATCGCGCAGGCCCGCATCGCATATGGCGGCCGCGGCCAGATCATGGACGTGCAGCAACCGCGCTACGGCCAGCAAGTCATGGACGTGCTGCTGCCCTTCTAAGCCTCTCCCGAGCTCCCACATCGTGTTCGCGAACCTAGGCGCGAACGACGATGTACGACGCGGCCCTCGCTAGCTCCCCTGGCGAGGGCCGCATGTATTTTGGCGATGGCTGCATACAGCGCTCAGGCACGCGCGATTGTAGCGACGCCGCTCCCCCTATCCGCCCTCTCAATTGTCATCGCCCGCGAAGGCGGGCGATCCAGTATTTCGAGACGTCAGTGATGAGCCGAGAAGCCGCGGCATCCTCGATTCCCCGCCCTCGCGGGGAATGACTGCGGGGAGTACCGCGGCGCCTACGTAAACTCCGCCTCCACCGTCCCCAGCCCGTCCAGCTCCATCCGCACCTTGTCGCCGGCTTTCAGCCACAGCGTCTTCACCAGGCTGCCGGTGAGAACGAGCTGTCCCGCGTGAAGACCCTTGCCCTCGGCGGCGAGATGGTTGGCGAGCCAGGCGAGTGCGTTGTGGGGATGGCCGAGCACGTCGGCGCCGGTGCCGTGGCTGACCTCTTCGCCATTGACGATGGCGCGGCCTTTGACAACCTTCAGGTCCGGCACCGACGAGCGCGGCACCACCTCGCCCAGCACGCAGCCGGCGGCGAAGAAATCGTCGGCGATCAACGTCGGCGCCCCCATCGTTTCCCACTTCACATAGCGGTCGTCGACGATCTCGATCGCGGGATGATAGGCCTCGACGGCTTCGCCAACCCATTCGGCCGTGAACGGCGCCTCGCCGGCTGCGAGATTGCGCTTCAGCCGCACCGCGATCTCGCACTCGACGCCGACGCGGACATAGTCGGCAGCCGCGAGCCGGACGCCGCTGTCGTGCACGCCCTTCTGGAACACGCCGCCGCCGCATGGGTGTGGAATGCCGATGTAATCCTGCATCACCTGGCTGGTGCAGCCGATCTTGTAGCCGACAAGCGGGCCCGCATGCGGCAGCAGCAGATCGTGCAGCGCGCGCTGGACCTGATAGCCCTCGGCTTCATCGGCGGGAGGAACTTCGAGCGCCGCGAGCGGCGCATGGTTGCGGCGCGCCAGCGCGATCGCCTTTGCGGCTGCGAGAATTCTGTCCATCGGCGCCGGCTCCCACGCTACGCAATCAGAGGCGGCACTTCAGCATCCCGGCCGGGGCGTGACAAGCGCGGGCCGAAGAACGGCCAAGGGTGCCCTCAGTCCTTGACCAAGCCGAGCCGAATCAGGCTCTCGGCCGTCGCGAGGATCGCTTCATCGTTGGAACGGGCCTGCCAGCCGAGCAGCGACCTCGCCTTGACGCTGGTGGAATGCCTGACCCTTCCGAGCATCGGCACCACGGCGCGCAACAGCGGAATCCGGTTCGCGGCGAGCCGCACCAGCCAGTCCGGAGCCTGGAGCCGAGGAACCCGGCGCGCGGCCGGTCCGAGTTCCTCCCGCAGCAACTTGGCGATGTCGAGGATCGACATCGTCGCGCCGGAGACCGCGATGAAGCGCTCGCCGTTGGCCTCGGGCGCCGTCATCGCCCGCAGGTGCAGCTCGGCGACGTCGCGCACGTCCACCACGCCGAAATAGACCCGCGGCACCGCCGGCATGGCGCCGTCGAGCAGCGATTTGACAATTTCGATCGAGCCGGAGAAATCCGGCCCCAGTACGGGGCCAAAAATGCCGGCGGGGTTGACGACGGACAATTCGAGCCCGCTGCCCTCCCACGCGACAAAGTCCCAGGCCGCCCGCTCGGCCAATGTCTTGGACTTGACGTAGGGCTGCACATCGGCGCCGTCGAGATTAGTCCAGTCGGACTCGTCGAACGGCTTGTCGCGCGGCGGATGGCCGTAACCGATCGCGCCCAGCGACGAGGTGATGACGACGCGCCTGACGCCGGCCTCCCGTGCGGCACGCAGCACCCGCAGCGTGCCGTCCCGGGCCGGGATGATCATCTCGTTCTCGTCCGCGGGCACGCTGGTCGACAAAGGCGAAGCGACATGCAGCACGTAGTCGCAGCCCGCAACTGCCTCGCGCCAGCCTTGGTCTGCCGTGAGGTCCGCGGTGAAGAGGGACAGGCTGTCGGGCGAGGCCGCGCCGCCCTCGCGCAGCATCGCCCGCACCTCGGCTTTCCGGTCCGGCCGGCGCACCGTCGTCCGAACCTCGTGGCCGTCGGCCAGAAGTTGCAGGACGACATGAATGCCGACGAAGCCGGATCCGCCGGTGACCAGAACGGTGCTCATTGTCAAATTTCCCTTTGCTCGGGACCGGCGAATTGGTTCCGCGCAGGCCCTGCCCAGCGCCGCATCTGGTCACTATCTGCTGCCGAACAAGTAGAATGGATTTCGAGACCGGTATGGAAAACCTGACCAGCATTTGCGAGGGCGACTGCGATTGCAGCCCCGACCCCACCCTGCTCGCCGACTTCAAGCGGACCATCCATGCCCTCGGCGGAAAATGGAAGCTGGAGATCCTGTTCGCGCTGATGAACGGCGCGGTTCGTTTCGGCGCTTTGCGACGATCGATCGGCGGTATCACCCAGCACATGCTGACCGTGCAGCTGCGCGAGCTCGAGCAGGACGGGCTGGTGTCGCGCACCGCCTTCTCGGAGAAGCCGCTGCGGGTCGAGTACGGGCTGACGGATGCGGCTTACGGCCTGCTGCCGGCGTTTAAGGAAATATTGAGCTGGTCCAGGCTTTATGGGGATGCGCGCCTTGCAGCGTCGCATCAGGCCTGATTGCAGCGAGGCGTGAAGCTGCTGGATCAGTGCCTCAGCATTCGAGTCGATGTCCTTGATGCGACTCGCAAAACCTCCCGCACCTGAAGTGAAGGCTGTTTCTCATCCGAACTCACGTGAGCTCGGAGGAGTTGAGCCTAGCCCATTGATCGCGATTCACTTTTCGAGATTGCGCTCGCGCGCCGAACGCCCGGTTGCAAGCGACAGGCAAAACGCCAATCACGGCGCGAAAAGGCGCGCCTTGCGTTCAAAAAACAAAGAGCCGCATCGCTGCGGCTCGGACTCTATTCGTCGCGATAGACCTTCTCGCGTTTCTCATGGCGCTCCTGCGCCTCCACCGAGAGCGTCGCGATGGGACGGGCCTCGAGCCGCTTCAACGAGATCGGCTCGCCGGTGTCCTCGCAATAGCCGTAGGTGTTGTCCTCGATACGCTGGAGCGCGGCGTCGATCTTGGCGATCAACTTGCGCTGGCGGTCGCGGGCACGGAGTTCGATGGCGCGGTCGGTTTCGGACGATGCCCGATCGGCGAGATCGGGGTGGTTCACGTTCTCCTCCTGCAGGGCTTGCAGGGTGAGCTTGGACTCTTTGAGGATCTCATCCTTCCAGGCGAGGAGCTTCAAGCGGAAGTACTCCTTCTGCCTGTCGTTCATGAAAGGCTCTTTTTCGGTCGGTCGGTAGTTTTTCAACTTTTCCAAGGGCGGCCTATCTGTCTAAGCAACGACTCGTACGCGGAACGGGGTCCGCTGAGCGGGGCGTTATATAGCGGCCTCCTGTGACAGACAATGTTTCCCTGATCGCCCGACCGGCGCCCCCAAGCCCTTGCACAGGAAGGTTTATCCTGGAGGGCCCGGGGGCGGCCGAAGGCCTAGTAGCCGACCGTGAAACGCCGCCTCTCATGGGCCGGCCGCTCGATCTCGTCGGCGAGCGCGATGGCGTAATCCGCGAAGCTGATCCAGCTCTTCCCGTTCGCATCTGCGAGAAGCTGATCGGTGCCAAGCCGGAACTTGCCGGTGCGCTCCCCCTCGATGAACAGGGCGGACGGCGAAATGAAGGTCCAGTTCAGCTCCTTCTCCTGCCGCAGCAGCTCGAGAAAGGCCGAGCCCGCCTCCGCCTCGGCCTTGTACTGAGCCGGAAAACCGGGAGTTGTCACCAGTTTGACGCCCGGAGCCACCTCCAGGCTGCCGGCTCCACCGACGACGAGGTAGCGACCGACCTTCGAGTCCTTGGCCGCGCCGATCAGCTTGAGCGCGTCGCTGGCCAGGAAGTGCACGGAACTCACGGCGACGTCGTGCCCGGCCCACAGCTTGGCAAGGCCTGGCTGGTCGAGCACGTCCCCCTTGGTGGGGGTGACATTCGGCAGGGCCGCGATCTTCTCGGGGTTGCGGGCGATGGCCGTGACCGCGTGGCCGCGGCGGGACAGTTCCTTGGTGATCTCCGACCCGGCCCGACCCGAGGCGCCGGCAACTGCGATTTTCATGGAAGGCTCCTTTGCTTCTGTGGTAACTATGGGTAACTAGATATCGCAAAGAGTGCTGGTGTTAAGAGAGCACTTTGTGCTTACCTAATTACGCAGGAGTAACCGGCGGCGGCCGGCAGATGAGCGGTATGGATCGTGAGGACCCGACGATGAAGCCAGACGTCTATGCAGCGAACTGCCCCACGCGGCAGATCCTCGACCGAGTCGGTGACAAATGGGCGGTGCTGATCCTGCTGCTGCTGCGCGAGGAGCCGATGCGCTTCAATCAGTTGCGCCGGACGATCGAAGGCATTTCGCAGAAGATGCTGAGCCAGGTTCTCAAGTCACTCGAGCGCGACGGATTGCTCAAGCGTCACGCGATCGCAACCGTGCCTGTGACCGTGGAATACTCGATCACGCAACTCGGCGTAACGCTCGCCGCCGCCGTCGATCCCCTGCGCGATTGGGCCGAGCAGAATCTGAAAGACGTGCTCGCCGCCCAGCGCCGCTACGATTCGCAGTTGAAGGATGAAGCGGCGTAAGACGCTAGGCCTGCCCGGCCTTGGCGAGCTCGACCTCGACGCGCAGCTCGATCTCGGACAGCACCGAATCCAGGCCTGGATCGCCGGAGGACGATTTCAGGTTCGCCGCAGCGTCACGCAGCCGCATCACGGTCGAGGCGTCGAGCTTGCCGGAGAGAAGCCCCATCTTGAGATCGTCGAGTACGTCGAGCGCGGTCTTTCCGCGCACGACCGAGCGCTTGCGACGTTCGACCGGATCCTCCTCGATGCCTTGCAGCGCGAGCAGCCCGTCGATGTTGGCGGCGGCCTTCGGTGCGGCGGCGCCTCGCGTCTCCGGCGCCGACGAGGTGTCGGGCAACACGAAGGTGCCGGAGCTCGTCCGCCTGGCCTGGCTGGCCGGCGTTCCAAGCGTGGTGCCGTTCGGTCCGTAGATGCGCATCGGAAGCAATCCGGGTGATCGATGCGCCACATTCGCCGTTTTATGGTTAACGGCCCGTAAACAGCCCGGCAAAATCTGCCGACAGGCGGCAGTTTCGCTCCTCAGGGACAACACAGGCTGAGGTCGCTCGAAACAGATTTACTCAACCTATTCAGCTACCTACCCCCACTGCCCCGAGTTGGCACAGCGCTCGCAAGGACAGCGTCGGACCAGCTCGTCATGGGAGTGTCGTGATGGTCCTTTGATTTGAGGAGCCTCGGGGAGCAGAGGATGCCAAGCGTTCGTTGGGTGAGACTTGTGGGGGTGGCCTGCGCCGCGCTGTCAGCGCTGGTGCTCTCGGTCAATTCTGCAAGCGCGACATCGCGCATCAAGGATCTCGCCAACATCGAAGGCGTGCGGCAGAACCAGCTCATCGGCTACGGCCTCGTCGTCGGCCTCAACGGCACCGGCGACACCCTCAACAACATCCCCTTCACCAAGCAGTCGCTGCAAGCGATGCTCGAGCGCATGGGCGTCAACATCCGCGGCGCCACCATCCGCACCGGCAACGTCGCCGCCGTGATGGTGACAGGCAATCTGCCGGCCTTCGCCACCCAGGGCACGCGCATGGACGTCACCGTCTCCGCGCTCGGCGACGCCAAGGATCTGCGCGGCGGCACCCTGCTGGTCACGCCCCTGCTCGGCGCCGACGGCAACGTCTATGCGGTCGGACAGGGCTCGCTCGCGATCTCGGGTTTCCAGGCCGAGGGCGAAGCGGCGAAGATCGTCCGCGGCGTTCCGACAGTCGGCCGCATCGTCAACGGCGCCATCATCGAGCGCGAGATCGAGTTCGCCCTCAATCGCCTGCCGAACGTCCGCCTTGCGCTGCGCAATGCCGACTTCACCACGGCCAAGCGGATCGCCGCCGCGATCAACGACTATCTCGGCGTCAAGACCGCCGAGCCGATCGACCCGTCGACCGTGCAGCTTGCGATCCCGCCGGAGTTCAAGGGTAACGTCGTCGCCTTTCTCACCGAGATCGAGCAGCTCCAGGTCGATCCGGATCTCGCCGCCAAGATCATCATCGACGAACGCAGCGGCATCATCGTGATGGGTCGCGACGTCCGCGTCGCCACCGTCGCGGTGGCGCAAGGCAACCTCACCGTCACGATCTCCGAGAGCCCGCAGGTCAGCCAGCCCAACCCGCTGTCGCGGGGACGCACCGTGGTCACGCCGCGCACCGGCGTCAGCGTCACCGAGGACGGCAAGAAGTTCGCCGTGGTCAAGGACGGCGTCTCGCTTCAGCAGCTCGTCGACGGCCTCAACGGTCTCGGCATCGGCCCGCGCGATCTCATCAGCATCCTGCAGGCGATCAAGGCCGCCGGTGCGATCGAAGCCGACATCGAGGTGATGTGATGCAGACCGGCATGGTCAACACCGCCCGCGTCGCCAGCTCCGCCTTCTCGGTGGAGAGCCGCAACGGCCGGCCGGACTTCGATCTCGCGGCGGCACTGCAAAAGGTCTCGCCGAAGCAGCAGGCCAAGGCGCAGAAGATCGCCACCGACTTCGAGGCGATGTTCCTCAACAGCATGTTCTCGCAGATGACCTCGGGCCTGAAGGGCGAAGGCCCGTTCGGCGACACGCCTGGCACCGGCGTGTGGCGCTCGATGCTGACCGAGCAATATTCCAAGAACTTCGCCAACGCCGGCGGCGTCGGCATCGCCACCGACGTCTATCGCACCCTGATCATGCAGCAGGCAAAAACGATCCGCACGGCATAAGGTCAAACGAGATGAACCACTTCAACGCCTCGCGTCAGCCGGTGCAAGCGCAGCGCCCGAACACCGCACCCGGCAGCGCCGAGGCGCGCAAGATCGCCGAGCAGTTGATGGACGCGATGAGTGCCCTGCTCGGCCTGATCGAGCGCGAGACCGAGCTCGTACGCGCCGGCCAGGTCCGCGAGGCGATGACCCTCGAGAGCAAGAAGCAGGAGCTGTCGCGAAACTATGTCGGCGCCGTCACCCAGTTGAAGGCGAACCAGGCCCAGCTCGCCAAATCCGCGCCCGAGCTGCTCTCGACGTTGCATCGGCACCACGATGCATTCCGCGCGATGCTGCAGGTCAACCTCACCGTCCTCGCAACCGCTCACGCCGTCTCAGAGAGCGTCGTGCGCGGCGTCAACGCCGAGATCCAGAAGCGCAACGTGCCGAACACCTACACGGCCGCGGGACGACGCGCCGCGCCGGGCCCGCGCCACATCACGCCGCTCGCGGTCAGCCGCTCGCTCTGAGCGCGCGCAACAACAAGCGACAATTTTACGAAAAACCGCGCGGCAACATCGTCGCGTGGTTAGGCACGTTTCCTTACCGGATGTTCAATCCCGGTGTTCCATGGTTGCGTATTGAGAGGGGTTGGGATTTGACTCACGTGAGGCAACCAGGAGGCTGCCATGAGTACAGATTTCAGCATCAGGCCGGTGGGGATACCGGCCGCCGTGCAGATCGTAACGACGTCGAATGCGGCGGCGAACGAGGCCGTGCAAACCGATCTGCCCATGAGCCAGACAGTGGCCGCCGGCGATGCCAGCGCGCCTGCACGCAATGATTTGCGAAGCAGCGAGAACGTCTCACGCCAGGTCGTGTTCGACCAGGCGGCGGCATCGTTCGTTTTCCAGGTCGTCAACGACAGGACCGACGCGGTGGTCAACCAGTTCCCCGACGAAGCAATGCTGCGCCGGCGGGCCTATTTCCATGCGCAGGATTTGAAGTCCGAGCCCTCACGTCCGGCAACCACCGACCGCAGCGCCTGACTATCAGGCGTCGAGCTTCGCAACGGCAACATCGAGATCGCCCGAACCGGTCGCGAGATCGGTGACGACGTTCTTGATCTGCACCTTGCCGCTATCCGTCAACTTGAATTTGGTATTGCCGAGGCGAAACGAGCCGTGCTCGATCACGGACGGCCGGACAGACCAGCGGCGATATTGCGGTTGATCTCGATCAGCGGACGGAAGTGATCGAGCTGCGGGCTCATCTGCAGCGCGGCGGTCTGACTCAGCACGAACACGCTGATATTGGCGATCTTCTGCCGGACGTCGATCGGCTGCGGATTGTTCTCGCGCATGGCCTCGCTCAGGAAAATCGTCCAGAGCTTGCGATTGAACATCAGGGCCTGCGTGGTCTGCTCGCTGAACGGCTCCGCGCTGTTGATCGCATCCTGAAGCTTGTTCGCGGCCTTGAGCAGGGTCTGCGCTTCGATGTCGCGAGGAGATGCGGTGGTCGTTGCAACACGCGCGTAGGCCGAGGCAGCGGAATTCGACATCAATCACACCCTGGAGGTTACCTAGCCCGTTGAACGCGCTTAAGGATTTCTTTCCCAACCCTAGGCAGCACCGCTTAAGATTTGCTTACATGTGTGCTTGGAAGCACTCCGGATTATTACGGGTCTCGGAGTTCTTCGTCATCGTGAAGCTAGACGCGCATGTGCACGCTGTAAACACGTCACGCGTGGTGCGCGTCCATCTCAGCTAATCCTGCCTTAGCGATCTCCGTAAAATAAACGGCGGAGCGTGAGCCCCGCCGCGAAATCGATGAGCAAGCTTGCGCCGCGAAATTAGCGGAGCAGCTGCAGCACGCTCTGTTGCGACTGGTTGGCCAGCGACAGCGCGGAGACCGCGATCGACTGGCGGGTGGACAGCGCCTGGCTATTCGCCGCTTCCTCGTTAGTGTCGGCCAGCGTCAGGTTGGACGAGCCGGTCTGCAGAACGTTGATCAGGTTCTTGGAGAAGTCCTGACGCACCTGCACGATCGAGAGGTTGGAGCCGAGCGCAGAACCTTCCGAGCGCAGCGTGCTCGAGGCAGCGTTGAGGCTGGCGAGGACCCTGTTGGTGGCGCCGTTGTCGATGAAGTCGATACCGTTGACGAGGTTGCTGAGACCGAGGCCCGCCGCGTTGAAGACCACGCCGTTGATGCCGAGTGTGGAGCTGCCAGTCTCGTTGAAGATCAGCTTCAGCGTATCGCCGTTGAGCAGGTTCACGCCGTTGAAGGACGCATCCTGCGAGGTCGTATCGATCTGCGCCAAAATGTTGTTGAACTGGTTGACCAGGTTTGAGCGCGCGGTCTGCGCGACCGGATCCTGGATCGGCGGCTGGGCGGTCGTGAAAGCGATCACACCCGTGATCGTGCCGGCGACCGCGCCCCCGGCGGTCACTGAGCCTAGCGTCGAGGAGGCATACTCGTTGACGGTGGTGATCGTGAGCACGCCGTTGGCGTCGATCGTCGCGGTCAGATGGTTCGCCTGCAGCTGAGAATTCAGTTGATCGAGCGTCTTGACGGTGCCGTTGGTACCGTCACCAAAGGTCACGTTGACCGGCGTGCCGCCGTTGAACGAGGTAAAGGTCAAGGTCTTGCCCGAGATGCTGCCCGCTCCGGGCGCGCGACCGGCCGTGAAGGCCGTGCCGGTGCCGGTCGGACCGGTCAGCCCGAACGAGGACAGCGCATTGCCGGTTCCCGTGATCGACAGATCGGCCGTGGTGCCGGTGCTGAGCTTGAGCGCGCCGTTGACGACGGTGGACAGCGACGAACCGCTGGCCGCAGCCACGGCGGCGCCGCTGACGATGCCGGCACCCGACGCCAGGTCGATCGCGTTCAGCGAATCCTGAACGCTGGCGCCCTGGAGATAGACGACGGAGTTGCCGTTATTGTCCGTCACGATGTTGCCGATCTTGGTCGACCCCGTCGGAGCGGCAGCAGGGACGGCCGCGTTCTTGAACGAGACCGTCTTGCCGTCGACGTTCAGCGTGGAGCCGTCATGGATGAGCGTGCCCAGCGTCGTGGGGCTCGTCAGACGTGCCTTGGTCACATTGACGTTGCCGGAACCGGTCGCGGTCGTCAGGCCAAGCGCCTTGAGGAAGTCGGCCTTGCCGGTGATGCTGAGGTCCGCGCCCGTGCCGGTGGTGAGGGTGAGCTGGCCGGCGGCGACGGACGCCACGGCGCCCGACGAGAGCGATAACGTCGCAGTGCCACCCGTGATGGCCGCCTTTTGCACGCCGGTCGCAAGATCGATCGCGTCCATCACGTCCTGGACGTTTGCAGCCGGGACTGCGTTTGTCCCGAGGTAAACGGTCGAATTGCCATTGCCGTCGGTAACGACGTTGTTGTTCTTGCCGGAACCGGCGGGAACGCTGGCCACCGCGGGCGCAGCGCCGGCCCGGAACGTGATGGTCTTGCCGTCGACGATCAAGACGTCGCCGTCCGACGGCGCACCGTTCGCCGCAATGGTGGTGCCGCTCGGCGCGCCCAGCAGCGTCAGGCCCACGGCCAGGCTTGCTACCGTGCCAGCACCGTCGGGAGCGGCATTGCCGGTCAGGGCTTGCGAAATGCCGCCGAGCGTGGTCGTGCCAGTGATCGGAGTCGTACCGCCGGCAGTACCGTTGGTGACGACATTGCCGGTTGCGGTTGCGTAGGTGTAGCTCGTGGTGCCGCGAAGATCGGCTGGCGTAGCCCCCGGGATCGTGGTCGTGATGTTGGACTTGGTCGAATAGCCGACCGTGGTCTGCAGCGCCTGGTTGGCGATCGACTTGGCGCTGTCGATCAGCTTTTGCAGCGAGGTGATGCCGGTGTTGGCGGCCTGCAGCACCTGCACGCCGTTGTTGATGCCGTCGAGCAGGTTGCTGATGTCGCTCGCGCGGTTGTCCAGCCCTTGCGCGGTGAAAAAGTTGGTAGGGTTGTCGAGCGCCGTGTTGACCTTCTTGCCGGTCGAGAGGCGCTGCTGCGTCGTGGCCAGCAGGTCGGCCGTCGACTGCAGTGACAACAGGTTCTGGCGAACGGACGCCGAGAGAACGATGTTGGACATTGGCTGGTCTTCCTCTTGAACCGGGTACGAATCGGGGCTCGCAGATCTGGAAAGCGGGCTTTTGTCCACTTTTAGGGGCTGTCCTTTAAAGTATGGTTAACGACGGTTTAAGGGATACGGTTAATGCCGAGTTAGCGCCCCCTTCCTGGCACCGGCTGCACGTCTGCACGGTCACCGCACACGCAAAAAAGCGGCGGAGCCGAGGCCCCGCCGCTGTATTTGTCTTGTGATTTCAGTGGCTTATTAACGGAGCAGCTGGAGCACGCTCTGCTGTGAGGTGTTGGCCAGCGACAGCGCGGAGACCGCGATCGACTGGCGGGTCGACAACGCCTGGCTGTTGGCCGCTTCCTCGTTGGTGTCGGCCAGCGTCAGGTTGGACGAGCCGGTCTGGAGCACGTTGATCAGGTTCTTGTTGAAGTCCTGACGCACCTGCACCACCGACAGGTTCGAACCGAGGGTCGAGGCTTGCGAGCGCAGCGTGCTTGAGGCCGCGTTGAGACTGGTGAGCACCCGGTTGGTCGCCGCGTTGTCGATGAAGTCGGTGCCCCGTACCAGCGAGGCCAGACCCAGCCCCTTCGAGTTGAAGGTCACACCGGTGATGCTCAGGCTCGACTTCGCAGTCTCGTCGAACACCAGCTTGAGCTGATCGCCGTTCAGCAGGTTCACGCCATTGAAGGACGAGTCGACCGAGGTCGTGTCGATCTGCGACAGGATGTTGTTGTACTGGGCGACCAGGTTGGAACGGCTCGCCTGGGCAACAGCATCGACCGTCGGCGCGGTCGCGTTGGTCCAGGTCAGGGCCGTCGTGATCGTGCCGCCGATCCCGCCGCCAGCGACAGCCGATCCGATCGTCGAGGATGCGTAGTCGTTGATCGCGGAGACCGTGAGCAGGCCATTGGCGTCGATCGTGGCGGCCAGGTTGTTGGCCTGAAGAGCCGTGTTGAGCTGATCGAGCGTCTTGACCGTGCCACCGGTGCCGTCGCCGAAGGTGACATTGACCGCCGTGCCGCCGTTGAATGAGGCGAAGGTCAAGGTCTTGCCCGAGACACCGCCGGCCGACGCCGAGCGGGTCGCCGAGAAAGCGGTGCCGGTGCCGGTCGAGCCGGTGAGGCCGAGCACGGACAAGGCATTGCCTGAGCCGGTGATCGACAGATCCGAGTTCGCGCCCGTCGAGATGTGGAGCGACCCGGCAACCAGCGAGGACGCGGTCTGGCCGCTGGCCGTCGCCAGGGTTGCAGCACCCGAAGCGATGGTTGCTGCCTGCACGCCGGTGGCGAGATCGACCGCGCTCAGGATGTCGGCGACGGTGCCCTTGTTCAGGTAGACGATCGAGTTGCCGTTGCCGTCGGTGACCACGTTGCCGGTGACGCCGGATCCCGTCGGCACGTTTGCAGGAAGCGGCGTGCCGCCGTTCTTGAACGTGATGGTCTTGCCGTTGACGTTCAGGGTCGATCCGTCGGTGATCAGCGAACCAAGGCTGCCCGAGACAGTTGTGCGGGCCGCCGTCAGGGTCGCGTTGCCGGAGCCCGTCGCGGTGGTCAGGCCGAGCGCCTTCAACAGGTCAGCCTTGCCGATGACGCTGAGATCGGCGCCGGTGGAGCTGTCCAGCGTGATCTTGCCGGCGGTGATGGCAGCCGGGGTCTGGCTGGTGTTGTTGGCGTTGATGGTGGCAACGCCGGCCGCGATCGTCGCACCGCGGGTGCCCGCCGCAAGGTCGATCGCCTTCAGGACGTCGCCGACCGTTGCGGTCGAGTTCGCCGCACCGCTGCCGAGGTAGATGACCGAGTTGCCGTTGCCGTCAGTCGCGATGCTGCCGGTACCGCCGCCATCGACGCCGTAGCCGCTCGGCAGGCTGTTGGTCGATCCCGTGACGCCCGGAGCGGCGCCGGCCTTGAAGGTGATGCTGTGGCCGTCGACCGTGAGGGTCGTGCCGTCGGTGAACTGGGTGGCGCCAATCAGGCCCAGGCCGCTCGTTGCACCAGCCAAGCCGTCACCGTAGAGCAGCGTGCTCGCGGTGATGGCCGCCGCACCGCCGCCGTTGTTGTCGTTGACCGCAGCGGTTCCGACATACGCAGCGGCCGTACCACCAAGCGTGGTCGTCCCGGTCGCCGCGGTGACGCCGCCGCCAGCGCCGGAGAACAGCACGTTGGATTGCGCGGTCGCGCTGGTGTAGGTCGTGGTGCCGCGCAGGTCGGAAGCGGTCGCGCCCGCAATCGTGGTCGAGACGTTCGACTTGCTGGAGTAGCCGACGGTGGTCTGCAGCGCCTGGTTAGCGATCGACTTGGCGCTGTCGAGCAGCTTCGACAGCGAGGTGATGCCGGTGTTGGCGGCCTGCAGCACCTGCACGCCGTTGGCAATGCCATCGAGCAGATTGTTGATGTCGCTGGCGCGGTTGTCGAGCGACTGGGCCGTGAAGAAGTTGGTGGGGTTGTCGAGCGCCGAATTCACCTTCTTGCCAGTCGAGAGGCGGGACTGGGTGGTGGCGAGGAGGTCGGCGGTGGACTGGAGCGAGAGCAGGTTCTGGCGAACCGACGCAGAGAGAACAATACCGGACATAACTCTTACCCTTCTGGTTTACGCGTCTTCGTTCGATCGCTTCGGATCGAGTGACGGGCACAGCCTGAGGGGACATGGCTAACAAAGGGTGAAGCTGTTCTCGCACCGTAAGCGCTGGTTCACCATAAGGCTGCGGAAACACGCCGAGATCGGGGGCGATCGATCTGAAACTGCTAGCTTTTTGCGGCGTTTGCTCCCCGTTAACCATAACCAACGGTTACTTTTTGGAGCGGCCAGAGCACTTCTCGGTCGGCCCGCGCAAAAGAAAACGGCGGGGCCGAAGCCCCGCCGCCATGACTTGATTGCGATGTCAGCCGCTATTAGCGGAGCAGCTGGAGCACGCTCTGCTGCGACTGGTTGGCCAGCGACAGCGCGGAGACCGCGATCGACTGGCGGGTCGACAGCGCCTGGCTGTTGGCCGCTTCCTCGTTGGTGTCGGCCAGCGTCAGGTTGGACGAACCGGTCTGCAGCACGTTGATCAGGTTCTTGTTGAAGTCCTGACGCACCTGCACGATGGAGAGGTTCGAACCGAGGGTCGAAGCTTCCGACCGCAGCGTGCTCGAGGCCGAGTTCAGATTGGTGAGCACCTTGTTGGTCGCGGAGTTGTCGATGAAGTCGGTTCCCTGCACCAGGCCGGCGAGACCCAGACCCTTCGAGTTGAAGGTCACGCCGGTGATGTTGAGGTTGGACTTGCCGGTCTCGTCGAACACCAGCTTGAGCTGGTCGCCGTTGAGCAGGTTGACGCCGTTGAACGAAGCATCCAGCGAGGTCGTGTCGATCTGCGTCAGGATGTTGTTGTACTGGGACACCAGGTTGGTACGGGTGGCCTGGGCAACAGCATCCGCAACCGGCGCAGTCGCGTTCGAGAAGGTCAGCGCCGTGGTGAGCGTGCCGCCGATGGTACCGCCAGCGGTGGCAGATCCGATCGTCGACGACGCAAAGTCGTTGGTCGCCGAAACCGTCAGCCTACCATTGGCGTCGATCGTGGCCGACAGGTTGTTGGCCTGAAGAGCCGTATTGAGCTGATCGAGCGTCTTGACGGTGCCGCCAGTGCCGTCGCCGAAGGTGACATTGACCGCCGTACCGCCATTGAAGGAGGAGAAGGTCAAGGTCTTGCCCGAAACGCCGCCCGACGCCGCAGAACGGCTCGCGGTGAAGGCGGTGCCGGTGCCGGTCGAGCCGGTCAGGCCGAGCGAGGACAGCGAATTGCCCGTGCCGGTGATCGACAGATCCGCATTGGCGCCGGTGGAGATGTGCAGAGCGCCGGCGACGATCGAGGAGTTCGTCGCGCCCGTGGCCGTCTGCAGGGTCGCCGTGCCCGTGGTAACGGACTTGACCGACTGCACGCCGGTGGCAAGATCGATCGCGGTCAGCACATCGCTCACCTTGGCCGCCTGCAGATACACCGTCGAGTTGCCGTTACCGTCCGTGATCACGTTGCTGCCGGTGCCGGCAATGCTGGAGCCGGCCGGAACGTTGGCTGCCGCAGGCACCACCGCGTTCTTGAACGTAACGGTCTTGCCGTTGACGGTGAGGGTGGCCCCATCGCTGATCAAGGAGCTGAGCGAAGTTGAGCTGGTGCCGCGATCCGCCGTGACCGAGGCGGTGCCGGAGCCGGTCGCGGTGGTCAGGCCGAGGCTCTTCAAGATATCGGCCGTGGCAGAGATATCCAGATCACCACCCGTCGACGTCGTGAACGTGATCTTGCCGCCGGTGATGGCTGCCGCCGTATTGCCGGTCGGCGTGCTCAGGGTCGCTGCACCTGCTGCGACGACCGCATTCTGGGCGCCGCTGGCGATGTCGATCGCATTCAGAAGGTCGCCAACCGTCGCGGTCGAGCTGGCCGCAGTCGTGCCGGTATAGACGATCGAGTTGCCGTTGCCGTCGGTGGCAATGTTGCCGCTGACGCCATAGCCGGCTGGCGCGCTAGCCGCCACCGGAACCGCGGTCGCCGAGATGGTGATCGTGTGACCGTTGACGCTAAGCGTGGTGCCATCGGTGAACTTGGTGTTGGCACCAGTGGTCAAGCCGGCGGTCGCGTCAAACAGCTTGGTGCTGGTCGTGATCGCGGCAGCCGAAGTGTCGTTGACGACGGCAACGGCCGTAAATGTACCGACCGAGCCACCGAGCGTGGTGGTGCCGGTCGCCGCGGTTGCGCCGCCCGCTGCGCCGGAGAACAGCACGTTCGACAGAGCGCTCGCGCTGGAATAGGTCGTGGTGCCACGCAGGTCGCTCGAGGTCGCACCCGCGATCGTGGTCGAGACGTTGGACTTGGTCGAATAGCCGACCGTGGTCTGCAGCGCCTGGTTGGCGATCGACTTGGCGGAGTCGAGCAGCTTCTGGAGCGAGGTGATGCCGGTGTTGGCGGCCTGGAGCACCTGCACGCCGTTGGCAATGCCATCGAGCAGATTGTTGATGTCGCTGGCGCGGTTGTCGAGCGACTGGGCCGTGAAGAAGTTGGTGGGGTTGTCGAGCGCCGAGTTCACCTTCTTGCCAGTCGACAGACGGGACTGGGTGGTGGCGAGCAGATCGGCGGTGGACTGGAGGGAGAGCAGGTTCTGGCGAACCGAAGAGGAGAGAACGATACCGGACATACTGTTACCTTTCTGGTAGCTACGCGTCCTGTCTGATCGAAATTGATCAAACGACCGGCGGACGGTTGCGTCCAAGCCTCTAACAATCCGTGAAATGAAACTCCGGGTTTGTCTGCTTCGCGCCCAAAATGCTCTCCCGCAAACTTTCGAACCGCGTCCTCGTCATTACGCAAGATGCTGAAGTTGTTTCATATTTTGGCGCGGTCGCCGATGTTTACGACCCGTTAACCACATTGCGCAAGGATTGGACCCAAATCGGAGCAGGCAGCCGTCATCGACGGGACACGCGCGCCGCTCGTTACAAAAGATCGATGGAGAACAGGCATGGCCCTTAAAGTCGAGCTCAGGCCGCACGAACGCATCATCGTCGGCAACTGCGTGATAACCAACACCGACCAGCGCGCTCGCCTTCTGATCGACGGCGACAACGTGCCGATCCTGCGCGAGCGGGACATCCTCACGCCGGAGACCGCCGATACGCCGGCCAAGCTCGTCTATCTGGCGGTGCAGCTCATGTACATCTCGCCGGACCCGCAGACCCAGCACGGCACCTATTTCAACCTCGTGCGTGACATTGTCACCGCGGTGCCCAGCTCCTGGCCGATCATCGAGGGCATCAACAACAACATCATGAGCGGCGACCTCTACAGGGCGCTCAAGGAGGCTCGCAAGCTGATCGCTTATGAAGACAAGCTGCGCGACCAGTACGAAGCCAGCCATCTCAAGAGCGACGTCAGTTCGGCCGCCTGAGCACTTTCCCAACATCTAAAACAAAACCGCCCCGGACCAGGTCCGGGGCGGTTTTGTTTTGAAGGAACCGCTATCACTGCGCCGCGAGCGGCGGTGCCTCGACCTCGATCACGCCGCCGCTGCGCCGGGTACCGAACTCCAGCACGGCCGCGACCAGCGCATCGATATCCCTCTCCTCGGTGCGGTGATTGACGATGGCAGCGCGGATCGCAAACTTGCCATCAAGCGTCGTGCTTGAGGGCGCCGCGATGCCGGACTCCTGGATGTCGGCGACGATCTCGCGATTGACCTCGTCGGCGGCGCGGTAACGGAAGCAGACGATGTTGAGATTGACCGGTGCCAACAATTCCAGCCGCGGCTCGGCGAGAACGCGCGTCTCCAGATATTTCGCCAGCGCACAGCTTCGCGCGATCACCGCACCGAGCCGATTTGTGCCGAACGTCTTCAGCGTGAACCATGTCTTTAGTGCACGGAAGCCGCGCGACAGATCGGGGCCGAGATCGCAGGGCCAGACCGCGCCCGCTGCAAGCCCCCTCGCCTCGCGACGCAGATAGGCTGCGGGCTGCGCAAAGGCTCGCCGATGCTGCTCGCCGTCGCGCACCAGCAGGAAGCCGGCGTCGTAAGGCACCTGTCCCCATTTGTGGAAGTCGAGCGCAATGGAATCGGCGAGCTCGATTCCGCCGAGCAGCGGCGCGAGCTCGGGTGAGAGGACCGCGAGCGCACCGAAGGCGCCATCGACGTGAAACCAGATTCCTTCTTCGCGGCACAGTTCTGCGATCGCCTTGAGATCGTCGACCGCGCCGATATCGACCGTGCCCGCGGAGGCAACGACGAGGAAGGGCTTGAAGCCGACCTCGCGATCACTCGCGATCTGCGCGCGCAGCGCCGCGACGTCGATGCGATGATCGGCATCCATGCCGATCTTGCGCAGCGCATCGATGCCAAGTCCGGCCATGTCCATCGCCCGTGAAATGCAGCCATGCGCCGCCTGCGAGGTGTAGGCCGTGAGGAGTGCGCCGTCGTTGCCGATGCCGTGCTGCCGCGCCAGCGTGCCGAGCGCAGCAGTTCGCGCCACCAGCACGGCCATCAGATTGGCCATCGACGTGCCCGTGACGAAGATGCCGCTCGCGCTCTCCGGAAAAGCGAACAGCTCACGCATCCATTCAACGATCTGGCGCTCGACCTCGATCGGCATGTGATCGCGTCCGCCGAGATTGGCGTTGAGGCCGGCTGCGAGCATCTCTGCGAGCATGCCGACGGCGGTGCCGCCGCCGTGCACCCAGCCCATGAAACCCGGATGGACGTTCCCGGTCGCATAGGGCGCGACATGTTCGGAGAAGTCGCGATAGACGTCGGCGAGATCGCTCGCCTCGCGCGGCACGTCGGCCTTGAATGCCGCGCGGACGCCGTCAGGAATCGGCTGCCACACCGGACGCGCGCGGACGTTGGCGATGCCGTCGATCGTCTCGTCAAGCATGCGATGGGCGAGCGCGCGAAACTCGCTCCAGTCCTGCGGATCGAGCGAAGTGTGCGTGACGGAGCTTTGCGCGTTGCGGATGATCTCGTTCATGCTGCACTCCCCTCGCCCGCCTTTGCATGCCGCGACAGCATCGCCGTGAACGCGGCAAAGATCTTGCGCATCTGCGGCGGCTTGTAGGGAAACACGGCGGGCGGATCCATGTTGTGCACGACGGCGGTGTTGTCGGCTTCGAACACCAGCAGTTCGCCGTTGTTGTTTTCGGCACAATCGACGATGAAATAGTCGAGGCCGATGCGCTTGCTCATCTCGTCGAGCGCGCTGCGATGACGCGCAGCGAAAGCGCCGTCGAAGTCGAGCATGAATGCGGCTTCTTCGGCTCGCTTCTCCTCGCTGAACGCCATGTAGGCGTTGAGATACCAGATGTCCCAGCGGTCGGCGATCGCCATATGGCAGGCGTAAGGCTTGCCGGCGACCATGGCGAGGCGATACTTGCGATAGAGCCCATCAGGGCTCGCATAGTCGACGAAGCGCGCGACGAAGAAGTTCTGCTCCTCGCGCTCGGCGAGATAGGCTTTGAGCGCCGCGGCATCGTCGACCTTCGCGAGCCCGACGCCGGCATGCGTGCCACGTGGCCGCACGATCATCGGAAAGCGCAGCTCCCCCGTGATGCTCTCGCAGGCGATCTTCCCTTGCGAAAGCTCCAACAATTGCGCGCGCGTCGCGTGTGCGGTCACGGGAATGTCCAGACCGGGGATGCCCGCCAGCAACCGGAACAGTTTGTCGCGATCGAGATTGCCGATCAGCTCTGGACGATTGAGCAGTGGCCGCGGCCAGCGCGGCGCGGCCTGCTCGATGGCGGCGAGTGTCTCACGGCATTCCTCGGAATCGGAGGCGACCACGATGGCGACGTCGTGCTCGGGCAACGTCTCGGGAAGACCGACGCCCTTGATGACGTAGAGCGTCAGCAGCTCGATATCGGAGCCTTCGAGCAGGAATTCGATCGGGGTATTGCCGCCCATGTCGATGTCAGCCGCGAGCGCGAGCACCCGCAGGCGGGGCTTCGGAACCGCGCAAGGAGTACGAAACAATTGATGGAAGGAGAGCACCTCGCTCTGGATCACCAGCCCGGCCTCCTTCTCGCCGAGGAGCTGGGCGATCAGCGACAGATCCAGGCCCTCGCCGGCCTCGGCCGTCCCCTCCGCGATCCGCGCCAGAAGATGTTCGCGTAGCGGATGCAAATCGCCGCCCTCGAAGGCCCGGCGCGTCAACTGCGCAAAGCCGATGCGGTCGGAATAGTTCGGCGTGGAAACGGAATGCTGCATCTCAAACCTCGAACGCGGATTTTTCCGGCATGGCCGCAGCCGCGGCACGGTCAAGCAGCAGTTCGATCTTCGCCAGGACGTGAGCGATACGATCGAGAATGTGCTGCAAATTGTGTTGCGCCTGTGCGGCGTCGGCGGACCAGGCTTCGGTGACGAGCCGCGCGCCCACACAGAGGCGCAGCACGGCCTGCGGCGCATCGTCCGGCCGCTCCAGCCTGACCGGCTGGCCGATCAGACAACGTTGCGCGGCGACCTGCCGGTCCGCCGCGCTGCCGCCGATCTCCTGGTTGATGTCGCGCTCGAGCGCGCGATGAATGGCGCCGGTCTCGGCGATCGAGACAGGCTTGCCCTCGCGCAGCAGCGTGAATGGAAAGATCGTACGTTGCGCGAACTCCTCGTCGTCCGCGGCGCTCGTCTCGATTGCGCTTGGAACGGCACGAAGCGACGGCGACAGCGCGATCATGCTGTCGATGCCGGCTGCAAGCTCGGCCAGCATCCTGGCGCGGAAAGCCCCGGGCACGGCGTAGTAGCTGCCGATCTCCGCAAGCGCCGCCTCCCAGCGCAGCCATTGACCGAAATTCGGCCGGCGCTCGAAGCGCGAGCGCAGTGCCGTCCAGGCCATCGGCCAGTCGCAGCGGCCGGCATAGTCGAAGATGCCGGGCGCAATCGTGCCGATCCGGCCGAGTGACCGCGACAGACCTTTCGGCAGCAGCAGCGCACCGCTGAAGGCCGGCCCGCCGAAGAACTTCGAGCCGGTCATCAGCACCATAAAGCCGCGATCGAGATAACAGCGCAGCCGGCGGCGGCCGAGCCGCGCCTGGCAGGCATCGACCACCACCTGAACCTTGCGCGGCCAGCGCCGCGCGATCTCATCGAGGCAGGCAGCACTCGGCGCGCGCCAGCCGAGTTTTGACGAATCCATGATCTGCAACAGAACGCGGCGGCCTTGCGCGAGGCTGTTCTCGACGGCACGCATGACCGCAGCATCTGCATCGGCGCGCATCGCGAGGCCGGACGCGACATCGAGCAGCGGCACCGCGATGCTGTCGCCGGCGAGGCCCGCGACGGCGGCATCCTTGCGCACGACAATGCCGTTTGCCGTCATCGCGCTGAAATGATGTCCGCGCGCGGTATGGACCGTGCCGCTGCCGGTCTGGTCGGCGCCGACCACGATCGTCACCGGCGGGGCGCCAAGCACCGCACGCGCCAGGTACAACGCGTGGAGCTGGGAATCAGTACCGGAGGGCGAGAACACGATATCGACACGCGGCGCGAGCTGGAGATGGCTGCGCAATTCCTCGCGCATGTCCTCGCAGCGCGCGTCGAACGCGATCTCGACCTCGTCGAAAAGGCACCTGTGCATCAGTTCTTCGCGCGCCAGAGCGGCGCGGTCATAGGCGGCTTGCGAGATGGTCGAGGCGGTCGAGGAGGCGAAATCCCAGATCTCCGGCTTCGGCGAGGCCGCACAGCCATAGGCGTTGACGCGATCCCTCGGGTCGAGCGCCAGCCGCAGGTCTCCACCAGAGATCAGCAACGTATCCAGCGGCGTGAAGAGATCGCGCAGGCGATAGCGCGAGCCGCCGTCGAAAGCGCGCTCCGTGCCTGACACACAGGAGGCGCCGACGCTCATCCCGGAGGGCTCACGCCGCATCGGCCGCCGCCGGCGCGGCTGCGAATTGCGAAGCGACGTCGCCGCGGAACACCGACGGCCCGACGTGATCGAGCGAGCTCTGGATGTCGGCCCAGATATCGCCGCCGATATCGGTCCAGCGCTTGCAGAAGGCGAAGTCCTCGGAAAGATAGGTGCCAGTGGCGGGGTCGATCATACACTCGAACAGCGCGAAGCGGTTGCGGCTCCCCGCCAGGGTATCGTGAGAATGCTCGCGGAAGAATTGCAGGGCCGCATAGTCCGGATGACGGCACATCGTTTCCAGCACGTGGCGACGGATCATCAGGAAACCGGTCCCGGCGTAGCGAACGCGGGTAAAACCGTTGACCACCACGATGCGGTCGGGGTCCTCGATCTCGAGCACATAGTCGAGCGAGGCGGCCGGCACATCGGCCCGGCCGGCCTCGATCGCCCGCTTCGCCTTGTCCCAGTTGACCCGCTTGATCGGATAGCAGCCGGCAACGACGTCGGCTCCGCACTCGATCAGCCGGAACACCTGCTCGGGCTTGAACCCGATATCGGCGTCGATGAACAGGAAATGCGTCGCCTTGGGATCGTCCAGGAACATCGCGGCCAGATTGGCCCGCGCGCGCGTGATCAGCGCGTCTCCATCGCGCAGCAGCACCGTGAGCTCGAGATTGGGCACGCCATGCACGGCGCGCTGGAGCGCGAAGATCGAGCTCGCATAGATGCTCGACACCTGCCCGCCGAAACAGGGCGTCGCCACCACCAGCTGCATCGTGTCCGACATTGACGGCTCCGCCCCGCTCCAATCCTCACCAAGAGGTAAAGAGGCATGGTTAACGGCGCCTTAACGCATCCTTACAGGAACTTGACGAGCGAGAGCTGCGAGAGGTTCGAGGTCACCTGGTAGGACGCCTGGAGGGCATTCTGGAGCGACAGGATCTCGCTCGCGACCTGGTCCGGCGAGGCCGATTCCGCTTGGTCGATGATGGTCTGGAGCTGCGCCTTGGCCTGGGTCTGGCGCGTGCCTGCGTCCTTCATCGTGTTCTGGGCCATCGCGAGGTCGGTCTGGATGTCCTCGATGCGCTGCTGGCCGGTCTGCTTCGTCAGGGCCTGCGTCACCCGCAGGCTCAGTGCGGCGACCTGCCCGCCCGAATACTGCCCGGTCGGCGAGGTCGAGAACGTCCCGAACACGGCGACCGCCTGCAGCTCCTTGCGGATGGCGTCCTCGTTCGCCTGTGCGCCATACTGCACCGTGACGGAATCGTCGACCCGTGCCATCGCGGTGGAGCGCGGCGAGCCGGGCCCGTCATTGCCCAGGTACCATTGCACGGTGGTGGCCGAGCCGTTCACCAGCGTCGTCGCCGAGCCGAGGGGCGAAGAGCCGACGCGTAGCGGAGCCTTTGCCGCCGTAACCGGGGAGGTCGTGAAGCCGAGCGCCGCGAACGCCGTGCTGTTCGAGCTCGTGATGTTGAGGCTCCCGGGATCGTCCGTGTTGATCGTGATCACGCCGCCATGGATGGTCGACGGCTTCGTGGTGCCGGTGATCTGATCGATCTTGCCAAGGAGAGCTGTGATGTTGTCGGTAATGTTGATCTGGTTTGGGCCATTGGCGCCCGAGGCGACAAAAGTCAGTGTCTGACCGTTCACCGTGATCGTATCGGGGTTAACGACAGGCGGACCCGCCGACCCCGCCTGGAACGCCGCTGAGAGCACTTCCGGGCCGCCAGTGGTCGCAGTGCCGCTCAGCACAGTTGAACCGGTGATCTGAGGCGTCGACGCCACGCTGCCGCGCGTCACGCTGCTGAGACCGAGCGCCGTGGCCGCCGCGCCGCCGGTGACCGCCACGTCGGTGCCCGTGCCGGTCGCGATCTGGATATTGCCGCCGGCGCTCAGAGTCACGTTGGCGGCGGGGATGCCGGCGGCCGTCGCGATTGCATTCAAGATATCAGACACGTTCGCGGCGCTGCCCGAAGCCAATCCGATCGTGGTATTGCCGCTAGCCGTCGTGACCGTGGTGACGGTAGGGTCGAAGGTGATGGTATGGGCGCCGCTCGCGCCGGTGATGGTCAGGGTGGTACCGGTCGGAGCGTTGGCGAGCGCGTTGAGAATGGTCCCGTTGAGATGGGGTGTCGCCGAAGAATCGAGCGACGTGGTCGTAGACGCAATCGCCAATGCGCTGTCCTGCAACGCGACCGAGCCCGTCCCGGTCGTCGAGGTATAGGAGCGCAGATTGCCGGTGGCCGCCACATTCGCGGTGGCGGATCCCGCCGTATTGAAGAAATTGTCACCGGCCGTGACAGCGGACGCCGCCACCAGCGAGGTGCCGGCAAGCTTCTTGATCGCGGTGTTTAGCGCGGTATTGAGGTTGGTCGCGGTGTTGTTCGGGTTGACCGGGACGCTTGCATCGATCGCAAAGCTGCCGACGGGCGTCGGCGTCGCGGAGGACGCCGTCAGGTCGATCTGCTCGGTCGAGCCGTCGGGCAGCGTGAACTGCACGCTGAGCTTGTCGCCGTTTTTCGGATTGACGCCGTTGAGGTCGACCGAGAACGACACCGGCGAGCCGCTCGGACCGGTGACCGTCGCGCCGGTCAACGTCGAGGAGACCGCGGCGATCTTCAGGCCGAACGGCGATACCGCGGCGTCCTCGGAGACCATCACCGAGCTCGGCGTCGGCTGTGGCGTCGCCAGCACCAGCCGGCCCATGCCGTTGGCGCCGAGGTCGGCGGCCTGCCGCTCCGCCATGACGGTCTTGAAGCCCGCCTGCGTCGTAGTGCCGTTGATGATGTCGCCGGCATTCGCGACGGACGGCGTGTTGAAGGCGGTTCCGGAGAACAGATAGCGGTTGCCGGACTGCGTGTTGAGAACGCCGACCATCGAGCCGAATTGCGCGGCTGCGGTGTTCTGCGCGACCGTCTGGCCGTTGACGTTGAGGTCCTGCGCGGTGTTGGCCGAGCCCGTCTGCACCGTGTTGCGGATCGTGGTCAGCGACTGCAACGCGGTATTGGCGAGGTTGATGCTGACGTTCACGTTGGTCATCGTGTCCGTATAGGCGCCAATGTTGGAGAGCTGCGCGCGCCCGGCGATCGCAAAGCCCTCGTTGGTGCCCATCCCGGAATAGTTCTGCGACAGCTTTCCGGTCGAGAGCTGCGTCGACAGGTCGGTGAGCTGCTGGTTGATGTTGCGGATCTGCGAACCGAGAACCGACGAAGAATAGTTGATGCTGCTGATCGACATGTTTCAGAGCCCTGTTACTTGTTACACTTGAGCCTGGATCAACGTATTCATCATGCTCTGCACCACCGACATGACATGAGCGTTGGCGGCATAGGCATTCTGGAGCTGGATCAGGTTCGACATCTCCGAGTCCAGATTGACGCTGGCGGTCGAGTTGAACTTGGCCTGCAGCGTCGAGACCACGACGCTCTGGCCCTGCTGGAGCTGGGTCGCCTGGGTCGCGGCATTGCCCTGAACGCTCAGGAACTGCTGGAGATAGTTCGAGACGCTGCCGGTGAAGGGCTGGCTCGCCGAGCCCAGACCGGATTGCGGTGAATAGGAGAACACCGCCGAGGTGAGCTGCGAATAGAGATAGTCCGAGCGCGTGGTGTCGCCGGTGGGCGTCACCGGCGAGATGTTGTAGACCGACAGCCTGGTCGGGTCGGTGGTGAGCTGCGTGTTCACGGCGATGCGTCCGGCAAGGCCGGTCATCTGCGAACCTGAGGCCGTGATCGCGCCGGTGTAGAGCGCCTGCCCACCATCGGTGAACAGCGGCAGTTGCGGATTGCCAGAGGTCAGCGACGAGATCGTCTTGGTGATCGAGGCCGAATTGACCTTGGCGAGGCCGCTGTTGTCGTCGGTCACCCGCAATGTGGTGGCCGTCGCCGGCGACGGGGCGGCGGCGAATGACAGATGCGAGCCCGAAAGCGCGGTGTTGAGCGCCGAGGCGATCGCGCCCATGCCGCCGGAGAAGTTCACCCCGATCTGCATCGGATTGGCGTTGGTGGGGTTCTGGAGCGGCAGCGCCGCCGGATCGGTCACGTTGACCAGTGTGACCTGTCGCATCGTGTTGGTGGTCGTGTCGGTGTAGCTGAAGTTGACGCTGTTGCCCGGCGCCGCCCCGGCAAGGTCGAGATCGAACCCGGCCGGCGGGCCGGTGACGGTGCTCCCGGCCGTGGTCTTGTCCGACAGCGCGCTCGACATCGTCGCGGCGAGCTGGTCGATCTGGTTCTGCGCCTGCACCAGCGTCTGGTCCCGCAACTTCAGATCGGCCGCGATCTGGCCCGACGACACCACGTTGTTGGCGACGACGTCGACCGACGATCCGTTCGGGAGCTTGATGTTCAACGCGCCGACGCCGGATTTGGCCGGATCGATGTTGTAGAGCGAGGTCGCCGATAGCGCGCCGGCGGACGCAAAGGTGAATTGCGAGGCCAGCCCGGCGCCGACCAGCTGGATGCCGGTGGTGGTGTAGATGTTGGCCTGGTTGGACCCGTCGGTGGTGACGTGGACGTCGACATATTTCGACAGATTGTTGATGGCCTGGTCGCGCTGGTCCATCAGCGTCGCGGCCGAGGGGTCGTGTTCCGACAGGCCCTGGAGCCTGGAGTTGATGTCGGCGACTTGCTGCATCGCCGCGTTGGCCTGCTGCGCCGAGGTGCTGAGATCCTGCTCGACGTTGGAGCGCAGCGACTGGATGCCCTTGGTGGTGAGGTTGAGCTGCTGCGCCAGCGTCTGCGCGGCGCCGAGCGCAACCGTTTGCGCCGACGACGAGCCCGCGTTGGTCGACAGCGCCTGCAGTGCCGTGGTGAAACTGTTCAGCGCTGTCTCGAGCGTACCGCTGTTGCCGGGCGTGCCATAGACATTCTGAAGCTGCTTCAGGATGTTGGCCATCTGGTCGGCGTAGCCGCTGCCGCCGGTCTCGGTGCGCAGCTGTTTCTGCACATAGGTGTCGAGCTCGCGGCTGACGCCGGTCGTCGTCACCGTCGAGCCGAAGTCGCCGGTGGTGACCTCGATCTGGTTCGGCGTCTGGACGACGTAACCCGGCGTCTGCGAGTTGGCGACGTTCGAGGAAACGATCGAGAGCGCAGCCTGATTGGCACGCAGACCGCTCATCGCACTGGCGAGGGCTGAACTCAAACCCATGTTGACTTGCCGCCTCTGGTTACGTCACGCCCCAATCAGCGCAACACATTCAAGAGATCCTGAACCATCGTATTCGCCGTCGTGATCACCTTGGTGTTGGCCGAATAGGCCTGCTGGGTCACGATCAGCTTGGTGAATTCGTCGGCGATGTCGGTGTTCGAGCCTTCCAGCGACGAGCCGCTGATCGAACCGGAAGCACCGTCGATGGCAGGGCCGGACTGTTCAGTCGCGGCGTAGGCGCCGCCGTCCTGCGCCTTCAGGTAGTTGGTGCCGTTGAAGTGCGACAACGAGACCTGTGCGAGGTCGAGGTTCTGACCGTTGGAGAAGGTGCCGACCACGAGGCCGTTGTTGTTGACCGCGACCGAGCGGAGCTGACCGGCGGCGTAGCCGTTCTGGGTGATGGTGTTGATGGTGACGGCGCCGCTGGTGCTGGCATATTGCGTCAGTCCGCCCGAGGAGATGTTGAAGGAGACCGAGCCCAGCGACTGGCCGCTGACGCTGACGTTGTTGATGGTGATGCCCGAGCCGCTCGGCGAGGTCAGCGAGCCGTCGGCGGCAAAGGTGAAGGCCTGGCCGGTATTGACCCAGCCGACCGTCGTGCCGGTCGCATTCGGATCGGTCTGGTAGAACATGTTCCAGGTATCGGCATGGCCCGCGCCCAGCGAGGCACTGTCGGTCTTGGCCCAGCGTAATTGCAGATTCACCGGCGTGCCGGCCGCGTTGTAGGCGGTCACCGCGCCACCGCTGATCGATTCCTTGGTGAAGGTGGCGATGTCGTTGCCGATCACGCCGCCGGTGCCGGCAACGCCACCACCGTCACGATTCTTGGTGATGGTCGAGGTGAACCCGAGCGCGGCGAAGGCGGCGCTGTTGGAGCTCGCCACCGACAGGTTGGAAGCTGTGCCGGTGTTCAGCGTGATCACGCCGCTGCTGCTGACCGACGACCCCGTTGCACCGGAGAGCGCGTCGATCTTGCCGAGCAGCATCGTGATGTTGTCGGTGACGTTGATTTGGTTCGGGCCTGACGCGCCGGAGGCCATGAAGGTCAGCGGCTGACCATTGACCGTGATGATGTCGCCGGCGGAGAAGCCCGATGTGATCACCTCGGCGCCGCCGGCCGCCGCCGCACCGCTCAGCACCGTGGCGCCCGAGATCGCGGGCGAGGACAGCACATTGCCGCCTCGCGTCACGCTGCTGATGCCGAGCGCCGTGGCCGCCTGACCGCTACCGACTGCTACGTCGGTGGTGGTGCCGCTGGAGATCACGATGTTGCCGCTGGCGCTGAGCGTTGCGGTGACGCCGGCACCGCCGGCGGTCTGGATCGCGCTCAGGATGCTGGCCACCGTGGCCGTGGTGCCCGCGCCGAGACCGATCGTGGTGTTGTTGCCGGCGGTCACGACAGTGGTGCCGCCGTTGAAAGTGACCGTGTTGCCGTTGATGGTCAGCACCTGGCCGCTGAGTGCGGTGAGGGTGGTTGAGGCGAGATGCGTACCCACGGAGTTGTCGAGCGAAGTGGTGGTCGATGCCACCGCCGCAGAGTTGTTCTGGAGCGCCGTTGTGCCGGTCGCAGTGGTCGACGAGTATGGCGAGCGGATATTGCCGGTCGCGGCAGCGCCGGACGTTGTGGCGTTTGCATACGGCGGAGGCGGCGTGCCGACCGGCAGCGGGTTGGCCGCGAAGTCCGACGGGTTCAGTCCGCCGGCCGCCAGCAGCGTCTTGGTCGCCGCCGTCGTGCTCGCCACGGTGTTCGGCTGGGTCGGCAGGTTCGCCGCGTACTGGATCGAGGTGGTCGCCTGCGCCGGAATGAAGTTGTTCTGGAATTTCAGGACTGTCGCGACGTTGCCTTGCGGGTTGCCGGTTTTCGGGTCGACCGTGACGCCCATCAGGTAGTAGCCGGCGCCGTTGACCAGATTGCCGTTGGCATTGAGCTGGAAGTCGCCACGCCGCGTGTAATAGGTGACGCCGCTGAACACCGGTGCGTTGTCGACGACGCCCGTCGCCTTCTGGATCGAGAAGAAGCCGTCACCGGTGATCGCCATGTTGGTGGCGACGCTGGAGCCCGAGATCGTGCCCTGCGTGGTGATCGTGGCCTTGGCGTTGGCCGTCACGCCGCCCGCGACCTGCTTGCTCGGGACCGATGAGTCGGGAATGAGATCGACGAAACTGGTGCCGATGCCCTTGTACGCGGTGGTGGATGAGTTCGCGATGTTGCCGGAAATGTTCTGCAGCGCGTAGGACTGCGCCTGCAGGCCACCCACCGAGGTGTTCATTGCATCGAAGATACCCATAACTTTGTCTCCAGATCCGATCTCGGCGGCCGGTCGACCATGGCCGCAGTCGGAGGAGACTGTCGCAAGGGCTATGCCAATGCAGTTTTTGTCATGAAATCAATCACTTAACGAAAAAGCCCCGGTCTGATGACCGGGGCACAATTGCCGGGACCGGCAACAATTGCCGGGACGAAAGCTAGGTTGCGGACGCCGCCGCGGGATGAAAGACCAGCCCGAAACCGTCGATGCAGTAGCGCAATCCGGTCGGCTTCGGACCGTCGTCGAAAACGTGGCCGAGATGGCCGCCGCAGCGCCGGCAATGCACCTCGGTGCGGAGCATGCCGTAGGTCCGGTCCTCGGTCTTGCCGACATTGCCCTCGATCGGCTGGTAGAAGCTCGGCCAGCCCGTGCCGCTCTCGAATTTGGTATCGGAGGCGAACAGCGGCAGGTCGCAGCCGGCGCAGGCGAAGACGCCCTTGCGGTGCTCCTTGAGCAGCGGGCTGGAGCCCGGCCGCTCGGTGCCCTCCTTGCGCAGGATCTCATATTGCTGCGGCGTGAGCTGGGCACGCCATTCGGCGTCCGTCTTCTCGATCTCGAATTTCTGCGCGGCTTTCTCTCCAGCCTCCGCGGGCGATGCTCTGAGCCAGCGGAAGGCCGCAAGGCCGAACAGGCCGGCGACGGTCGTCAACAGGATGCGGCGGTCAAACATCTCATTCTCCATGCGGGAGCGTCTACGCCCTGAGATACGGGCTCTAACGGCTGACGTTACACTTCCGGGCGGGATTTTTCTCGGGTCTCTTGCGCGACGCGGTCCTCGCGCGAGACCGGTTCCGAGGCTGGTTCTGAGGCTCGTTCCGTGCCTTCGGACGCAGTTTTCGGCGGCTGGGCAAGCCGAGGCCTGACGCCTGACGGCGGACGGCGCGGACCGGTGCCGGCGGCCCGGTTGGCTTCGGCGAGGCGCGTCTCGCGCTCTCTGTCCTTGATCCTGGCACGTTCACGATAGCGGGCAAGCGAGCCTGCGGCTGCGGAACTCGCCCTGCCCCAGATTCCGACCAGTTGGCCGGCAACCCCCCCCCACCAGACCCCCCCCCCCCCCCACACCCACACGGAGAAAAGCCACCCCCCCAGACCAGCTCGAACGGTGAGAACAGCTTCCAGCGCTCGTCGCCCCACAGGATGCTGCGGGCGATCATCTGCCCGGCCATTGCCGAGGTGTTCATGCCCTGGCGGCCGAACCCGCTGGCCACCCACAGGCCTTTGCGCAACTGGCCGATCTGCGGCATGCCATGCACGGTCTGGCCGGTGGCGCCACCGAACGTATCGGTGATTTCGACATTGCCGAGCTGGGGGAAGATCGACCGGATCCGCCGCCTGACAGCGCCCGCAAAGCGTTGCGGGCGCGCCGCCCAGGTTGTCTCCGGGCTCTCCCACATCAGGCGGTCGCCATCGACGATCCGGAAATGATCGACGCCGTCGGAATCCATCACTGATCCCTTGAAGGCGACGATCTCGTGCACGCGCTCGCCGAGCGGCGCGGTGATGCCGGCATAGCGCCAGACCGGCAGCAGCGTTTCCGACAGGCGCCGCAGGGGCGCACCGAGATGGATGTTGCCGGCGAGCACGATATGGGTGGCGCGCAGCCGCGCCGAGGGCGTGACGATCCGCTTGCGGATGCCGGAATGATCGATGCTGACGACCGGCGTATCCTCGAAGATGCGGGCGCCTGCGCGCCGCGCCAGCGCCGCAAGGCCATGCACATATTTGCGGCCGTCGACCTGGAACGCTCTCGGATAATACACGCCGTGGAAGTAGTGATCGGTCTTGAGCACCTCGCGAACGCGATCGACCTGCCAGCCCTCGGCCTCGGTGTCGAAATCCTCGTTCAGCATCTGCAAGCGGCTGATCAGCCGGTCGCCGGCATCGACGTTGGAGACCTCGAGCACGCCGTCGGTCGGGCCAATTCCGGGCATGTTCTCCTCGGTGGCGTTGGCCCGGACGAACTCGGCGCCCTCTTTCGACAGCGTCCACAATTCCCGCGCGTCCTCGAAGCCGATTCGCTCGATCAGCTCGGCGAGCGGCAGCGCGAAGCCCGGCATCACGGTGCCGAGTTGATTGCCGGAAGCGTTCCAGCCGATGTGGCGGCCCTCGAGCACCGCGACGCTGGCCCCCAGCCGGGCCGCCTCGAGCGCGATGGACAGTCCGGCAAGCCCGGCCCCGATGACGCAGATATCGGCATCGAGGTCGAACGACAGCCGCGCCCGGTCGCGAAATCCGGCTTCTTCCTGGGACACGCTTGTGAAAGTCTCGCTCATGTCGTTTCTTAAAGGACTGAGCGGCCGCTTGTCACCTTGTCCTCGACCGGCGCCTGTAGATTATCCTGGTCGTGTAACGATTCGAGAATGCCATGCGCCGTTTGCTGCTGCTGCGTCACGCCAAGACCGAGACCGACGCGCCGAGCGGCCGTGACCAGGACCGCCGGCTCGACGATCGCGGCCACAAGGATGCCGCCGAGATCGGCGACTGGATGGCCGCCCATCCCCCCTTTCCCGAGGCCGTACTGGTATCGCATGCCGTCCGGGCCCGGCAGACCTGGGACATTGCGTGGGAGACCATGAAGGACCGCGTCGCCGCGCCGCAGGTGGAGGTCCTGCCGGAACTCTACGCCGCCGATCCCGCCCAGATCCTGGAATCCATTCGCACTGCAACCATTCCGGCTGATCCGAAGCAATTGCTGCTGGTCGGCCACAATCCGGGCATGCACGAGATCGCCCTGATGCTGACGGGCAGCGGCGATCCGGCCGCCGCCAAGGCGCTCGCCGACAACCTGCCCACCTCGGGGCTTGCGATCTTCGATTTCGACGTCAAGGATTGGGGTGACGTGGCTTACCGCCGCGGCAAGCTGGTGCTGTTCGTCAGTCCAAGGCTACTTCGAAGTTAAGGCTACTTCGAACTTAAGGCAGCTTCGAAGTTAAGGCTGCTTCGATCGGGTTGATCGCACGACGTGCCGGCAAGACGTCCTGACTGGAAGATTTGGAGGCGCAGATGTTCAAGTCCATCCTGGTGCCCATCGACCTCGCCGACACCGACCTGGCCAAGCCGGCGATCGCGACCGCGGCAACGCTGTCGCAGACCTGGAGCGGCGTGGTGCGCCTGCTCAACGTGCTGCCGATGACGCCGGTGATGCTGGCCGAATACGTGCCGGCCGATTTCGACGAACAGCAGCGCCAGACCTCGGAAGAAGCCCTCGCCATCGTCGCACGCGAGTCCGGCATCGAGCCTTCCCGCATCTCCAGCGTGGTGCGCCAGGGCGGCATCTATCACGAGATCCTGGAGGAAGCCGTGCACATGAAGGCCGAGCTGATCGTGATGACCTCGCACCGGCCGGCGATGCGCACCTATTTCCTCGGCTCCAACGCCGGGCATGTCGTGCGCTACGCGAAGTGCTCGGTGCTGGTAGTGAGGCACTGAAGGCTCTGTTCGTAGCCCGGATGGAGCGAAGCGTAATCCGGGGCCGCTGTGCCCGCATGGATGGAATCCCGGATTGCGCTGCGCTCCATCCGGGCTACAAGATATCGCATTGCCCGTCGGGCAAAACACCCGAACTGCAGGTCAACACCTGCCGCTGAAAATATTCCACTTTACCGAATTTCGGAAACGGCGTATGTGTCGCCGCAACCCGGCCCAAGGAAGAGGGGCGTATCGCGATCGTCACGAACGCGGGCCGGACAGCGGCGGACGCTGGGCCACACCGGCGCGAATGGCTTCGCAGGGCGGGCAACCGTGAGCGAAGGCGTCGCGCACACGACCGGTGTGATCAGCGTACGGCAAAACCGTGTCGTCCTGACGCCCGGGGTCTGTGCGTCAAGTCTTGTGGTGATGTGGCGGCCCGACCGGGCACGCAGCATCAGCGATCCATGAGGCGACGGGGGCAATAGTGCATCGCTCCCCGGGGAGATCACGACATAAGCCGTCAAACCGCTGCGCAGGGAAGGCCGGACGTTTTGGCTTCACCTGTATGCCGCTGTGCAGATTTTCTTACTGCAACCTCGCACAGTGGACCGCGGGTGCCAGCCGGCGCCCGGTCTTCCCTGCGCCCTCTTTCATTTGGGGGCAAGGCGATGAAGCAAAGCTCGGGCGAAACAAGCCGCGAGGATGCGAAGGTGCGTCTACGATAAAAGCGCAAGCTGAAGGAGCGACAGTGCTACCCACAAACGCCGTCATTGCGAGCGCAGCGAAGCAATCCAGAGTCTTTCCGCGGAGGGATTCTGGATTTGCTTCGCTGCGCTCGCAATGACGATGTCGAAACAGGTGTGCCTGAAAACTCAGTCTGGTGCCCCGGACGCAGCGCGTCCGGGACAAGAGCGAAGCACTTACAGATACCGCGTCAGCTCTGCTTTGGCCTGACCGTAGACCGCGTCCTCGATCTGGCTGCGCGTGATCCCGATGTCGCGCAAGGCGCGGTCATCGAGGTCGTTCAGCGTCTTGACGGCGGAGCGGCGCTCCAGGTGGTCGAACAGCGCATAGGCGCCGTTGGCCAGCTTGCGGAAAAATCCGTCCGACGAGGATGAGCGTAAACTCCGCCCGGCGGTCTGCGAGATCGTGGTCATTGTCCTTCTCCGGCCTGTTGTCCACGCGGCGATGCGGATGCCGTTGGCGCAAGCGCCCGAGCGCCTGCACCTCATTTGCCGTCGGATTGCTCTCGCTCTCCTCGGCTCAATCGTGAAGCTTGATGGAACTTAAATGCTCCAGTACACTACTCGGAGCAAGTAAAACATTGCTCTCGGTGCAATAATGTCCAAGTTCGAATACGTGAAGCTTGCCGATGCCATTGCTCTCGATATCTCTAACGGCACGTTAAGGCCGGGCGATCGGCTGCCGCCGCAGCGCAATTTTGCCTATGACCGTGGCATCGCGGTCTCGACCGCGAGCCGGGTTTATACGGAGTTGCTCCGCCGCGGCCTCGTCGTCGGCGAGGTCGGCCGCGGCACTTTCATCTCCGGCGCCATCAGGCGCGAGGTCGAGGCGCTGAGCGAGCCGCGCGACGCGCGGATCGATTTCGAGGTCAATTATCCGTTATTGCCGCAGCAATGGGCGATGATCGCCAAGAGCCTTGCAGGGCTCGAGCGCGTTGACGCGCTCGAATCCGCACTGCGCGTCTCCACCAGCACCGGCACCAAGAGCGCGCGCAATGCAGCCGCCGCCTATCTCGCGCGCAAAGATTTCGCGCCGCAGGCCGAGCAGATCATCTTCACCGCCAACGGCAAGCAGTCGCTCGCGGCAGCCCTCGCGGCCCTCGTTCCCACCGGCGGCCGCTGCGGCGTCGAGGCGCTGACCTATCCTTACGTCAAGAGCATCGCCGCGCGGCTCGGCGTGACGCTGGTCCCGATACCGATCGACGAATTTGGCGCGCGCCCAGACGCCATCCAGAAGGCGCATCGCGAGGCGCATCTGTCGGCGCTGTATCTCCAGCCCATCATCCAGAACCCGCTCGGCGTCACCATGAACGCGACGCGGCGCGCCGACATCATGCGCGTCGCCGAGAAGCTCGATCTCACCATCATCGAGGATGCCGTCTACGGCTTCCTGGCCGACGACACGCCGCTGGCCGCGCTCGGTCCCGACCGCTGCATCGTGATCGACAGCCTGTCCAAGAAGGTTGCGCCGGGCCTCGCGCTCGGCATCCTGGTCGCGCCGCCGCGATTGCGCGAGGGCGTGATGAGCGCGGTGCGCACCGGCGGCTGGATCGCGTCCGGCCATGCGCTGGCATCCGGACAGCGGCTGATGGCCGACGGCACCGTTGCCGAGCTGACGCGGCTGAAACGCATCGATGCCGCGCGCCGCCAGCAGACTGCGGCAAGGCTGCTCGCCGGCTACCAGCTCTCCGCCGACCCGCGCTCCTATCACCTCTGGCTCATGCTACCGGCACACTGGCGCTCGCAGACCTTCGTCGCCGCGGCAGCCCGGCGCGGCATCGCGCTGACACCGTCCTCGACCTTCGCGATCGCCCATGGCCACGCACCGAACGCAGTGCGGCTCGCACTCGCCCCGCCTTCGTTCGAGCAGCTCGATTCCGGCCTGCGCACGCTCGTGTCGCTGCTCGGCACCAAGGAAGAGGATTTCGACTCGACGGAGTAGCTAAAGCGTTTTCGAGCGAAGTGGATACCGGTTCGCGTCAAGAAAACGCGTCAAACAAGAATCTGATGCCGTTTCCCCCGCTCAGGCCTCCGGCCATTCCGCGATGAAGCCCTTTGCCTTGTAGGGCTCGATCTTGTCCCATTCGTGCAGCATGCGGCGCCAAAATTCGGGATCGGTGTGCCAGAGCGCGCGCGGCGTCGCAAAGCTGTCGACCGTGAGCAGCATCTTCTCGACCTCCGGCCAGTGCCGGTGCAGCGTCATCGGATAACGCCGCGCGGTCCAGGTGTTGCCGAGGCAGATCACATCGCGAACATTGTGCAGCCCGAGCGCCGCGTCAATGATCGGCAGCGAGAGGATCACGTTCTCGCCGGTGTTTTGGGCATGATGTTCCTCGATAATTCGGTCGGCCGGAATGCCCGCCGCGACCATCGCCGCCTTGATGATGGTGCACTCGGATTGCTCCGAGCCCGGCGTCACGCCGCCGCTGACAATCGACCAGCGGAACAAGCCCTCGCGCCACAGCCTCGCGGCAGTATCGGCGCGCAAGCTGACGTCCTCGCGGGTGCCGAACATGAACAGCAGGTCGGCCGGCCGCAGCGGCGTGTCGATCAGATGCGTACGGTTGATCTCGGCGATCTCATCTGCCGAAGGCCTACGCGTGCTGCGATCCATGGCTGACATGACCGCAAGATACGACGCCGACGCAGGGGCGCGAAGTCACATTTGGTTGCCGCCCATTGCAGCTAGGGCAGCAACGCTCCCGGCAGGCGATCGAAGCTGTAGCTCCGCGGCTGGTTACGCCGGACGAAACCGCCGATCTGCCAGGCGAACAGCGCGGCAAAGCCGATGATGAACAGCGCGCCGGCGAATTCGCCGATCGCGAGCGCGCGGACCAGGAGCCCCGTCATCGCCACCGCAAGCACCGCAAGAAAAGCCAGCATTGTCGCGTAGGTCCTGCGGCCAAGGCCCGCGATCAACTCGGCGCGGCTGCCGGCCTGCGCCATGCGCGCGTGCAGCGCGACGATGAAATTGCGAAAGCCATTGTCCTGCGGCGCCATCAAGGCCGCGGTCTGCCAGCTCGTCGACAGGATCGCGATGCGGCCGCCGCCAGTATGGCTGACATCGGCGCGAAAGCGGTGCTGCTGCATCGAGACGGGGCGGAACGACAGCCGGATTGCACCGATCTCGTCGTAACGCCACAGGCCCGAACGGCCGCCGATGTGCCATGACAGCCCCTCCTCCGTCAGCTCGAAGCGATGCGCCGAGCCGATCAGCGACGCCTTGTAGGCATAGCTCGCGCCCGCGGCCGCTTGAGCTCCCGAATCCTGCATCTTCACAAACAATCCGATCCGGGCGATCCAGTCTGCGATCCGCTTGCGTGAGCGCCCTGCCCCATCCTACAAGCGAGACATGGCTGAGACGATTTTTTTTCCGCGGCGCCTGATTCTCGGCGCCGCCGTGATCTCCGGCGTGCTGCTCGCGCTCGCCGTGCACATGCTGGGCGCGCGTTACGGCCTCGACCTCGGCGGCCTCTGGCACTCGGACACGCACGAGTTCATACCGGCGGGCGCGGCGATTGCCTGGTGGCTGATCGCCTCCGTCGGCTTCTCCGGCGGCTATTTCACGGCAACATTGATGCAGAGCGCCGTCTCGGGCCAGATCCCGCAACGGATGCGGCAGTTCCTGATCGCGGTCGGCGTGCTGCTGCTTGCGGGTGCGGGCCAGGTGGCCTCGGCGCCGAGCCCGGTCCCGACGGTCTCGGGCGTGCTGGCCGGGATTGCCGCCCTGGGCCTCGGCGCCGTGATGGCGTTCTGCGGCGCGCATTTCGCACTGCGCCGCGGCTAACCTCAGGCGGTCGCGCGCAACGGCGGTCGGTCCAGCATGATCGCGACATCGGAAGCGGGCCGCGGCTTGCTGAACAGATAGCCCTGCGCCTGGGTGCAGCCTTCGCGCCGAAGCAGCTCGAGTTGCCCGTCGTTCTCGACCCCCTCTGCCGTGGTGACGATGCCGAGGCTGCGCCCGAGGCCGGTCACGGCCCGGATGATCGCCATCGAATCCTCGCGCGTCGCCAGCTCCGACACGAAGGAGCGGTCGATCTTGATCTTGTCGAACGGGAAGCTGCGCAGATAACTTAGCGACGAATAGCCGGTGCCGAAATCGTCGAGCGAGATGCGCACGCCCATTGCGCGCAGCTCGTGCAGGGTGGTCAGCGTCGCCTCGCTGTTCTGCAGCAGCACGGATTCGGTGATCTCGAGTTCGAGGCGGCGCGCGTCGAGGCCCGACAACGCCAACGCCTCGGTCACGGATGCGATCAGATTTGGGTTCCTGAACTGCACGGGCGACAGGTTGACCGCGACGTCGACATCGTCAGGCCAGGTGGCGGCGTCGGTGCAGGCGGAGCGTAGCACGAAATCGCCGAGCTGGATGATGAGCCCGGTCTCCTCGGCCAATGGAATGAAGCTGAGGGGCGCGATCAGGCCGCGCTGCGGATGATTCCAGCGCAGCAGCGCCTCGAACGCGACGACGCGACCGCTGGCGACGTCGCGGATCGGCTGGTAGTACGGCTGGAACTCGTCACGTTGCAGCGCCGCGCGCATGTCCATCTCCAGCAGACGCCGTGCTTGTGCGCGAGCATCCATGCCGGTCTCGAAGAAGCGATAGGTGCCGCGGCCGTCCGCCTTGGCGCGGTACAGTGCGAGGTCGGCGTTCTTCAGCAGTTCATCGGGATTGTCGCCGTCCTGCGGCGACAGCGAGATGCCGATAGAGACACCGATGATGATCTGATGGTCGTCGATCTCGTAAGGCGCCGAGATCACCTCGACCAGGCGGCCGGCAAGGGATCGTGCCGCGGTTTCCTCGGAACGTCCGATCTGGACCACGGCGAACTCGTCGCCACCGAGCCGCGCCACGGTGTCGCTCTCGCCGACGGTGGCCTTCAGCCTGCGCCCGACCTCCTTGAGCAGCGCATCGCCGATGGGGTGGCCGAGCGAGTCGTTGATGTCCTTGAAGTGGTCGAGATCGAGACAAAGCACCGCGAGCTGGTCGCCCGATCCGGTCCGGCGCAGTCCCTGCACGAGCTGCTCGTGGAACAGCACGCGGTTCGGCAGGCTGGTCAGCGCGTCATGGCGGGCCATGTGCGAGATCTTGGCCTGGGCCTCCAGCCATTCGGTGATGTCCTCGAAGGTCGCGACCCAGCCGCCACCATGCATCGGCTGGTTCACAACCCGGATGGAGCGGCCGAACCTGGTCACGACGTCGGTCGTGGTGCGGCTCTCGCGCGCGTCGGCGACGAGGCGGGCGAAGAATTCGCCGGCATCGCCCTGCCACTGACCCTTCGCCTGCTCCTCCCGCAGCACGTCGACCAGCAGTCGGCCGGTGAGCAGGATGTCGGTGCGGCCAAGCATCGCAGCATAACGCTCGTTGAACAGGATGATCTTGCCGTCCGCATCGAACATGCACAGTCCCTGCGACATATTCTCGAGCGCGGTATCCAGCACGACCTGCTGGCGGCCCAGTTCGCCCTTGGCGCGGCGATCGAGCAGCGCGGCCACCAGCGCAATCGCGATGATCGCAACTGCGGCACCCGCGGTAAGAAAGGACAACGAGGCCGGCGGGATCGATAACCCGCTGATCGCGAGCGTCGGATCCGGCGTCAGAACGACAGCGCCCATTGCGGTGAAATGATGTGCGACGATGGCGACCGTCAGCAGTGTGCTCGCGGTCAGCGCGTGGAAGAGGTCGTCGCGCCGCGCAGCGACGAACAGCGCGAGCGCCGCGAAAACAATTCCGAACAGCACCGAGGCGGCAACCGTGCTCCGGATCCAGTCGACCCGTGCCGGCATCTCCAGCGCCGCCATTCCGGTATAATGCATCGTCGCGACCGCGGCGCCGACGATGGCGCCGCCGAGCACGATCCACGGCGCGCGCACGGAGGATGCCGCAAGACTCAAGCCCACGAAGGTTAAGGAGATCGCGAAGATCAGGGAAAGGATCGTCACCGGGATGTTGTAGGCGCCGGCACCGCCCGGCCCGTAGGCGAGCATCGCAATGAAATGCGTCGCCCAGATGCCGCATCCGCTGACGGCGGCATCCAGGGCGATCCAGACCAGGCGCCCGGAGCCGTGCGTCGCGCGCGCCCGGTGAAACAGGCTGATCGCCGCCGCGCTTGCGAGCAGGCACACCGCGCCGCCAAGCGCGACGAGCCGCCAGTCGTGCTCCTCGGTGAGACAGTAGAGAACTTGATGCATTGCGGGCCCCTATCGACCCACACATGAACCGACAGAGATGGACAGTCGGTAACCGGCTACGTGCCTGTTTCGGGGATGGTGAACGGAATCTGTGTTCAATCGCTCGGATTGTTCATCCGCGCGAAGGCGCGGCGAGGCCGATCACGGCGGCGGCGAGCAGCAGCACGGCCGCCGACACGACCAGCGACAGGTGCAGGCCAGTCATAAACGACCCCTCCGAGGCCACCAGCGAACCGAACAGCGCAACGCCGAGCACGCTGCCTGTCTGCCGCGTCGCGTTCAGGACGCCCGCCGCGATGCCGGAGCGTGCCTTCTCGACGCTGCCCAGCAAGGTCGAGGTCAGCGGCGGCACCAGCAGCCCAAGTCCGCTGCTGATCGCGATCATCTGCGCAAAGATCGCCCAATAGCTCGTGCCGGCTTCGATCCAGAGCAGGCCGACGCAACCGAGCGCCGAGACGCAGGCACCGACGACGATGGTCGGGCACGGGCCGATACGCTCGGCGAGGCGCGGCGCCAGCAGATTGACCGGCAGCACCACCGCCATCATCGGCACGAAGGCGAGACCGGTCCACCATGCCGACAGCCCGTTGATCCTCTGGAAATACAGGCTGAGCACGAAGATCAGGCCGTAGATCGCGATGTTGACGAGCAGGCCGACGAGCGAGGTCAGCGCGAACAGCCGGTGGCCGAACAGCGACAGCGGCAACATCGGCTGCGCCGCACGGCTCTCGCGCCAGACGAAGAGCACGGCGAGAATTGCAGCTGCGACGAAGGCCGCGACCACGGCTGGGTCGTCCCAGCCAAGCGCGCCGCCTTCGATGATCGCGCCGGCGAGTGCTCCCAGCGCGCCGATCGCGGTAAGCTGACCGGGCAGATCGATCTCGCGCGAGCGCGCCCGCGTGGTTTCGCTGGCGTAACGCCAGCTTAACCACAGGCCAACGAGCCCGACCGGCAGATTGACCAGGAAGATCGCGCGCCAGCCGACCAGCGTGATCAGCGCGCCGCCGACGAAGGGGCCCGCGGTGAGCGCGAGGCTCGCACCGGCGGCCCAGATCGCAACGGCGCGGCCGCGCTCGCGGTCGTCCGGATAGGCATGATTGAGCAGGGCAAGAGAATTCGGCACCAGAATCGCCGCTGCCAGGCCCTGGACCAGCCGCGCCCCAATCAGCACGCCCGCATTGGGCGACAACGCACAGGCGAGCGATGCCGCGGTGAAGATGGCGAAGCCCGCCATGAAGACGCGCTTGGCGCCAATGCGGTCGCCGAGCGCGCCGGCCGTCAGGATGAAGGCGGCAAAGGCAATGGTGTAGGCGCTGACCACCCATTGCAGCTCGGCGACGCCGCCGCCCAGCGTCCTGCCCATCGCGTCGAGTGCGGTGTTGACGATGGTGACGTCGAGCTGCACCACGCCATAACCGAGGCTCATCGCGGCGAGCGTGAGCGACGTTGCAAGGCGCGATGAGGCGCGCGGCGCGCCCGCTCCGTGCGCGAAGGATTCATATTTGATGGTGCTGACTCGCATGCTGCCACCTGTGTTGCAGCCCCATGCGGCATATAGACCTTCAGTCTGCTGTCGTGTTTCGACAATGATCGAATAGTGAGTGCGCGACGCGGTAGCGCCGCGCGGCTGAACCGCGCGGCGCCTTCATGGTCAGATTTGGGCTCAGCTCGCCGCGCGCAAATTCACCTTGCTCTCGGCGATCGTGGTCAGCTTCTTGTCGGTCGCCTTCTCCTCCTCGAGCGTCTTGGCGAGCACGCTGGCGCAGTCGTTGCGGCCGAGTTGCTTGGCCCAGGCGATCAGGCTGCCGTAGCGGACGATCTCGTAATGCTCCGCCGCCTGTGCCGCGTTGATCAGCGCGGCGTCGAGCACCGCCTTGTCGGCGACTTCGCCGGCGGTCTCGTCGGCTTCCTCGATGATGCCGTCGATCGCCGGGCAATCGACCGCCTTCACCTGCGCACCGTGCATCTTGAACACTTCCTCGAGGCGCTTGACGTGCTCCCTGGTTTCTTCGAGGTGCGTCAAAAAGCCCTGCTTCAGCTGCGGATCGGTCGCCTTATCCGCCATTTTCGGCAGAGCCTTGGTGAGCTGCTGCTCGGCGTAATAGATGTCCTGGAGCTGATGCACGAACAGGTCGTTCATGGTTTTGATGTCTTTTGTGAACAATCCCATCGGTCCGATCCTCTCGGGTTGTGGGAACACGGAGGCACCGGCTTTCAGGAGAAGCCGGTTATTCCGCCATGTTCGATTGCTGATGCGGCATTAACCAGCGCACGGCATCGTCGTTCCAAAAAAGCCCGCATCCCTTGCGCTGGAACAATGCCGGCCGTGCAGGATCTGAAATCATGTCACGGACGGACGCGACCGGTCCCACGACTCATATGCTTAACGCGCGTCCGATGTGAACCGCGTATGACAAAGTGGCCGGTCCAAGTCAGAACCTATCCTTGTCAAGGGCTGCACAAGTCACTGTTTTTGCCTTAAATGAGCTACATCATGCCTAGCCATCCAAGCCCACATCGGGCACTGATCGCATCCGATCGGCCAATGTCTGGCCTGGTCGGTCTTGCCCCCCGCCGGGAGGATGAATGCACGGACTGCTGACCGCGCTGAAGCGCGGCTTCAAGAGATGGATCGGCTGGCGGCGACTCGGCGTTGCGGCGAGCGTCTTTATCATTGCGTTCGCGATCACCACGCTGGTACGGACGCTCAAGGGCATCGACACCGGGGTCATCCTGACCGCGTTGACCGAGATCCCCCGCGGCAATATCGGACTGGCAGCGATCTGCGTATGCTTCGCGTTCTGTACGCTGACCTTCTACGACTTTTTTGCACTGCGAACGATCGGCAAGAAGCACGTGCCCTATCGCATCGCAGCGCTCTCCAGCTTCACATCGTATTCGATCGGCCACAATATCGGCGCCACCGTCTTCACCGGGGGAGCGATCCGCTTCCGGATCTATTCGGATTACGGGCTGAACGCGATCGACGTCGCAAAAATCTGCTTCCTGTCCGGCCTGACCTTTTGGCTCGGTAACATCTTCGTGCTCTCGATCGGCATGGCCATCCATCCGGATGCCGCCTCCTACATGGATCAGCTGCCGTCGTCGATTAACCGGTTGATTGCGATCGGCGGCCTCGCCTCGATCGGCGCCTATCTGGTCTGGCTGTGCATGGGCGAGAAGCGCCGCGAGCTTGGCCAGAAGGGCTGGAAGGTGGTGCTGCCGTCAGCGCCGCTGACGCTGGTGCAGATCCTGATCGGTGTCGTCGATCTCGGATTCTGCGCGCTGGCGATGTACCTTCTGGTGCCGGCCACTCCGCAGATCGACTTCCTCTCGCTCTCCGTGGTGTTCATTTTGGCGACTTTGCTCGGCTTCGCCAGCCACGCCCCCGGCTCGCTCGGCGTGTTCGACGCCGCCATGCTGGTGGCGCTGCCCGAATTCGGCCGCGAGCAGCTTCTTGCCACGCTCCTTGTCTTCCGCATCCTCTATTTCGTGATCCCGTTCGGTCTGGCCATCTCCATCATGGGCGCACGCGAGCTCTGGATGAATGTGGTGGAGCCCTGGCAGGAGCGCCGACGGCTGGCGGAGGCCTGCGCGCAGGCCAACCTGCCCAAGCAGGTGGCGGCGATGGAGCGCGAGCGGTCGCTGCGGCAGGCGAGCAAACGCTGAGCATGATCCGGAAAAGTGCGAAGCGGTTTTCCGAAAAGATCATGCTCCAACGATAGTCCGCTAGACGACGGCCGGCAAAACCGTCAGACCAACGTTGCAGGCGGAGAGCAGCTCTCTTATTTCCGCCTCAACTTTGCCGTTGAAGACGCGGGCCATGATCCCTGTATTCCTTCGCCGTTTCCTAGCCGGTGCCCTGCTGCTCGCCGGGCTCCTCACCGCATTGCCGCCGGAGCGGGCGGCCGCGCAGGACGCGGGCGCCATGCAGATCAGCTGGGAGGTGCGCAACCGCTTCCGGCTGTTCCGTGAGGAGCGCGACTTCCTGCTGCATGTCGAGAACGCGCGGAACCGCAGCATCCTCGCCGCCGAGCAATCGCTGGAGCTCCAGAGCGAGGGCCGCGGCTGGGCCCGCAACATGGTCAACCGGCTCTGCATCGACCTCCAGGGCCGGGTCAACCAGCCCTGCACCCGCGACAACACGAAGGAAAACTACCTCACCCCCCTCGATCATCCCGTCACCGTGCGCCTGGCCGGGGCGGTGCCGGTCGGCGCCACCTGCGCCTGGTCGTTCGACGACGGCGACGGGCCGCAACAATCCACCTTCGACTGCGCCGAACCGGTCAATCTGCGGGTCCGCTACGGCAAGCAGACGGTTGCGAGCGTCGACGTCTCCTCCGGCTCCGATCCGACCCAGCGGGTCCAGACCGAGATCGAGGTCCGCGACATCTTCGTCGCTGGCCTCGGTGACAGCATCGCCTCCGGCGAAGGCAATCCGGACCGGCCGCTGGCGCTGTCGGACGAAGGTTTTTGCTTCCGCTCCTATCTGGGCACCGCCGGCGCGCAGTATTACCGGCCGAGCCGCGCCGGCTTCAAGGGCGGCCGCGCCTGCGAAGCGCCCGATACGCTTGCCAACTGGCAGCGCTACAGCGCGCTGTGGTTCAACTCGCCCTGCCACCGCTCGCTCTACAGCTACCAGGCCCGGACCGCGCTGGCGCTTGCGGTGCGCTACACCCACGTCGCGGTGACCTTTCTGCCGCTCGCCTGCACCGGCGCCAGCATCAGCGACGGGCTGCTCGGCTCGCAGCGCGCCCGCGAATGCCCGCCCGGCAAGACCGGCGTCTGCAACATCAGCGTGAACGCGCAGGTCGCCGAGCTGCGCGAGGCGCTGACCGCCGCCAAGAAGCGCCAGCCCGAGCGCACGCTCGACCTCGTGCTGCTCTCGGTCGGCGCCAACGACGTCTATTTCTCCGGCCTCGTCGCCGACGTGATCGTCGAGACCGCAACCGAGCGCGCGATATTCCGCCGCTCCGGCGTGATGGCGAGCGTCGATGATTCCCGCGATGCGCTGGCGCGCGAGCTGCCGCAGAATTTCGTCAAGCTGCGCGAGGCGCTGAAGCCGCTGGTCGGCGGCGACCTCTCGCATGTGGTCTACGTCTCCTACGCCAACCCGGCGCTCGCCGATGGCGGCGTGCCCTGCCGCGGCGGCCGCGCCGGCTTCGACATTCATCCGTCCTTCAACGCCGATCCGCAGCGCCTCGCCCGAGTCTCGACCTTCGTCGACACCGAATTCCTGCCGCAACTAAAGGGGCTCGCCACCTGCACTCGCGGCGCGCTGTGCCGCGATCCCGAAGCCGACCGCATGACCTTCGTGGATTCGCATCAGGCGGCGTTCGCCGATCACGGCTTCTGCGCCCATTCGGGCAACGATCCCGAATTCGACCGCACCTGCTTTGCCGAGAACGGCCAGAGCTTCAATCCCGACATCGTGAGCGCGGCGAGCCAGCCGATGCTGTGCGGCCGCGGTGCCTCCGAATTCCGCGCCTATTTGCCGCGCGCACGCTGGATCCGCGACGCCAATGACAGCTATTTCGCGGCGATGACCTATCCGCAAGGCCTGCCGGCAGCGAGCCAGCCGACCGACATCCACGACGCGACCTGGGGCGTGCTCTCCGCCGTCTATGGCGGCGCCGTGCATCCGAGCGCCGAAGGCCACGCCGCGATGGCGGATGCGGCGCTGCCGGCCGCAAGCGCCGTGCTGGGGCTGGATGCGGCACCGCCGGGGGTGACACGCGGGCTGCTCGCACCGCTGCTGCCGGGCGCGCAACAGTAAAGCTAGAACGAGCTCTCACCACACCGTCATTGCGAGCGCAGCGAAGCAATCCAGAGTCCTTCCGCGGTGGGATTCTGGATTGCTTCGCTGCGCTCGCGATGACGGGATTGGGCTCACGTCTCGGCACTCTCTCACGATCGTTCCCCCCACCTGCCGTTCCATCAATCCAAAAGCGGCATCGATCGATACTGCCTTGAACTTGGACACCTTGCCGCGCGCACCTCTAGGAGTCGCGGTGGGGAAACGTTTCGAGTTCTAAGGAGGCGCGTCATGAGCGCAGTGATGTCCGCAGCGGACGTGAGAAGGTCTCGCGTCAGGCTGTTCATCGTGACCATGTTGTTCCTGGTCACGACCGTCAATTATGCCGACCGTGCCACGTTGTCGATCGCGGGTCCCGCGCTCTCCAAGGAGCTGCACCTCGATCCCGTGGCGATGGGCTACATCTTCTCGGCGTTCGGATGGTCCTACGTGATCGCGCAGGTGCCGGGCGGCTGGCTGCTCGACCGCTACGGCTCCCGCCTCGTCTATGCCTTCAGCATCATCGTCTGGTCGCTGTTCACGACGCTGCAGGGCTGGGTCGGATTCTTCAGCGCCGGCACCGCGATCACCGTGCTGTTCGGCCTGCGCTTCCTCGTCGGTATCGCCGAAGCGCCGTCTTTCCCCGCCAACGCACGCATCGTCGCGGCCTGGTTTCCGAGCAGCGAGCGCGGCACCGCGTCCGCGTTCTTCAATTCCGGGCAGTATTTCGCCACCGTGATCTTCGCGCCGCTGATGGGCTGGATCGCGCATGATTACGGCTGGCGCTACGTGTTCTTCGTGATGGGCGCGCTCGGAATCATCATGGGCCTGGTCTGGATCAAGACCGTCTACGGGCCGAAAGAGCACCCCGGCATCAACGAGGCTGAATTCGACTACATCAAGCACGGCGGCGCGCTGGTCGATCTCGACGCGCCCAAAGACGATCTGAAGCAAGAGCGCGCGCCCGAGGCCGGCTCCGGATGGGACCACATCCGCCAGCTGCTTTCCAACCGCATGATGCTCGGCGTCTATCTCGGCCAGTACTGCATCAACACGCTGACCTATTTCTTCCTGACCTGGTTCCCGGTCTACCTCGTCAAGGAGCGTGGCCTGTCGATCCTGCAAGCCGGCTTCGTCGCGACGCTGCCGGCGCTGTGCGGCTTCATCGGCGGCGTGCTCGGCGGCGTCATTTCCGACGCGATCCTGCGCAAGACCGGCTCGTTGACGATGGCGCGCAAGATCCCGATCGTCGGCGGCATGCTGCTGTCGATGTCGATCATCGCCTGCAACTATGTCGACGGCCAGGCACTGGTGGTCGGCTTCATGGCGCTCGCCTTCTTCGGCAAGGGCATCGGCGCGCTCGGCTGGGCTGTCGTCTCCGACACGTCGCCGAAGGAAGCCGGCGGCGTCTCGGGCGGCCTGTTCAACACCTTCGGCAATCTGTCCTCGATCAGCACCCCGATCGTGATCGGCTACATCCTGGCCGCGACCGGCTCTTTCAACGGTGCGCTGATATTCGTCGGCGCCAATGCGCTGGTGGCCGCATTCGCCTATCTCGTGGTCGTCGGCAAGATCGAGCGCGTGGTGCTCAAACGTTCCTCCTGAGGGCTCCCGTGGGAGCTTGACCAGGCAACTTAACGGCGGCTTCACGGCCGCCGTCTTTGTTTTGGGAGTAATCGATGCTAGAAGCGCCGGGGAAACGCCTTATCCATCTAAGGCATGTATCGATGTTCGACCTCAACCAGCTCCGCTGTTTCGTCACCGTGGCGGAGGAATTGCATTTCGGCCGCGCGGCCGCGCGGCTGAACATGACCCAGCCGCCGCTGTCCCGGCAGATCCAGGTGCTCGAGCACATCATCGATGCGCCGCTGCTGGAGCGTACCAGCCGCTCGGTACGCCTGACGCCCGCCGGGCGCAGCTTCCTGCCGGAAGCGCGGCGCATCCTGAAGCTTGCGGAAAGCGCCTCGCAGGTTGCCCGCCGTATCGCGCTCGGCAAGTCCGGCTCGCTGAAGATCGGCTTCACCGCGGCCGCCGCCTACGGCTTCCTCCCCGAGCTCGTCGCCGCCTGCCGCGCCAAGCTGCCCGAGGTGGACTTCTCACTGAAGGAGATGGTGTCGGGCGACCAGTTCGAGGCGCTGACATCGGGCCAGATCGATGCCGGCCTGCTCAGGCCGCCGATCGCGCGCCCCGAAATCGCCAGCCGCCGCGTCGTCGCCGAGCCCCTGCTCGCCGCGATCCCGAAAAAGCATCCGCTGGCGAATGCCGAGAGCGTCACGATCAAGGATTTCGACAACCAGCCCTTCGTGATGTATTCGCCCTATGAGAGCCGCTACTTTCACGACGTGCTGGTGGCGCTGTTCACCCGCGCCGACATCCTGCCGCGCTATGTCCAGCACCTGAGCCAGATCCACTCGATCCTCGCCATGGTGCGCGCCGGCCTCGGCCTCGCCATCGTGCCGGCGGCGGCAGCGAGCCTGAAGATCGCGGATGTCCGCCTGCGGCCGCTGAAGCTGCGCACCCGCGTTCCGGTCGAGCTGTTCATGGTCTGGCGCCGCGACGACGAGAATCCGCTGCTGTCGGCGCTCGTCAAAATCGCGAGCGAATTGTCATCGGCGGAGGTGATGGAAGATTGATGCTGATTTCGCATCGGTCGATATAGGCTTTGGCTTGGACCCGCATCGAACGGTCTCCTAAACCACGGCGCATGGACGCGCAACCTCTGCGTCCTCCACAACACGAGACCAGGGAGCAGCGCCCATGAGCAAGATGACCCCGCAGGAAATGGCCCAGAAGATCGGATCCGGCCTCCTGTCTTTCCCCGTCACCCCGTTCAAGGCGGATTACTCATTCGACGAGGCGACCTACCGCGCCAATATGGATTGGCTCTGCGGCTATGACGTCGCCGGCCTGTTCGCCGCCGGCGGCACCGGCGAGTTCTTCTCGCTGACGGCAGCCGAGGTTCCGCAGATTGTCAAGATCGCCGTGGACGAGACCAAGGGCCGCGTGCCCGTGCTCGCCGGCACCGGCTACGGCACCGCCACCGCGCGCGAGATCGCGATCGGCGCTGAGAAGGCCGGCGCCGACGGCCTGCTTCTGCTGCCGCCCTATCTCACCCATGCCGAGCAGGAGGGCCTTGCCGCCCACGTGGAAGCGATCTGCGCCTCTGTGAAGATCGGCGTCATCGTCTACAACCGCGACAACGCCATCCTCCAGCCCGATACGCTCGCCCGCCTCGCCGAACGCTGCCCCAACCTCGTCGGCTACAAGGACGGCATCGGCGACATCGAGCTGATGACCCGCGTCTACACCAAGCTCGGCGACCGCCTGACCTATATCGGCGGCCTGCCGACGGCGGAGACCTTCGCGCTGCCCTATCTCGACATGGGCGTGACCACCTACTCCTCGGCCGTGTTCAACTTCGTTCCGGAATTCGCCACCAACTTCTACGCCGCCGTTCGCAAGCGCGACCACGCGACGATCCACGCCGGGCTAAAGGACTTCATCCTGCCGCTGATCGCGATCCGCAACCGCAAGAAGGGCTATGCGGTCTCGATCATCAAGGCCGGCATGAAGGTGATCGGCCGCGACTCCGGCCCGGTCCGCCCGCCGCTGACCGATCTCACCGAGCAGGAGATCGCGGAAGTCACGGCGCTGGTGAAGAATCTGCCCGCCATCCGATCGTCACAACAGGCTGCAGAATAACGGACGACACAGGGAGGAGCCCGCGATGGCCAAGAGCGAGATCACTGGCGCACCGGTCGTCACCGCGATGCAGGTGATCCCGGTCGCAGGCCGTGACAGCATGCTCCTCAATCTGAGCGGCGCGCATGCGCCGTTCTTCACTCGCAACATCGTCATCCTCACCGACAATGCCGGTCACACCGGCGTCGGCGAGGTTCCCGGCGGGCAGAAGATCTGGCAGACGCTGCAGGACGCCCGTGATCTCGTGATCGGCAAGACCGTCGGCGCGATGAACAACATCCTTGCCGATGTCAGGACCGCCTTCGCCGATCGCGATGCCGGCGGCCGCGGCAAGCAGACTTTCGATCTCCGCGTCATGATCCACGCCGTCACGGCCGTGGAGTCGGCGCTGCTCGATTTGCTCGGTCAACATCTCAACCTGCCGGTCGCAGCTCTGCTCGGCGAGGGTCAGCAGCGCAACAGCGTCGAGACACTGGGCTATCTCTTCTTCGTCGGCGACATCAGCAAAAGCAAGCTCGACTATGTCGGCGGCGAGAGCGGCAAGCCCGAATGGTTCAACCTCCGCCATCAGCAGGCGATGACGCCGGAAACCGTGGTGCGGCTTGCGGAAGCTACCCACGACCACTACGGCTTCGCCGATTTCAAGCTCAAGGGCGGCGTGTTGCGCGGCGAGCAGGAGATCGAGGCCGTCACCGCGATCGCCAAGCGCTTTCCGAATGCGCGGGTGACCCTGGATCCGAACGGCGCATGGTCGCTCGACGAGGCTGTCAGCCTCTGCAAGGACATGCACGGCATTCTCGCCTATGCCGAGGACCCCTGCGGGGCCGAAGGCGGCTTCTCCGGCCGCGAGATCATGGCCGAGTTCCGCCGTGCAACGGGCCTGCCGACCGCGACCAACATGATCGCGACCGATTGGCGGCAATTGTCCCATGCGCTGCGCCTCGGCGCGGTGGACATTCCGCTGGCCGATCCCCATTTCTGGACCATGCAAGGCTCGGTGCGCGTGGCCCAGACTTGCCGCGACAACGGCTTGACCTGGGGTTCGCACTCCAACAACCATTTCGACATCTCGCTCGCCATGTTCACCCATGTCGGCGCCGCCGCCCCCGGCAAGGTCACCGCGATCGACACGCACTGGATCTGGCAGGACGGCCAGGCCCTGACGAAGGAGCCGCTCCAGATCAAGGCCGGCAAGATCGCCGTGCCGGATAGGCCGGGCCTGGGTATCGAAATCGACAGGGCCGCCATCGATGCCGCGCATGACCTCTACAAGCTGCATGGACTCGGCGCCCGCGATGACGCTATTGCCATGCAGGACCTGATCCCCGGCTGGACCTTCGACGACAAGCGTCCCTGCCTGGTTCGTTAAAAACTCTGGAGGAAGCTATGACTGCGATCCTGAAGAACTTCATCGGCGGCGAATGGGTCGACGGCTCCGGCGTCACCAAGAACATCAATCCCTCCAACACCAATGATCTCGTCGGCGAATACGCCAAGGCCGACAAGGCGCAGACCGAAAAGGCGATCGCAGCGGCCAAGGCCGCTTTTCCCGCCTGGGCGCAGTCGACGCCGCAGGCGCGCTACGACGCGCTGAACAAGATTTCGCTCGAGATCATCGCCCGCAAGGAAGAGCTTGGCCGCCTGCTCGCCCGCGAGGAAGGCAAGACCCTCCCCGAAGGCATCGGCGAGGTCGCGCGCGCAGGCCAGATCTTTGCGTTCTTCGCCGGCGAGGCGCTGCGCATGATCGGCGAAAAGGGCGCCTCGGTGCGTCCCGGCATCGACGTCGAGCTCACCCGTGAGCCGATGGGCGTCGTCGGCATGATCACGCCCTGGAATTTCCCGATCGCGATCCCCGCCTGGAAGATCGCGCCGGCACTCTGCTATGGCAACACCGTGGTGTTCAAGCCTGCCGAGCTGGTGCCGGGCTCGGCGCATGCGCTGTCCGAGATCATCACCCGTTCCGGCATTCCCGCCGGCGTGTTCAACCTCGTGGTCGGCTCGGGCTCCGTTGTCGGCCAGACCCTGATCGAGCATCCCGACGTCGCCGCGATCACCTTCACCGGTTCGGTGCAAACGGGGCGCAAGATCGCGCAGGCCTGCGTGACCTCGAGCAACATGAAGAAATTCCAGCTCGAGATGGGCGGCAAGAACCCGCTGGTGGTGCTCGACGACGCCGATCTCAAGACCGCGGTCGAAGTCGCCGTCAACGGCGCCTATTTCTCCACCGGCCAGCGCTGCACCGCGTCCTCGCGCCTGATCGTCACTGAAGGCATCCATGACCGCTTCGTTGCGGCGGTGACCGAGCGCCTGAAAGGCCTCACGGTGGACGACGCGCTCAAGGCCGGCGTGCATATCGGCCCGGTGGTCGACCAGAGCCAGCTCGACCAGGACCTGCGCTATATCAAGATCGGCCAGGACGAGGGTGCCAAGCTCGCCTGGGGCGGCGAGTTGCTCAAGCGCGAAACGCCCGGCCACTACCTCCAGCCCGCGCTGTTCACCGAGGCCAACAACAACATGCGCATTTCGCGCGAGGAGGTCTTCGGCCCCGTCGCCGCCGTCATTCGCGCCAAGAACTACGAGGAGGCGCTCGCGATCTCCAACGACACCGAATTCGGCCTTGCCTCCGGCATCTGCACCAGCAGCCTGAAATACGCCTCGCACTACAAGCGCAACAGCGAGTCCGGCATGGTGATGGTCAATCTGCCGACCGCCGGCGTCGATTATCACGTGCCGTTCGGTGGCCGGAAGGGTTCGAGCTACGGTGCCCGCGAGCAGGGCTCCTATGCCCGCGAGTTCTACACGACGGTGAAGACCGCCTATACATTTCCCGGCTAACCACGGGCAAGACATCGTAGGGTGGGCAAAGCGAAGCGTGCCCATCGCCTTACGTTCTGTGTGAAGATTGTGGGCACGGCGCCTTGCGCCTTTGCCCACCCTACGGCTTCGGAGGCAAGCGCAGATGGATCAATCAGTCGCAGCGAAAGAGCAGCCCCGCTACATCAAGCTCAACGATCGCGACAACGTCGCGATCGTGGTCAATGATTTCGGGCTTCCTGCCGGCTCCCGCTTCGCCAGCGGGCTGACGCTGCGCGCCTTCGTGCCGCAGGGACACAAGACGGCGCTGGTCGACATCCCGCAGGACGCCCCGATCGTCCGCTACGGCGAAGTGATCGGCCATGCGCTGGCGCCGATCCTGGCCGGCGAATGGGTGGACGAAGCGCGCATCCGCATGCCGGAGGCCCCTGCCCTCGACAAGCTGGAAATCTCCACCGCCGTTCCCGCGCCGCTGCCGCCGCTGGAAGGTTTCACGTTCGAAGGCTTTCGCAATTCCGACGGCTCGGTCGGCACCAAGAACATCCTCGGCATCTCCTCCTCGGTGCAATGCGTCAAGGGAACGATGGAATATGCTGTGAAGCGCATCCGCGCCGAGCTGCTGCCGAAATACCCGAATGTCGACGACGTCGTGCCGCTGACGCATGCCTATGGCTGTGGCGTCGCCATCAACGCGCCTGATGCCGTGATTCCGATCCGCACGCTGAAAAACATCGCGCAGAACCCGAATTTCGGGGGCGAGATCCTGGTCATCAGCCTCGGCTGTGAAAAGTTGGCGCCCGAGCGTCTGGTGCCGGAAGGCGTCAGCGATGCCATCGTCCGGATGCAGGACGAAGCCTTCGACGGTTTTGGCGCGATCGTCGACGCCATCATGACCCAGGCCGAAGCCCGCCTGAAGATCCTCAACGAGCGCACTCGTGAGACCTGCCCGGCCGCCGATCTCGTCATCGGCCTGCAATGCGGTGGCAGCGACGCCTTCTCCGGCGTCACCGCGAATCCCGTGGTCGGCTTCGCCGCCGACCTTCTGGTGCGCGCCGGCGCCACGGTGATGTTCTCGGAAGTCACCGAGGTGCGCGACGCGATCCAGCTGCTCACTCGACGCGCCATCAACGAGGACGTCGGCCGCGCTTTGGTCCGCGAGATGGCCTGGTACGATTCCTATCTCGCCCGCGGCGGCGCGGACCGCAGCGCCAACACCACGCCCGGCAACAAGAAGGGCGGCTTGGCGAACATCGTCGAGAAATCGCTCGGCTCGATCGTCAAGTCCGGATCGTCCGCGATCACCGGCGTGCTCTCGCCCGGCGAGAAGGCGACGCAGAAGGGCATGCTGTTTGCGGCGACGCCGGCATCCGACTTCATCTGCGGCACGCTCCAGCTCGCCTCCGGCATGACGCTGCAGGTGTTCACCACCGGCCGCGGCACGCCCTACGGCCTTGCGGCTGCGCCCGTGATCAAGGTCGCGACCCGCAGCGAACTCGCGCGACGTTGGAAGGACCTGATCGATTTCGATGCCGGGGGCATCGCAACCGGCGAGAAGACCATCGAGGAAACCGGCTGGGACCTGTTCCGCCTGATCCTCGACGTCGCCAGCGGCCGCACACAACCCTGGTCGGATCGCTGGGGCATCCACAACGATTTGACGCTGTTCAATCCGGCGCCGGTGACCTGAGCGCCGCGCGGATGCATTGGTGCGAGTCCCGTTTCGACGCTGCGCATCACCCGGGATGACGCTTCAATCTACGTCATGCTGCCCGGCATGAAGCAGCGCACGCGGGGATGGCCGTCGATATAGTGCTTCCACACCATGGTGCGGCCGATCTTGTTCGGCTCGGTGATGACGGCGCCGTCGGGAACGACCACCCATTCGCCGTCGAGATGCACGCGATAGCGGCCCCTGTCGGATTCCCAGTCGACATCGGCGACCACGTAGCCGTCGGCATCCGAGCAGCATTGGCCGTATTCGCTGTGCAGGCTCTCGAACCAGGGTTTTAACGGCGAGTTGGCGTAGCGCCCGTCGTCACGCGCCATCGTCGGGGCGGTCAGCAGCACCGTCAGGACCAGCAGCATGGCGGCACGGGATATTGCACGTCTCATGTCGTCTCCGCGGATCGAGGTGATCGCCGCGGGGCGATAGTTGCCGTTCGCCTTTCGCGACTCGGCGAAGGCGTCAGGGACGGCGACTCATTCCCCCAGCAGCTTTGCGGATAGCTATGCAAATCCGGCGCCACCGCGCATTCCGGGGAACTACTGGCGCGCGTCCGGCAGGCGTTCGTCTTTCGACGGGTATGACCGCTACTCGCGCCGGCATCTCCGCTGTCGTCGCCGGTCGTATGCGCGATTGCGCACGGGCGCCACGGACGCCGCGCAAGAACGCGGAGAGGCTGGCGGCGTACTGAAGTCCCCGCCTTGGCGGGCAATGACGGCGGTGTGTGGAGCTACGGAAGTTCGGGCGCCATAGCGCGCGACGTAGACCCTACTGCTTTGGTGCCGGCGCCATCATCGCGCCGCCTTTCTTCGCCGCGGGCACGGGCACGGGCTTGGTCGCGGCGGTTGCTTGCGCCGGGAGATATTTCGCGACGATGGCGGGATCGACCTGCGCGATATTGGCGTCGGGAAGACGCGTCCAGGTCTCGTCCTTGCCGAACAGGGAAATGCCGAGGAAACCGCGCATCGTCAGGGTCTGCCCATCCGGGCTGACCGTCATCTTGGCCTTCCAGATGTTGCCGTCGCGCGGATTGACCACGTTGCCGCCGTCATACTTCAAGCCGTCGCGCTTCATGTCGCGGATGAAGGAGAGCCCGAGCACCGGCGCGTTCTTGCGATCGTCCGTGCATTTCGCGCAGATCTCGTTCGGGTCGTCACCGGGCCGCGGGAAGGTTTTTGCGATGACGCCTTCGAAGATGCCGTTGTGGTCGATGAAGAGAAACCAACCCACCGTCTTGCCGTCTTCGACCTTCTGCCAGAGGCCCGCGGCGGTCGGCTGCTGCACTTGCGCCACAACCGGGCTCACCGCACCGAGCGACATCGCGAGCGCGAGGAGCGAGAACAGCCGAAAGCTGGAAAAGAGAGTCCGCATTATCATCACCTTGCTGAGCCAATCGCCTTGCTAAGCCGCCAACTGCAATGGCCGCAGACTACGGCGATTTCGCGAACTGTTCCAGCACCAGAAACATGGGGCATCGCCCGCCGCCGTCAGTTGACGCCGAGCTTCTTTTGCAGGCTGGAGGACGAGGTCGTGTACTGGAACACGAGCCGCTTCTCCGGATAGACGTAGCGATGGGCTTTTTGCGACATCAGCGCGCCCTCGTGGAAACCGCACAGGATCAGCTTGATCTTGCCGGGATAGGTGTTGATGTCGCCGATCGCGAAGATGCCTGGCACGTTGGTCTCGAACGCGGATGTCTCGACCGGCACCAGATTGTTCTCCAGCGCGATGCCCCAGTTCGCGACCGGACCGAGCTTCATGGTCAGGCCGAAGAACGGCAGCATGGTGTCGCAGGTAATTTCGCTCACACTGTTGTCGTTGCCCTTGACGGTGGCGCCGCTCAGCTTGCCCTCGTTGCCTGACAGCGCGGTGACCTGGCCGAGCCGCAGATCCATCTTGCCGGCAGCGACCAGCGCGCGCATCTGCTCGACGCTGTGGGGGGCGGCGCGAAAATCGTCGCGACGATGCAAGAGCGTGATGCGCTTGGCGATCGGATGCAGATTGAGCGTCCAGTCGAGCGCGGAATCGCCGCCGCCCACGATCAGCACGTTCCTGTCGCGGAACGTCTCCATCTTGCGCACGGCGTAGTGCACCGAGCTTCCTTCATAGGCTTCGATCCCCGGCACCGGTGGCCGCTTGGGCTGGAACGAGCCGCCGCCGGCAGCGATCACCAGCACCTTGCATTCGAACACCTTCCCGGCGTCCGTGGTGCAGCGAAACAGCGGATCGCCGATCTTCTCGACGGTCTCGATCATCTCGCCGAGATGGAAGGTCGGATGGAACGGCTTGATCTGCTCCATCAGCGCGTCGGTGAGGCCCTGCCCCGAAACCTGCGGAATGCCGGGAATGTCGTAGATCGGCTTTTCCGGATAGAGCTCTGCGCACTGGCCGCCGACCTTGTCGAGGATGTCGACGAAATGCGTCTTCATGTCGAGAAGGCCCAACTCGAAGGCGGCGAACAGACCGCAGGGGCCGGCGCCAATAATCAGCACATCGGTTTTGATCGCGTCGCTCATGTCGTCTCTTTATCGGTCGATATCGGTGGGACGGCGCCCTGTGGGCCGAGGTGACCCTGCCTGTCTAGCCAACGGGGATGGATCAGGGAAGGCATAAAAGCGGGAGCGCCCCGCAGCCGGCCCCACTTGCCGGGTCAGGATAACTGGGCTGTAACGAGCAACGCTATGACGGAGATCAATCGGTGAACGCACCAAGCCGCCTCGATACGACGCCGCGCCTGGAGGACTACCCTTTTCGCCTCAGCGACAATGTCCGCTTCGGCGATCTCGACCCCAACCAGCACGTCAACAACGCGGTCTACGCAACTTATTTCGAGACCGGCCGTGTCACGCTGATGAAGCTTCCGGAATACGGCCTGACGCCGCCGGGACTTGCCTGGATCATGGTGCGGCTCGACATCCATTTTCGTGCGGAGCTGCACTGGCCGAACACGATCGAGCTCGGTCTCGGCGTCGTGAAGCTGGGACGAACGTCGGTGACGTTCGAGCAGGTGGTGTTTTCGGAAGGGAAGTGCATTGCATCGGCGACATCGGTCGCCGTGATGATCGACGAAGCGTCGCGCCGGCCAATGCCGCTGATCGCGGAAGTGCTCGAGAAGCTCAGGCCCTGGCACAAGCGCGGCATCGAGGTCGCGCCGCCGAGCACATGAATAGCTAACAGGGTTAGGCCTGGCGTTCCGGTGTCGCCACCACGAGGCCGTCGAGCTCGTCGGAGACCTTGATCTGGCAGGACAGGCGCGAGTTCGGGCGCACGTCGAAGCCGAAGTCGAGCATGTCCTCTTCCATCGGCGTCGGGCTGCCGACCTTCTCACGCCATGCTTCGTCGACATAGACATGGCAGGTGGCGCAGGCGCAGGCGCCGCCGCATTCGGCCTCGATGCCGGGAATGCTGTTGCGGATGGCGGCTTCCATCACAGTCGCGCCGTTCTCGACGTCCACCGTACGGGTTTCGCCCTTGTGATCGACAAAGTGAATTTTGGCCATGTGTGCTCGTGCTGCCGCGATCTAGGGAATGAAGGAGGGTCCGGGCTGTCCTATAACGGGTCGGTCAGCCCGGCGCCATAGCGTTTTGATAAGTCGTGAATACCGTTTCGCGGGAAGAAAACCCGTCAAAACAAAAGACTAGAGCACGGTTCTGGCCCTGTCGGCCTAAGGGTTCAGGATCGCCTCGATCGCGGCGCGCGCCTCGGTCACCGCCTCTTTTAGCGCGGCGAAGGCATGAGGCCGGCCCTGGCCGGTCTGGATCGCGGTCTCCAGGCTGGCGGCGGCATCCGCCACCGCAAAAGCGCCGATCCCGCGCGCCGAGCCCTTGAGCTTGTGGGCGAGTGCGCCGGCCTCGGACGGGAGCGCGGCCATCGCCGCGATCAGGCGCACCGCCTGCTCGGCAAACATCGCCAGCACTTCCTGTTCCAGCTCGGAATCACCGAGCGTCATGCGGGAGAGATGATCGAGGTCGAGCGGGCTGTCGATGGGTGCAAGCGGGGGCGAGCGCATCCAGTCCATCCGTTGCAGTTCAGGAGTCATGGCGCAGGCCCCGGCATCGCGCGATGTCCGCCGGTCCGGCGGTCAAGTTCCCTCCACCCAAGCACGGAAATGGTTAATGAAATGTTCCAGCCGTTTTGCGCAAATCTGCCTGTTTATTGACGAAAAGTTGCCGCAATCCGGCGAGTCCGGTGGAGAATTGCATTTATTGCTAAGGCCTTACGGCGCGATCCTGTTAACGATGATTAAGAATGTCTTAATCGCGGGCATTTCATTCGCGACGCTCTGCCAATAGGATGTTGGAGAAATTGGCGGACAAGCCGTCCGGGTGGGGATGGCTCGGAGATCCGCGCAAGCGGCATGATCCGGACTGTGGGCTTGCGTAGCGCGCAGAGCTCGCGGGGGGACGCGTACAAGTAACGAGGGCTCGGACTGAACATGGCAAACACTCCGAAAAAGGTCAAAGACCCCACAGAAGATGCGCTTTCTGCAATCCAGGAAGCCCTGAACATTAGCGACACGGCGGCGGACACCAGCCGCAACGCCTCGATGCGCAGCGAAACGCCGCCTCCGGTCGCCCCACCGGCTCCCCCGATGTTCGACGAACCGAGCTTCGATCCGCGTCCTGCCGCGAACGAACGCGCGATGTTCGACCAGGTCGAGGAGCCGCGCTCCTCGCGCCGCGCCGCCAATGACGACCGTGCGACCATCGGCCAGCTGTTGCAGACGTTGCAGACGGGACGCCCGACCCGCAACATCTACACCGGCGCGACAATCTTCACCGTCGTCTGGCTGGCGGCTTGCGCCGCGCTGACGGTCGGCTTCCTGCCTTCGATCCAGGCGGCGATGGGCCAGAGCGGCGGCGTGTTGGCCATTGCCGGCCTCGTCACGATGTTCTTCGCGCCGATCATGCTGTTCTTCTTCCTGGCGAGCCTCGTCTGGCGCGGCCAGCAAATGAGCTCGGTCGCGCAGGCTATGGCCCAGGTTGCCATCCGCTTCTCCGAGCCGGAAGGCTCGGCCTCCGATTCGATGGTGACCGTCGGCCAGGCCATCCGCCGCGAGGTTGCGGCGATGGGCGACGGCATCGAGCGCGCCATCGCGCGCGCCGGCGAGCTCGAGACGCTGGTCGCCAACGAGGTCGCGGCGCTCGAACGCGCCTATTCCGACAACGAAGTGCGCATCCGCGCCCTGCTCCAGGACATCGCACATCAGCGCGACAATCTGGTCGGCCAGGCCGAGCAGGTCCGCAGCGCCATCTCCGGCGTGCAGATCGATTTGCGCCACGACATCGCGCTGATCTCGGACGCGATCGCCTCGCGCGTCGACGAGGTCGCAAAGTCCATCACCGGCGCGCTCGAAGAGCGCGGCGCCCACATCACCGGTGCGCTCAGCAACGCCGGCGACAACATGATCCTCGCGCTCGGCGAGCGCGGAGGCGACCTGCTCGACCGGCTCGAGGAGGCCAGCAACGAGACCACGCGCGCCGTGCTCGACGCCAGCGAGCGGTTGACCACCAGCCTCAATTTCAAGACCGGCCACGTTCACGACGAGTTCGTCGACCTCGCCGACCGCGTCCACGAAATGCTGAACGAGCGCATCGACCGCATCACCGGCGAGTTCGAGCAGCGCTCCGCCGCGATCGTCGACGGCATCTCCGAGCGTACCGAGCAGGTGCACGACAGCCTGAAGAATTCGTCGGACTCGCTGCTGCTAGAGCTCGAGCTGCGCTCCAACGACCTCTCCGCCAAGATTGACGACGCCGGCAACCGCCTCGCCGGCCACATCATGACCTCCGGCGACAAGGCGAGCGAAGCACTCGACGCCACCGTCAATACGCTGGTCGCCAAGGTCGTCAGCCAGACCGAGACCGCGCACGACTCGCTGTCGCTCCAGATGAGCGCCTTCGACGAGCTGGTGAAGAACCAGGGCACCGAGTTGGTCGAGAAATTCGCCCGCGACTCCGGCACGCTGGGCGCGCTGATCACCCGCCACATCTCCGAATTCGACCGCACCGTGAAGACCTTCGGCGGCGAGATCGTCGATCGGATGGGCCAGCGTACCCAGGACATCCATGAATCGCTGAAGACCTATGTCGACAATTTCGACACCCGCTTCACCTCCAACGGCGGCGCGATCACGGCTGTGCTCGACCAGCGCCTGGTGCAGTTCGAGACCACGATCGGCGAACGCGTCAGCAACCTCGACGCCTCGCTGAACGGCAAGATCTCCAGCCTCGACTCCACGATCGACGGTCATATCAAGACCTTCGACGAGCAGCTCGTCGGCCGCGTCGCCGCGCTCGAAGAATCGTTCGATACCCGTGCGAAGTCGGTCACCGAGACCATCGACGGACGGCTCAACACGCTCGCCTCGTCGCTGACCGACGGTGCGGCGCAGGCGATCCAGTCGATCGACTCCCGCCTCACCCACCTCACTTCGTCGCTGACCGATGGCGCGTCGCAGACCATCCAGTCGATCGACACGCGCCTCACGCATCTGACGACCACCCTCACCGGCGGCGCTTCGCAGGCGCTCGAATCCATCGACACGCGCCTCACCTACCTGACCACCGCGGTGACGAACGGCGCCTCGCAGGCCGTGCAGTCGATCGACACCCGCCTCACCCTCCTGACCTCGACGCTCACGGACGGCACCGCGCAGGCAATCGAGGCGGTCGACCGCCGCATCACCGGCGTCACCGAGATCATCGACGGCCGCAGCATGCACCTGACCGACACGGTCACGGCGCGCTTCCAGGACATTCAGCAGGCCATCGAGACCAAGGTCGGCTCGGTCGCCAGCGACATCGACGTGCGCGTGGCGCAGTTCGAGGACCTGCTCGGCTCGCGTGTCGAGGCCGTCGCCGGCCGCATCGAAAGCAGCGGACGCCAGGCCAGCGAGGACATGATGTCCCGCGCCGAGATGATCTCGACCGCGATCCGCTCGCATGTCGAAGACGCCGAGCGCTCGCTCACCAATCTCGTGGTCAACACCAGCGAGACCATCCAGACCGGTGCGCGCACCGCGCAGCAGTCGCTGATGACGGTCTCCTCCGACGTCAACGCCCAGCTGAAGATGACCTCCGCCGAGGTCGAGCGCGCGCTGACCGCAGTCGGCACCGGTGCCGCGAACTCGATCCTGACCAGCGCCCGCGAAGCGCAGTCGACGCTGGTCGCAGCATCTGGCGATGCCTCCAACCAGATCAAGGGGCTCGCGGCCGACGTCGAACGCACGCTGTCGTCGGCAGGCTCGGCGACCGCCGCCTCGATCCTGGCCGGTGCGCGCGAGGTGCAGACCACGCTCGTCACGGCGTCCTCGGACGCGGCCAACCACGTCAAGACCCTCACCGCCGACGTGCAGCGCTCGCTGTCGATGGCCGGCTCCGCCACGGCGGAATCGATCACCGCCGGCGCCCGCGATGCGCAGAGCGCGCTGATCGCGGCCTCGAGCGAGACCGCCAACCAGATCAAGGCGCTGTCCTCGGACGTGCAGCGCTCGCTCTCGATGGCCGGCACCGCGACGGCCGAGACCATCATGACCGGCGCCCGCGAAGCCCAGAGCACGCTCGTCAACGCGTCCTCGGATGCGGCGAGCCAGGTGAAGTCCCTCGCCGCCGAAGTGCATCGGTCGCTCTCGCAGGTCGGCCAGTCGACCGCCGAGACGATCACGACCAGCGCCCGCGACGCCCAAAGCACCCTGCTGGCGGTGTCCGCCGAACAGACCGGCCAGGTTCGTTCGCTGGCGGCCGAGATGCAGCGCGCGCTGGCGACCGCCGGCGGCGCCACCATCGAAGCACTCACCAGCGGCGTACGCGAGGCCCAGGGCACGCTGATCTCCGCCTCGACGGACGCAGCAGGCCAGATCAAGTCGCTGACCACGGACATCGAGCGCACGCTGACCTCGGTCGGCGCCGACACCGCCTCGACCATCCTCAACAGCGCGCGTGAGGCGCAGACCTCGCTGGTCTCGACCTCGGCGGATGCCGCAAGCCAGATCCGCACGATCTCGAGCGAGATCGAGCGTACGCTGAGCACGGCCACCGCGAACGCGACCAGCGACATCCAGACCAGCGCGCTCAACGCCCAGAACGCGTTGATCAACGCCTCCAACGAGGCAAGCTCGCGGGTCAAGTCGAGTTCGGCGGACGTCGAGCGCTCGGTGCTCGCCGCCAGCAGCAGCTTCGGCCAGGCCATGACCGGCAAGACCGACGAGATCGTCACCTACGTGCAGCAGCAGTCCGACCGTCTCGCCAACATGATCGACGCCAAGCGCGGCTCGCTCGTGGACGCGATCGGCTCGAAAACCAGCCAGCTCACGCTCGACATCGACCGCGTCACCTCCGATGCGCTGAAGTCGATCGAGACGCGCGGACATGCGTTCTCGCAGACCATGATGGGCAACGGCTCCGAGGTGGCGCGAACCATCAACTCGGCGAGCGAGATGGCGACGGGTGCCGTCAACAAATCGCTCAAGGACCTCGAGCAGGCCTCGCGCGCGGCGATCGACCAGTCGCGCCAGGTCTCGATCGCGGCCGTCACCGAGATGCAGGAGACCAGCAAGATCCTGCGCACCGACACGGTCGCCCTGTTCGAGCGTCTGCGCGAAGGCAACATCCTGCTCCAGGAGGTGCTGACCGGTGCGCACGACAACCTCAACTCGCTCGAGCGTGCGCTGGTGACGCGTGTGGCCGACTTCGTCTCGGCCATGAACGACGTCACCTCGCGCAACGGCGCTGCGACGCAGAACCTGGAAGACCAGCTCAACGTCTTCAACAGCAAGACCACGCGGGCGCTCCAGGATCTCGGCGAGCTCTCGACCCAGTTCGACGCGCACGGCAAGGCACTCGTCGAGGCCGCGCAGGTCGTCGAGCAGAGCAACAAGAACACCACCGCCTCGCTCGCCGAACGCAAGGAGGCGCTGGAATCGCTCGTCACCACGATCGACCTGCGCACCGCCGATCTCGACCAGCGCCTGTCTCGCTTCACCGGCCTGCTCGATGAATCGCTGGCGGCCGCCGAAGAGCGCGCCCGCGACATCGCCCGCGTCGTCGCGGAGACCGCCGGCGCCGGTTCCGCGGCGATCACCCGGCAGTTCGAGGCGGTGCGGTCGGCCTCCGAAGAGGAGCACCGGCAGACCGTCGAGGCCATGCACGACATCTACCGCCAGACCACCGACGAGGCGGATGCGATGTTCAAGCAGTCGACGGAGAAGTTCACCAACCTCGTCTCCAGCATGAAGCAGATGGCGTTCGAGATGCACAACGAGCTCGAAGCCACCCGCAACGAGCTGCGCCGCGGCGTGCTCGAGATGCCGCAGGAGGCCGCCGAGAGCACTGCGCAGATGCGCAAGGTGATCGTCGACCAGATCGAGGCGCTCGCCGAGCTCAACCGTATCGTGGCCCAGCACGGCCGTGGCCTCGACGTCTCCACGACGGGCCGCGCCAGCGTGCAGCGCCAGGAAGAGCCGATGCTGGCGGCCGTCGGCGCGCGCAGCACCGACACGCGCATGCGCGAGAGCGCCAGCGCCTCGACGCTGCCGCCGCCGGACCTCGGCATGCCGGCCTCCTCGCGCCGCACCGAAGCGCCGCCGGTCGCACCGGCCGGCAACGACCAGGGCCGCGACGGCTGGCTGTCCGACCTCTTGAGCCGCACGGACGCCAACCAGGGTGCGCCCACCGGACGTGAGCCCCAGCGCGGCCGCCAGGCTGCACCGGCGCCGCAGCCGCAGGCTCCTCAAGGTGGCGGCAATCCGCTGGAATCCTTGTCGCTCGACATTGGCCGGCTGATGGACCGCAACCTCGCGTCCGAGATGTGGGACCGCTACCAGCGCGGCGAGAACAAGGCCTTCACCAAGCGCCTCTACACGCCCGCCGGCCAGAAGGCCTTCGACGAGGTCGCCCGCAAGTATCGCTCCGACCGCAACTTCAAGGCCACGGTCGACCGCTATGTCGCCGAGTTCGAACGCTTGCTCGACGAGGTCGCCCGCGACGGCCGCGGCCCGCAGGAGCTGCGCAACCACCTGACCTCGGAAACGGGCCTGGTGTACACGCTGCTCGCGCACGCGGCGGGCCGGCTGGGGTGAGCGGCCAGCTCGCAAATGACGAATAAGGAAACGGAGGCCTCGCGGCCTCCGTTTTTGTTTTGGGTGTCATTAGGAACGAAGCGATCGACAAACACTCGATGTCGTCCTGGCGAAAGCCAGGACCCATACCGCGAAGTCTGTCGATTGCCGCCGGTGGAAGTACCGAGCGACTGCTCTTCGCCAAACTCCTCCTTGGGGTAATGGGTCCTGGCTTTCGCCAGGACGACGCCGGAGAAGCACGAGGCGATCCCCCTACTGCCGCCGGCGCTCCGGCGCGGCGGGTTTCGGCGGCTCTGGCGGCGGTGGCGGCGCGGCCGCCGGTGCGCTGTTGCTGGCGCCGAACAGAACGCGGGTGGGGTTGCGGTCGAAATTGTTGACGGCACGGCTGATGTCGCCGAGCGTGCGGCGGCCGTCGGTCATCAATGCGCCGGAGCGCTTGTCGAAATCGTCGGCCAGTTCGCGGATCGACTTCACCGCCTGGAACAGCTCGCCGCCGTCCTTGCCGCCGGCGAGCGTGTTGAGGCCGAGCATGAGGCTATCAGCCTTGAGCATCACGCCGTCGACCTTGGCCATCACGCCGTCGATCTTCTCGGAGTTGCGGGCGAGCGAGTTGGTGAAGGTCTCGAGATTCTTCAGCGAGTTCTTCACCGACTCCTGATTGTCGGCGACGATCTTGTTGATGTTCTGGAGCGTGCCGCGGATCGCCTCGGTGACGTCCTGGAGCTTGTTGGGATCCGCCGTCAGCGTCGGAATGCCGTCCTCGTCGAGCGGCGGCGACGGTGCGGCCTCCTCGCCGCCCTTGAGCGAGATCGCGGCGACGCCGGTCAGGCCCTGGAATTCGAGGCCGACCAGGGTGTCCTTGCGGATCGGGGCGTTGTTCTCGACCATGGCGAGTGCGACAACCCGCCGCGGGTTGTCGAGCTTCACCGAGACCACCTCACCTACCCGGATACCGTTGAAATTGACGCTGCCGCCATTGCGCAGGCCCGCGGCCGGGCCCTCGAACACGACGCGCAGGGGGCTGCGCTGCTTGGTGGTGTGCAACGACTGAAACCACAGCACGAAGCCGATCGCGGCGGCGATCACCGCCAGCGTGAACGACCCGATCAGCACGTAATTTGCGCGCGTTTCCATCAGCTACTCCGGCACCTCAGCCCATCACCGCGCGAGCGCGCTTGCCATGGAAATATTGCCTCAGCCACGGATGCTGCGAGGCCTGCATGTCGGCGATCGACCCTGCCGCAATGATCTTACCGTTGCCTAAAACGGCGATGCGGTCACATGCTGTGTAAAGGCTATCGAGGTCGTGGGTTACCATGAAAACGGTCAGCCCCAAAGTACGCTGCAGCGTCCTGACCAGCTCGTCGAAGTCGCCGGCGCCGATCGGATCCAGGCCCGAGGTCGGCTCGTCCAGAAAGACGAGATCGGGGTCGAGCGACAGCGCGCGCGCCAGCGCCACGCGCTTGATCATGCCGCCCGACAGTTCCGAGGGAAAGCGATCGGCCACTTCGGGCTTGAGACCCACCATGGTGAGCTTGGCGATGGTGATCTCGTCCATCAGCCGCTGCGACACCCGCAGATATTCGCGCATCGGGAACTGGATGTTCTGGCGCACCGTGAGCGAGGAGAACAGCGCGCCCTGCTGAAACAGCACTCCCCAGCGCCGCTCCACGTTGCGACGCTGCAACGTGTTGGAGGCATCGAGGTCGACGCCGAACACCTCGATGCTGCCTGCGACCTTCGGCACCAGGCCGATGATGGTGCGCGTCAGCACGGACTTGCCCGCGCCGGAAGGGCCGACGAAGCCCAAAATCTCGCCGCGCTTGACGTCGAGGTCGAGCCCGTCGAGCACGCGCGTCGCGCCGAACTGCACGGTGATGTCGCGGACGCGGATGATGGGGTTCTGGATCTCGCCCACCATCGTCACATCCCGATCGCGGCGAAGAAGATGGCGAACACGCCGTCCATGACGATGACGAAAAAAATGCCTTTCACGACAGACGACGTCGTGTGCTGCCCGAGCGATTCCGCGCTGCCCTGCACCGCGAGCCCCTCGACGCAGGCGACGATGCCGATCACCGCGGCCATGACAGGTGCCTTGACGATGCCAACGATGAAATGGTCGATCGAGATGGCGTCGCGCAGCCGCAGCAGGAAAGCCTCGGGCTGCACGCCCCCATAGAGCCAGGCGACGAGGCCGCCGCCATAGAGCGCGGCCATCGCGCCGAGGAAGGCCAGGATCGGCAGCGCCAGCACCAGCGCGAGCATGCGCGGCAGCACCAGCACCTCGATCGGGTCGAACCCCATGGTGCGCAGCGCGTCGATCTCCTCGCGCATCTTCATCGAGCCAAGTTCGGCGGTGTAGGCGCTGCCCGAGCGGCCCGCAACCATGATCGCGACCAGCAGCACGCCGATCTCGCGCAGCACCAGCACGCCGAGCATGTCGACGACGAACAGGTCGGCGCCGAACCTGCGGAAGTGAAAGATGCCTTGCTGGGCGATGATGCAGCCAATCAGGAAGGTGATCAGCACGACGATCGGCACCGCGCGCCAGCAGACCTGCTCGAGATGATGCACGGTCGAGGTCAGACGGAACGAGCGCGGATGAATCAGGGTGCGCGCGACCGCCGCGAGCACCGCGCCGAGCATGTCGATCAGGCCTGCAACCGTGCCGGCAACACCGGCCACGGCCCGGCCGATCTGCTCCAGCATGCCGGTGATGGTGATCGTGCTGGTGTCGATGACGGGCGTCGCCCTGACCCGTCGCACCTCGTCCACCAGGCTCGAATAATTGGCGGAAAGGCCGGCGATCTGCGCCTCGACGGCGCCCTGCGTCAGGCTGCGACGCAGCCGCTCGATCAGCCAGGCGCCGAAGGTGTCGAGCTTGGAGACCTCGGACACGTCGATGAAGATGCTTTGCGGGCCGCCGGCGAGCTTCTCGGCGTCAGCCACCATCCGCTCCAGGACCGGCGCGAAGCTCGCGGTCCAGGTTCCGGTGGCGCAGAGTGCCAGCGCATTGCCCTTCGCAATCCGTTCCAGCTTCGGATCGCCGCTCAAGATGACCGCTCCCGTGCCGAGGCGCGAGAAACGGATGAAATCAGATGGTTGCGCACGCGCCCTTACCCGGAGAAGGTATCCCCAACTGGTTAACCTTAGTTGCCACAGGTAACCAGCAGGTTCAGATTTCGCCAGAGTTCAAAATGACTTCCAGCAAAGTTCCTGTCCTCGCTGCGCGAATCGAGCGCTTTCCCATCGTGGGCAGTTTCACCATCAGCCGGGGCGCCAAGACCGAGGCCGTGACCGTTGTGGCCGAGGTCAGCCGGGACGGCCTGACTGGCCGCGGCGAATGCGTGCCCTATCCCCGCTATGGCGAGACGCCCGAGGCGACCCTTGCCGCCATCCAGGCCATGCGGGAGGCCGTGGCCGGCGGCCTCACCCGCCAGGCCCTGCAAGCCGCCATGCCGCCCGGGGCGGCCCGCAATGCCCTGGATTGCGCCCTGATCGATCTGGAAGCCAAGGCGGCGGGCTTGCGGGCCTGGAGCCTGCTCGACCGCCCGTCGCCGGGCGAGCGCACCACGGCCTACACCATCTCGCTGGGCACGCCCGAGGCCATGGCGGCGGCGACCGCCAAAGCGGCGCACCGGCCGCTGCTCAAGATCAAGCTCGGCGGCGACGGCGATCCGGAGCGGATCACGGCGGTGCGCGAGGCGGCGCCCGAATCCGAACTGATCGTGGATGCCAACGAGGCCTGGACCGAGGCCAATCTGGCGCACAATCTTGCGGCCTGCGAGGCCGTCGGCGTCACCCTGGTCGAGCAGCCGCTGCCGGCCGGAAAGGACGACGCGCTGGCGCGGATCAAGCGGCCACTGGTGGTCTGCGCCGACGAAAGCGTGCACGACCGCTCTTCGCTGGCGTCGCTCCGCGAGCGCTACGACGCCGTGAACATCAAGCTCGACAAGACCGGCGGCCTCACCGAGGCGCTGGCGATGGCCGATGCTGCGCAGGCGCTCGGCTTCGAGATCATGATCGGCTGCATGGTCGCAACCTCGCTGTCGATGGCGCCGGCGATGCTGGTGACGCCGCAGGCGCGCTTCGTCGATCTCGACGGCCCCTTGCTGCTGGCGCGCGACCGCGATCACGGGCTTCGCTATGACGACAGCCTGGTCTATCCGCCGGATTCTTCGCTCTGGGGCTGAGCTTTCAGCCGGTGCCGCGCCGACCAGATCACGAGCGCACCGGCCGCGGCCATCGCGGCCATGACGTAATACAGACCGTCGCCGATGCGGGCGTAGATCGCACCTGACACGATCGAGGTGGTCGCACCCAGCAACCCGTTGCATGCGGCGTAATAGCCCTGCCCCCGCGCGATCTGATGCGACGGCACGCGCTGCACCAGCAGACTCATCGTGCCGAGGATCGTCATCCCGAACGTCAGGCCGTGGCCGAGTTGCACGATCGCCAGCAGCGCGACCGGCGGATCGTACGCGGTGACGATCCAGCGAACGACTGCACTCGCGCCCCCGATCGCCATGAGCGAGGACGGGTGCAGCGAGAAGCGCGGCGACAGCGCAAACACGACGATCTCGGCGATCACGCCCAATGTCCAGAGGCCCGCGATCGTCAGCCCGCCGAGGCCCTGGGTCTGCCAGTTGATGGCCGAGAACGTATAATACGCGACGTGACTGCCCTGGATCAGCGCGGCCGAAACGATGACGGCCCAGAAGCCGGCATCGCGCAGCAGCGCCTTGCCGGCGTACGTCACTGTTGTCCTTCGCCTGACATCGTCGAGGGGCTGCAGCAGCATGCCGGCGGCGACCGCAACAACAGCCCAGGCGACGATGACCCAGATCAGATCGCGCGCTGCGATGTGGTCCACGAGATAGCCGCAGGCGAGCGAGCCGGCTGCGAAGGCTGCCGAGCCCCACAGCCGCACCGGCCCGTAATTGAGCCCGTAGCGGGCGACGCCACGCAGCGCATAGGCGTCGGTCAGCGGCATGGTCGGCGTCCACATCACGCAGGTCAGCGCATAGATCAGGAACAGCGCCAGCGGCTGCTGCTGCAAGCCGACCGCCGTAAATCCGATCGCCGTCGCCAGCACGGACACCATCATGCCGGCGCGAATGGCATGTCGCTTTTCGGCAAACGCGGTGACCTGCGGCAGCGTGGTGAAGCGCGTGATCGCCGGCAGCGCGTTGATGAGGCCGATCCAGGCCGCGTCAATGCCGATCGCCTTCAGCCAGACCGGAAAGAACGGCAGATGCGTACCCGAGACCGCGAACACGGCCGAGTAGAACAGCGCGAGGCTCACGGCGAATCGCCGCTTCCGAGCTGCTGCGATGGGGATTTGTGATTCGGGCGCCATCAAACCAATTGCGATTCGGTCGATATCGTGATGATCGTTACTGTAACGCGCGGTGATTTGCGCGACGAGATTGACATGGCCAACGAAGCATTCGCCCTCTCGCCTATGTCTGCCCGCGCGGCCGAGCCGAACGAGCAGGATTACGACGCGATCCGCGAAGCCTTCCTGGAGACCGCGCGCGGCCGCTGGTTCCTCGGCGAATACGCCAAGCGCAACCGCAATGCCGACACCCGCATGGTGCTCGACGCGGTCGCGAAAATCGAAGAAACCCTTGCGGCGCAGCGCCATCCCGTCGTCGAGGACCGCCTGCCGGAGGCGCTAATCGCGATCCGCCACGCGATCCGCGAAGCCGAGACGATTGCGATCGCGGCGTTCGATCCCGGGGCGATCGAGGCGAGCCTCGCACCGATTCCCCGCGGGCTGCGCATCATCAAGGAGATCTCCTGGCGCTGGCGCGAGATCGGCGCCGACGGCCGAATCTGCGACCTGATTGATTCGCAGCTCGCCTCCATCGAGGCGGCCTGCGCGCAGGTTTCCACCATCGACCCCCGCGCTGACCTCAAGGCCGCATTCGATCTGCTCAAGGACCGGATCGACCAGACGGACGCTGACGCAACGCCGCAGGCCGCGCGCCCGTCGCCGGCTCCAGTGCAGGAGGCACCGTCGTCCGCTGCGGAAGCTCCGCCTGCGGAGGCCGCGCCTGCGGTGATGGCCAGCGAAGCCGCCGTGGCTCTTACGGAGCCGCAGGACAGCGCAGAGGCGATTGAGCCCGAAGCCGCCGTGGAGACGGCCGGAATCGTCGCCGAGACCCGGATCGCGCGTGAAGACGCCGCTTTTGAAGAGCTGGCCACTGAGCCCGCCGCCTTCGCGGAGGTGACGGACGAATTTTCGCTCGATGCCGCAGCGGAAGCCGAGGACGAAGCTATACTCGACGCGATCGCGCTGGAGATGGCCGCGCCCGATCCGGAATTCGACGAGATCATCGAACCGGTCGAGATGGAAGCGACGGTTCCGGAGCCGGTGGTTGCGGAGGCCGCAACGCCCATCGCAGCCGAGATACCGGAGCCGATCGCACCAGAGCCGCTCGCACGGGAGCCAGTCGCCGCTGCAGCGATCGTGGAGGAGCCCGTAGAGGAAGCGCCGATCGCGATGGAATCGCTGGCGCGCCTCACCAACGCCATTGCGGAAGCCGCCGCCGAAGTGATGGAGCAGCCGGCGCCGGTCATGGCCGCCGGCGCGACATTCGGCGCAGCGCAGGCTACGACGCTGCCGATGCCCTCGCCGGTTCCGGAAGCCTCGCTCGGCGCCACCATCCTCGCCAGCGGTATCCTGCAAAAGCCCCGCGCCGCCGCAAACGATCCCATGGCGCCCATCCGCCGCATGACCCAGGCCGAGAAGATCGCATTCTTCTCGTAAGGGGGACGCATACTCCCTCCGTGTCCCGGACAAGCAAAGCGCAGATCCGGGATCCAGGAGCCACAGCTTCCGTAGCAGCATGGGCCCCGGCACTGCAGCGCACCGTCGAAGAGACGCTGCGCGGTGTCCGGGGCACGAGAGCGGAGTGAGGAAAACACTCTCTCCTCAACGTCATTGCGAGCGCAACGCGCTACGCTCGCAATGTCGGATGCTCAGTCCATCACCCGCAATTCCAGACCGCGCCGATCGGCGTCCGCGTCCAGCACGGACCAAAACTGCCGCCATTGTAGCGGCCGCCGCCGAAGCCGGGCCGGCCGAAATAGCGCCACTCACCGTCCCAGCCGTAATATTGGGGGACCGGATCGATGTACCAATGGCGCCGGTCGCTAGGCGACATCCGCCGCATCGCCTCCTTCTGCTTGTAGAGCGGAATGCTGTTGCTCAGCGGCTGGCGATAGCCCGGCAGGAAGCCGTAGCCATGCCAGGCTTGCTTGGGACGCTTTTGGATTGAGGCAGCCGGCGCGACAGCCGGCAGCAGCGATAGGACGATAGCGACAGATAGGCACATAAGGCGCGACATGGACCGACCATAAACAGTCGGATGCCGGCAGGCCATTCAAATTCGGGGGGGCGATGTAACAAAGCCTTCGCGAAACCGAAGAGATCGGGAACGGATACCCATCACCGAGGGTCAAGGAAACATGATTGGCGAAGTGATTGTCATTGGCGATCTGCAATTGCGTGACGGCGCCTCTGTCGACGAACACGACCGGCTCGGCGCGCGCATGTACGACATCGTCAGCCGTCTTCCCGGCTTTGTGTCGGTCAAGTCGTTCAAGGCCGACGACGGCGAGGAGCTCACCGTGTTCCGTTTTGCCTCGGAGCAAGCGCTCGAAGCCTGGCGCACCCATCCCGAACATGTCGAGACGATGAAGCGGGGCCATGCCGAGTTCTACGCCAGCGGCTTCCTGCAGATCTGCAAGGTGATCCGCGAGGTCGGACCGTTCGAGCACGCGTGACGCAGTACCGCATCGTTCGTTCGTGCGCTTCTAGTTGATCACACCCTTCCTGATCAGGAAGCATCCGTACCCCCGGCTGTCGCCGACCTGCACGATTCCAAAACTCGCCGCCGCCGCGCGATAAAAATCCGGCCGGGAGAGTTTTCCGGGCGTAACGGGGCGGCCGGCGGCGCGTTCGATCTCCGCGAGCACCGCGCGCTGCACGTCGGGGACGCCGTCGGGATCGTCGACCGGCATCATCACGCGCACCGGATCGGGATCGAAATCGTCGAGCGGATAGACCGACATGATGGCGCGGATCGCGGTCTCCATGCTCATGCCGGGCAACTGGATCAGGCGCCGCGAATGCGTGCTCTGCGCGATGCGTGCCGCCGGGTGATTGGCATCGACGAAAACGAGGTCGTCGCCATGGCCCATGGACGCCAGCAGCCAGAGCAGGTCGGGCGTGAGGATCGGATCGATCGATTTCAGCATGTGACGGACTGTCCTCCCATCGTGCACCCACCTTGGCAGGTTCCAAACGTGATTCAGATCACGCAGCCTACCATGGTGATGGCGATCACGGACCTCAAACTCGAACGCGGCCAAGCTCCCCGGCAACCAATCTCGTATCGAGATCAGTGCCAAAGGAGCACGCCATGTTCCGCCTAAAACCTTTCCTGATGACGGCCAGCCTGCTGGGAAGCCTGTTCGGCTTCGCCTGCGGCCCGGTTTCCGCGCAAGTCGCCCCGGTGGAGCCCGCCCCCACCGCGCTGCAAGGCCCGGAGCAGCGCGTCGCGCTGGTGATCGGCAATTCGAACTACCAGAACGCGCCGCAGCTCGCCAACCCCGACAATGACGCGGAGTCCATGGCGAAATTCCTGAATTCGGCCGGGTTCGAAGTGGTCGCCGCGACCGACCTGACCCAGAACGACATGCTTCGCGTGGTGCAGGACTTCTCCGCCAAAGTGTCAGCGCGCGGTCCGAACACGGTGGCGATGGTCTACTACGCCGGTCACGGCGTGCAGCTCGCCGGCGAGAACTACCTCGTTCCCGTCGACGCCAAGGTCTCCAGCCAGACCGAGCTCGTCAACAACTCCGTCCGCCTGGTCGACGTGATGTCGACGCTGGAGACGATCCCGAGCCGCATGCGCATCGTGATCCTTGATGCCTGCCGCAACAACCCGTTCCCGAACGTGAATGATGCCGGCCGTGGCTTGGCCATCGTCGATGCGCCGAACGGTTCGATCGTCGGTTACTCGACCGCGCCGGGCGCGGAAGCGCAGGACGGCACCGGCGGCCACAGCCCCTACACGCAGGCCTTCCTGAACGTCGCGCGCGAGCCCAACGTGCCGATCGAGCAGCTGTTCAAGCGCGTGCGCCTCGAAGTGAACCAGACCACCAGCGGCGCGCAAATCCCGTGGGAGAGCTCGTCGCTGACATCCGACTTCACCTTCTTCGGCGACACCGCTGTTGCCGCCAACCGCGCGCCGGTGAATGCGCCTGTGGTGCAGATGGCCTCCAACCTGCCGAGCCGCTCGACCCGCCAGGCCTATGACTACGTCGTGTCCGAAGCGCGGCCGGAGTACTATCAGGAGTTCATCACGATGTATCCGCACGACCCGCTGTGCGATCACGTCCGCTGGCTGCTCAACAACCTGCTGCTCACGCAGGCCTGGCACAAGGCGGTGCTCGCGAACTCGCCGCTCGGCTACAAGAACTTCTACGATAGCTACGGCAACACGCCCTATGCACAGGTCGCGCTGAAGCTCCAGATGCAGCCGAAGCAGATCCCATTGATGCAGGCGACCAAGTTCCTGGCGCCGCAGAATATCGCCCCGACCTTCAAGATCGGCAATCTCGGCCAGCCCAAATACATGCCGCTGCAGCAGGGTAATGGCGGCGCGCAAGTGAATGGCAATTTGCCGATCGTGCAGAAGTCGGGCGACAACAACGGCATCGGCAAGCTCGGCAATAGCGGCCAGATCGTCAACCTGCCGGCGGGCAACAATCAGCCCAACCCGCAGAACGGCACGCCGTCGCAGACCCCGGGCAAGATCGTGACCCTGCCCGCGCCGACCAATAGCACCAACAACAATGGCGGCATCGGCAAGATCGTGACGCTGCCTGCGACCAACAAGACGCCGAATGGCACTGCCAACGGCACAACCAGCGGCAATCCTGGCAAGATCGTGAGCATGCCGGTGAATGTCGGCAAGGGCGGCACGACCATCGAGACGAAACCCGTCAACGTTCAGACCCAGAACAACCCGATCCGCATCAACAACGGCGCGAAGATCAGCAACAACCCGGTGAACAAGGTGCAGGTGCAGAACAACAACCGCCCGCAGTTCAATGAGACCAATCGCATGGTCAACAATGGCGGCAACAACTTCCGCCAGTCGATGAACCAGAGCCAGGGTGGTAACGGCGGCAACAACCACCGCGGCTTCATGCACTGATCGCGATCAGCCACACACGACAAAGGGCAGAGCGGCGACGCTCTGCCCCTTCTTCATGTCAGAAGATTAGAATATCAGGCCACGAGCTCCGCAAACAGATCGGCGTCGACATTGCCGCCGGAGAGCACGATGACGACGTTCTTGCCGGCAACATCGAGTCGTCCCGCAAGCAGCGCGGCCAAGCCCACCGCTCCGCCCGGCTCGACCACCAGCTTCAGCTCGCGATAGGCAAACGCGACTGCCGCGCCGACTTCCTTGTCCGAGGCGGTGACGCCGCGCGCAAGCAGCTTGCTGTTGATCGCGAATGTCATCTCACCGGGGATCAGGGCCATCAGCGCATCGCAGATGGTGCGGCCTGCCGGCCCATGCGGCTCGCGGTGACCTGCGGTCAGCGACAGGCCGTGATCGTCGAACGCCTCAGGCTCGGCCACGACGATTTGGGCCAGCGGATAGCGTGCCTTCACGGCGGTGGCGACGCCCGCGATCAGGCCGCCGCCGGAGGCCGGCGCCACCACGATGTCTGGGGCGAGACCGAGCGCCGCCATGTCCTCGGCGATCTCGCGGCCGGCAGTGCCCTGGCCGGCGATCACGAAGGGATCGTCATAGGGCCTGACCAGCGTCGCGCCGCGCTTCTCGGCGATGCCGCGCGAGATCGCCTCGCGGTCGTCGCGGTCGCGGTCGTACAGCACGACCTCGGCACCGTAGGATTTGGTGCGCTCGCGCTTGGACAACGGCGCATCCGCCGGCATCACGATGGTCGCCTGCATGTCGAGGATCTTTGCCGCCGCCGCCACGCCCTGGGCATGATTGCCGGAGGAGAACGCGACCACGCCGCCGGCGCGCTTGTCCTGCGGGATCGAGGCGACCTTGTTGAAGGCACCGCGGAACTTGAACGAACCGGTGCGCTGGAGCATCTCCGGCTTGAGATAGACCTTTGCGCCGACGCGTTCGTTGAGCACGGGAAAGGACAACAGCGGGGTGCGGACGGCGAACGGTGCGATCACGCGTGCTGCGGCATCGATATCGGCAGGGCCGATCGGGAGGAGCTGTTCTGTCATGCCTGATGTTATCGCGGCGGATGAGGCGCGGGCAAGGCATCTCCGCGCGAGGGCTTCTTCCCCTCAGGCGACGAATCGCGCCGGTTCTGCCCCGTTCCGGCCGGGCAGCACCGCGCCGACCGCCAAAATGCTGTCAATAAAGGCCCGGGCCGAGGCCTCCCAGGTGTAGTTGGCGGCGAATTCGACGCAGTCCTGCCGGGAGATGTCCAGCGCGGCGAAGCAGGCGCGGCGCAGATCGTGATCGAGCGCGCCGACCGGTGCATCGCCGATCACGTCGCGGGGCCCCTTCACCGGAAACGCCGCGACCGGCAGGCCGCTCGCCAGCGCTTCGAGCAGGACCAGGCCGAAGGTGTCGGTTTTGCTCGGAAACACGAAGACATCGGCGGCAGCGTAAATGTCCGCCAGTTCCTCGCCGTGCTTCTCGCCGAGGAAGATCGCGTCCGGATAGACCTCCTCCAGCGCGACACGCGCCGGACCGTCGCCGACGATCACCTTGGTGCCGGGCAGGTCGAGGTCGAGGAACGCCTCGAGATTCTTCTCCACCGCGACCCGGCCGACGGAGAGGAACACCGGTGCCGGCAGACACAGATCGATCGCCCGGGGATGGAACAGATGGGTGTCGACGCCGCGCGGCCACAGCACGACATTGTCGAAGCCGCGCTCGGTCAGCTCGCTGGCGAGCGCCGGCGTCGCCGCCATCACGGCGCGGCTGGGGCTGTGGAATCGGCGCAGCGCCCGCCAGATCAGCGAGCCCGGCACCGGCACGCGGGCGCGGACATATTCGGGAAAGCGGGTGTGGAAGCTGGTCGTGAAGGGCAGCTTGCGCTGGCGGCAATAGCGGCGGACCATCAGGCCGATCGGCCCCTCCGTCGCGATGTGGATGCTGTCCGGGTGCGCCTCCTCGATCAGCTTTGCGATTCTGCCCGGCCGCGGCATGGCCAGCCGCACGTCCCGATAGCTCGGCATCGCAAAGGTGCGGAACGATTGCGGCGTCAGGAACGAGAATTCGACGTCGAGGCCTTTGGCGGCGTCGGCAAGCTTGGTCAGCGTCCGAACCACACCGTTGACTTGCGGGTGCCAGGCGTCGGTCGCGACCAGGATGCGCATCAGGCTGCCTTTGTCATGCAGCTCTGGCTGCAACCTGCGGGACCTGTGCCGGCTTCTCGGCCTGATCCGCCCAGGTGATGATCTCGAAATGGCCGTCGTCGTGCTCGACCAGCGCCGTGCAGCTCTCCACCCAGTCGCCGCAATTCATGTAGCGGATGCCGCCCTCGTCGCGGATCACCGCATAATGGATGTGGCCGCAGATCACGCCGTCGGCGTCGTGGCGCCGCGCTTCGGCGGCGAGCGCCTGCTCGAACGCGCCGATATAGTTGACCGCGTTCTTGACCTTCTGCTTGGCCCATTGCGACAGCGACCAATAGGGCACCTTGAACATGCGCCGGAAGAAGTTGACGAAGCGATTGAGCTGGATCGCGAAATCGTAGGCCTTGTCGCCGAGATGGGCGAGCCAGCGTGCGTTCTGCACCACGAGGTCGAAGATGTCGCCGTGGATGACGAGATAGCGCTTGCCGTCCGCGCCGGTGTGAACGGTGTTCTCGACCACATCGATGCCGCCGAAATGCGTGCCGTAATAGTTGCGCAGGAACTCGTCGTGATTGCCGGGGATGTAGATCACCTTGGCGCCCTTGCGCGCCTTGCGCAAAAGCTTCTGGACGAGGTCGTTATGCGATTGCGGCCAGTGCCAGCTCGATTTCAGCGCCCAGCCGTCGACGATATCGCCGACGAGATAGATCGTGTCGGCATCATGGAAACGCAGGAAGTCGAGCAGAAGGTCGGCTTGAGAACCGCGGGCTCCGAGATGAACGTCGGAGATGAACAACGTGCGAAAGCGCCGCTCCGGGCTCTCGTCACTCACATCGTAACTTCCCATGCGCCAGCCTGTAACAATGTCCCGTGACAGGGGGATGACCAATTGAACCTTTGAGGCACCTTCGGATACGAATCGCGCTTGCCTCGCCCACCCCGCGAATATCAGTCGCATGCGACAATCAGGCGACATGGCGTCGCAGCGGCCTCCGCAAGAACCCGGAACCGCGGCGCGCTCGCGAGCGGCCTCAGTAGAATTTCTGGAAATGATGGATCGGGCCGTGGCCGTGGCCGACGCTGAAGCGATCGGCAGCCGCGATCGCGGCGCTGATCCAGGTCTTGGCGTTGCGCACGGCGCGCTCGAGATCCTCGCCTCTGGCGAGCCCCGCGGCAACCGCCGAGGACAGCGAGCAGCCGGTGCCATGGGTGTTGCGAGTGGCAACGCGCGGCGCGGCGAGTGCGATCGTGGTGCTGGCATCGACGAGATAGTCGATGCTCTCGGCGCCCTCGCCGTGCCCGCCCTTGATCAGGACTGCCCGGCAACCGAGCGCCAGCAGCCGGCGCCCCTGGCCCTCGATCTCGGCCTCGCTGGCCGCGACCGGTTCGTCGAGCAGAGCCGCGGCCTCCGGCAGATTGGGTGTGATCACCGAGGCCAGCGGCATCAGTTTGACGCGCAGGGCGTCGACAGCTTCGGACGCGAGCAGGCGATCACCCGATGTCGCCACCATCACGGGATCGAGCACGATATGGCGGGGCGCCCAGCGCGACAGCGCGGCCGCGATCGCATCGATGCTGGCGGCTTGCGCCACCATGCCGATCTTGACCGCGCCGACCTCGAGATCGGAAAACACCGCGTCGATCTGCGCGGTGACGAATTCGGCCGGCACCGCATGAATGCCTGTGACGCCGCGGGTGTTCTGCGCCGTCAGCGCCGTGATGGCGGACGCGCCAAAAACGCCCAGCGCGGCAAAGGTCTTCAGGTCGGCCTGGATGCCGGCGCCGCCGCTCGAATCGGAGCCGGCAATGGTCAGCGCGACGGGCGTCGTCATGGGGCGATTTTCCGCATTTTCGAAGCCATGGCCCGTCCTAGCGCGCCTCCCCCAGCCCAGCAAGTTCGCTTGCTAAATCCGGCCGGGTTTGGCCTATTAGCCGTCAGATATGCTTTCGGAGTGACCGCGATGGTTCCCTTTTTCGTCCAGATCAAATGCAAGCTCGGTCAATCCTATGTGGTCGCCAATGCGCTTGCCGAAGCCGAGATCGCCTCCGAGATCTATTCCACGGCCGGGCAATACGACCTTCTGGTGAAGTTCTACGTCGACAACGACACCGATATCGGCCACTTCGTCAACGAGAAGGTGCAGGTGCTGCCCGGGATCCAGGACACCCTCACCATCATCACCTTCAAGGCGTTTGGCGCGAGTTGATCGTCCGGAAAAGTGCCGGCTGATCAGGCGCCGCCCGCCTTGCGCTTGGGGCGCGGCGGACCGTCCACCGGCGGCAGCGATTTGAGATAGTCCGCCATCGCCGCGAGATCGTCGTCCGGCAATTGAGAGGTGTTCTTGATCACCCGCGTCATCGCGCCGCCGACGCTGTCGCCGTCGGGCAATTCGCCGGTCTTCAGAAAATAGGCAATATCCTTCGCGCTCCACTCGCCAATGCCCTTCTGGGTGATGTTAGGGACCCATCCCTCGCCTTCCGGATTGGGACCGCCGGCGAAGCGTTGTCCGGCCATGATGCCGCCGAGCGCGTTGCGCGGGCTGTGGCATTCCGCGCAATGGCCAAAACTGTTGACGAGATAGGCGCCGCGATTCCACTGCGGCGACTTCCCGCTGTCGGCGACGAAGGGCATGCCGTCCAGAAATAAGAATTTCCAGATGCCGACGTTGCGGCGGATGTTGAACGGAAAGCGCACGTCGTGGTCGCGCACCTTGCCTGCAACGGCCGGTAGCGTTTTCAGGTACGCAAAGAGATCGAGCACGTCCTCGCGCCTGGCGTGCTGATAGGACGTGTAGGGAAAGGCCGGAAAATAATGCCGTCCATCCGGCGAGACCCCGTGCATCACCGCGTTGACGAATTCGGCCTCGCTCCATTTGCCGATGCCGTCGGTCGGATCGGAGGAGATGTTCGGCGCGTAGAACGTTCCGAACGGCGACTTGATCGCGACGCCGCCGCCGAGCCTGAGACGATCGGGCTGGTCGGGAACGGCATGACATGAGGCGCAGCCGCCGGCGTTGAACATCACCTGGCCATTGGCAAGATCAGGCACGCGGACAGGCGCGGTGCCGGCGGCCGCCACCACCGGCGCGCTGAGCCACCAATAGACGCCGGCTGCGGCGAGTGCGGCGAGCAGCGCCACGGAGATTGTTCGTCGCAACATGCGGTCCTTTCGTCGTCGCGGCGAGCTTATGAGCGATGTCCTCGCGGCTCCAGCCACGAAGAATTTAGCCCACCGCGGCCGGAAACGGGAATAAACTGAAATGCCGGCTGTTGGAAGTTTGGCAGCCCAAACGGGTTCAGCAGGGAGAAAAATCATGAACAAGATGGTCATCGCCATGTCAGTGCTTGGCGCCGTTGCTTTTGCGGGTTCGGCCAGCGCGGAAAAGCTGAAAGCAACGCTCGACGCCAAGTCCGAGGTCCCCGCAACGACCAGCAGCGGCACCGGAACGGCCGATCTGGACTACGACGCCGCCAGCAAGAAGCTCTCCTGGAAGGTCACCTATTCCGGCCTGTCTGGCCCCGCCACCGCGGCGCATTTCCACGGACCTGCCGAGCCCGGCAAGAACGCCGGCGTCGCGATCCCGATCCCAGGCGCGGCCACCAGCCCGGCCGAGGGCTCGGCGACACTGACCGACGCGCAGGCCGCCGATCTGCTCGGCGGCAAGCTCTACGTCAACATCCACACCGCGGCCAATCCGGGCGGCGAGATCCGCGGTCAGGTGACGAAGTAAACTTTCGAACGATCCAACAAAAGGGGCGGCTGCTTGCGCAACCGCCCTTTTCGATTCCGCGTGGCGCTGGCGCAGGCGTCACACGTCAGGTTCGGCCGCGTTCAGCGCCTGCGCGAGGTCGGCGATCAAATCCGACGGGTGTTCGATTCCGATCGACAGCCGGATCGTGGAATCGAGCACGCCGATCTTGCGGCGGATGTCGGCGGGAACGCCGGAATGAGTCATGGTGGCGGGCAGGCTCGCAAGCGACTCCGTTCCGCCGAGACTCACCGCCAGCTTGAGGATCTGCAGCGCGTTGAGGAATTTCATGGCGGCGGCCTTGCCGCCGATGATGTCGAACGAGAACGTGGATCCCGCCCCTGTGCATTGCCGCGCAAACACAAGTCCGTCCGGCGACGCCGCGTCGTGATGACCGAGATAGTGCACCTTCGCCACCTTGGGATGATCGCGCAGAAAATCCGCCACGAGGCGCGCATTCGCATCGGCCTTTTCCATGCGCAGGCTCAGCGTCTCGAGCGAGCGGTTGATCATCCAGCAGGAATGCGGATCGAGCTGGGTGCCGATGGCGCCCCGCAGCGCCTTGATGCCTTTCACGACCGCCTTCGCGCCGAGCGCGGCGCCCGCGATCAGATCTGAATGACCGCCGACATATTTCGTGAGCGAGTACAGCGAAATATCGGCGCCGTGCTCGATCGGCCGCTGAAACACCGGCCCGAGCAGCGTATTGTCACAGGCGATGATCGGAACGTGTCCTTGCGTCTTTCCGATGGTCTCGGCGACGCGCCGCATCATCGCGATGTCGACCAGCCCGTTGGTCGGGTTCGCCGGGGTTTCGATCAGGATCATCGAAACCCGGCCCTTGCGCATGGCCTCCTCCGCGGCCTGGCCGACCACGGCTTCGTCGACGCCATCGGCGAAGCCGACGGCGCCGCTCGCCAGCCGCGCCAGCGTATTCGTCAGCAGGGTTTCCGTGCCGCCATAGAGCGGCTGGGAGTGCAGGATGACATCGCCGGGGCGGACGAACGCCAGGATCGTGGTTGCGATGGCCGCCATGCCGGACGAGAACAGCGCGCAGCTCTCGGTACGCTCGTAGATCGCGAGCCTGTCCTCGACGATTTCGCTGTTAGGGTGATTGAATCGTGAATAGACCAGGCCCGCGCCCATTCCTTCCGGCGGCTCGCGCCGGCCGGAGACGAAATCGAAGAAGTCCTGGCCGTCCTCGGCCGTCTTGAACACAAAGGTCGAGGTCAGGAACACCGGCGGCTTGACGGCGCCTTCCGACAATTGCGGATCGTAGCCATAGGTCAGCATCAGCGTTTCCGGATGCAGCATATGGTTGCCGATGTGCGTCTTCGACGGGAACGGTTTGACCATGGCTTGTCTCGCTGTTGCTGATTGAGCTGCTCGCCGCGGGTTGGAACTCCTGATGTCGCAACGCAGTCAGGAGCAGGATGCATCAGCGTCGAAAAGCTCACGCCGATGCCGCGGCGGCTGCAGCCAAGATAACTGCTTCGGCGGCGATCCGTCAGGCCTTGCGGATAGAATTTCCAGCGGCGCCACGAGACGCAATAAAAAGGGCGGCTGCTTTCGCAGGCCGCCCTTCTGAAACTCTGGTAGCCCGGATGGAGCGAAGCGCAATCCGGGGCAGTCTGTCAGCTCGGATGGATTTCCCGGATTGCGCTGCCCTCCATCCGGGCTACTTGCTTCTTGTGCGCCTCAACCGTTCTTCACACGAAACGTCTCGTGGCAGCCGCCGCATTCCTTGCCGACCGCGGGGAAATTCGCCTTCAGCGAGTCGATATCCTTGATCTTGCCCTTGGCCTCGGCGACGACCTTGGCGAAGCTCGCGACCTTGGCGTCGAAGCCGGCCTTGTCCTCCCAGACCTTCGGCGAGGCGCTGTAGTCGCCCTCGGGCTTCATGCCCTTTGCGCTCGCCGGAAACAGGTTCGGCAGCTTCTTGGCGGTGTCCTCGAACTGCGCCAGCGCGCTGTCCACCGTGGCCTGATCGTAGGGCTTCTCGCCCTTGACGATCGCCGCCACCGCGCCGGCGTTCTTGCCGTTGGCCTTCATCAGCATCTGGACCTCCTTGACGGAGTCCTGCTGCGCCCAAACCGCGCCCATACCGAGCAAAAGCGCGCCCCCAACAACCAACACTCGCTTCATTCGCAAAATCCCTTTCCTTGATGCAGGATCGTGCTGACCCTCAATGGGCCAACACCGCTCGGCAGATTTCATTCCGTGAAAAATTGTCACAGGCTGTGACGGCGATGGTGCTCGTTGACGGCGATCCACACCCGCTCCGGCGTTGCCGGCATGTCGATGTGGTCGATCTTGTACTCGCGCCAGAGCCCGTCGACGATGGCATTGACGACCGCCGGGCAGGACCCGATCGCGCCCGCCTCGCCCGCCCCCTTCACCCCCAGCGGATTGGTCTTGCAGGGAACGTTGGCCGTCTCGAACACGAAGTCCGGCCCGTCCGCCGCGCGCGGCAGCGCGTAGTCCATGAACGTCGCGGTGACGAGCTGGCCGTCGCCCGCGCCATAGACCGCCTGCTCCATCAACGCCTGCCCGATGCCCTGCATGGCGCCGCCATGGACCTGGCCGGCCAGCAGCAGCGGATTGAGCGTCATGCCGAAATCGTCGACGATCACGTAGTTGACGATTTTGATGATGCCGGTGGCCGGATCGATCTCGACCTCCGCGACATGGGTGCCGTTCGGATAGGTGCCGTCGGCACTGGCAAACGTCGCGCTGGCGTTCAGCTTCGACGAATCCGCGCCGGGTCGCTTGGCGAGATCGGCGAACGAAATCGAACGGTCGGTGCCGGCGATGCGCACGATGCCGTCGGTGATCTCGAGGTCGCCGGCGCTGGCTTCCAGCGCCTGCGCCGCGATCTCCTTCAGCTTTTGCCCGAGCTCGCGCGTGGCGCGCTCGACGCTGACGCCACCGGAGGGGATCGAAGCCGAGCCGCCGGTCCCGAGTCCGGTGGCGATCATGTCGGTGTCGCCCTGGTGGACGTGCACGCGCTCGGGCGCCACGCCGAACTGCTCGGCAACGATCTGCGCATAGGCGGTCTGATGGCCCTGCCCGCTCGACTGCGTGCCGATCAGGACAGTGATATCGCCATTGGGATCCATCCGCACATTGGCGGTCTCCTCGCCCATGGTGCCGCAGACCTCGACATAGCTCGCAAGTCCGATGCCGCGGATCAGGCCGTTCTTCTTGGCCGCCTTGGCGCGCTTGCCAAACTCCTTCCACTCGGCGATCTCCATCGCGCGCTTCAGATGCGCGGCGAAGTCGCCGGAATCATAGACCTTGCCGGTCGCGGTCTTGTACGGCAGCGCCTTCGGCTGAATGAAATTCTTGCGGCGGATGGCATCCACCGTCATGTCGAGTTTTCGCGCGCAGGCGTCCACCAGACGTTCGATGACGTAAGCAGCCTCAGGCCGCCCGGCGCCGCGATAGGCATCGACCGGCACGCTGTTGGTGAAGATGGTGCGCACCCGGCAGTGGAACGCCTGGATGTCGTAGAGGCCCGGCAGCATGCCGGCGCCGCCATGCGGGATATAGGGTCCGAAGGTCGACAGATACGCGCCCATGTCGCCCATCAGGTCGCAATCCATCGCGAGGAACTTGCCGTCCTCGGCCAGCGCCATCCTCGCGGTGGTGACGTTGTCACGGCCCTGCGCGTCGCCCATGAAATGCTCGGTGCGGTCGGCCGCCCATTTCACGGCCTTCTTCAGCTTTCGCGCGGCGACTGCCAGGAGGGCGTATTCCCGATAGGGAAACAGCTTCGTGCCGAAGCCGCCGCCGACGTCGGGGCAGATCACCCGCATCTTGTCGGTCGGAATGTTGAGCACGTTCTGGCAGAGGATATCACGCAGCCGATGGCTGCCTTGGCTGCCGACGGTCAGGGTCAGATGGTCGCGCTTGGCGTCGTATTCGCACACCGCCGCGCGCGTCTCCATGAAGTTCGCGACCACGCGCGGATTGACGATGGAGATCTCGGCCACCGCATGCGCCTTGGCAAAGGCCGCTTCGGTCGCTTTCTTGTCGCCGATCGAGACATCGAACAGCACGTTGCCGGGCTTGTCCGGCCAGACCTGCGCGGCGCCCTTCTTGACGGCGTTGACGACGCCGGTCACCGCTGGCAGCGGGCTCCATTTGACGTCGATCGCCTCGATCGCGTCTCGGGCCTGGTCGATGGTCTCGGCGACGACGAAGGCGATGGAATCGCCGACATGGCGCACTTCATCCTTGGCGAGGATCGGGTAAGGCGGACCCTTGAACGGGTCGGTCTCGAGATTGAACAGGCACGGCAGGTCGCCGAGATCGGCGACGTCGGCCGCGGTCAGGATCAGCGCGACGCCGGGAAGGGTGCGGGCGCGGCTCGCATCGATGGTGTATTTGGCATGCGCATGCGGCGAGCGCAGCATCAGGCAGCGCAAAGCGGCCTGCGGCGCATAATCGTCGGTATAGCGGCCCTTGCCGCGTATGAGCGCGTCATCCTCCTTGCGCAACACACTTTGGCCAACGCCGAACTTGATGGGAGCCGCCATTTTCTCGTCCCGTTTCTCATGGTTGTTTTGCCGGCATATTGCCGTGGAAAAACTGGCAAGGCAAACGGCTTTAGCTGGACGCAGTCCGCGAAAATTGTCCGGCACCCTTGTATTTCAGAGCGGGATACGACGGAAAGGCCGCGGCTCACTCGTCTCCCTGTGAAGATCGATGATCCTGCGGACGTCCTCGGCACGCTCGGTCGCGGCCAATTGGCTCGCATAGGCCATGCGGCGAACCACCGCTGAGGATTGAAACGTCCAGTATTGCGTCATCAGCGGGTTGATGAACAGCTCGTTCCCACTGGTCCGGTTGGTGGCATGATAGTTGCCGAACTTACCCCGCAGTGCACTCGCGATCGAATTGCAGACGATGCTCGGGTGCTGGGGCTGACGCTGGTTGGCGTAGTCAACCAGATCGAGGAATGCATCGGCCTCCTTACTGCCCTGCGACAGCGAAAACATGCCGAGAAACCCACCATCGCGAATCAGCCGGGCCGTGTTCTCCAGGAACGCATGATGCGAGACACCGTGATAGTGATCCACGCCGAAGCCGATCGCAGCGAGCAGCACGCGTTCGCCCGCGGCCTGATCGGCGGCGATGAGCGAGACCGCGTCCTCGACGACGCTGCCGACGCCGGGCTCGTCGCCGAACACGAGACTGTCCGTTCCGCCATCGACCAGGACGACCATGTCGATGTCGTGGCGGTCGATAATCGCGCGATACGCAGCTGCGAGCGGACGAACGCCGCTCTTGGCAAAAGCGTAGATCGGCACGAGCTGCTCGCGGCGGCCGAGCCATTCAGCCAGCCACTTCTCCGGAAAGTACGGAATCTCGGCGGCGCGCTGATCGACGCGCCAAATCGTCTCCCCGATACGCTCACCGCCGCACAGCCACAAATTCGTGAAGGAGAAGCTGGCGAACACCACCTGCTTACCCTGCGCCGTCAGATGCTGGGCGAGCGGAACCCCGGCGAAAACGTCGAAGCCGCCGCCACAGCCAGCAACAAGCACTTTGCTTGCGTGATCGAGTCGCTCAAGAAACGGAATCATGCTTGAAAAACCGTACGTTTGATCATTTACATCCCCGCTCAGCTCCATAGAGCCGTGGCGCGATCTCTCAGCCTGTCGATTGCGCGTTCCGGCGTGAGGTAGTCAATCTCGCCACGCGTCAGGCCGATATCCATCAGCTCCCTGTCACTCAGGTCCTGCAAGGCGATTTGTGGACCCTGCCGCCAGCGCCAGTCCTGGAGCGCACGCCAGTATTGCGCGAGCAAGCCTGGGATGCTCCACGTCGAGGCAAGTTCGAGAGGGAGCCTCTCGGTCTCGGATGTCATGTTCGTCTGTTGGGGTGGCATCGGACGCTCCTGCTGTTGTGCCGGCAGGGAGCGTGGCCAAACAAAAGGCCCCGTCCGATGCCGGCGGGGCCTGGTGGAAAGATGTCGTCGTTGAATTCTTAGCGCACGACTCCTTCCACGGCCCAGCCGAAGCGGGTCATGTGAATGCAGTTGAGTTTGCGCACTGATTTGATCATCCGCTGCGATTACCACAGCAATCGCGCAAAATCAAGAGATGTGTAGAGGTTCGCTGCATCCTGGAGGCGAGTTCCTACCTGAGGGTGCCGGGCGCCGAAGCCGACGACGCCCGTCAAAGCCCTTCACGACTTCGTCTGCTTCGCTTCCACGTATCGTGCGAAGTTTTCGAGGATGGCCTGCCAACCGCCTTGCTGCTGCTCGACCGAGTGCGTCGATTCGCCATCGAAGACAACCCGGATCAGAACGCCCTTCGGGCCGGGCACAAACTCGACTTCGGCTTTTCGCTCGCCGAACGCGTATTCGATCCGCTTGTGCTCGATGATTTTCGTGTAGGTACCGGCGAAGTCGAAGCCCATGCTGCCGTCCTTGGCCTCCATGCGCGATGAGAAGACACCGCCTTCTCGCAGGTCGACGGTCGCCTTGGTCGTATGCCAGTCGTCGGACGCGGCGTTCCACTTCATGATGTCGGCAGGCGTCGTATAAGCGCGCCAGACCTGATCGATGGGGGCTGCTACGTTGGTTTCGACGGTGATCCTCATAAACAGTGCTCCTGGTTCGATTTTTGCCGGCTCAAGGTGACGGCATCACGTCAATTGTGCGGGGTCCATCCGCCGCACTTCCGGGATGTGTCCATCCAAGGACGATCGAGACTGGCCCATGCCGACAGGGTCGAGCCGTCAATGCGTTGAAAATATGAAAAAGTTAACCCCGCACCAGCGAGACCAGCCAGCGGCGGCCGAACAGCGCGAGGATGGCGAGCGCATAGACGATCGTGCCCCCGACGGCCAGCAGAAGCAGCGTCAATTCGTCCCGGAAGTGCATCGACCCCAACGAAGGACCGCCAAAGCGCGCGATCAGCCAGAAGGCAGCGGCCAGGATGATCCCGGTCAGCAGAAATTTGGCGAGCGACAACAGCCAGGCGCGGTCCAGCACGAGAAAGCCTCGCCGCACCGCGAAGAACAGCACCAGCATCAGATTGGTCCAGACGCCGACGGCAGTGGCCAGCGCAAGCCCGATCTGGGCCAGCGATCCCATCAAGGCGACCTTGAGGGCGACGTTGACCGCGATGCCGGTCAGCGACGCCCGCACCGGCGTCGCCGTGTCCTTGCGCGCATAGAAGGTCGCGACCGCGCTGCGGATCAGCACGAAAGGAATGAGGCCGATGGCATAGGCCGCGAGCGTGGCGCCTGCGGCGGCGGCATCGGCTTTCGAGAACGCACCACGGGCGAACAGCGCGCGCATGATCGCGTCGGGCACGGTGAGGAAGGCGGCGACGAACGGCACCGAGAACAGCAGCGTGAAATCGAACGCACGGCGCTGCGCCTTCATCGCGCCGTCATGGTCGTTGGCCGTGATCCGCCGCGACATCTCCGGCAGCAGCACCGTGCCGATGGCAATGCCGATCACGCCGATCGGGAGCTGGTTGAGCCGGTCGGCATAATACAGCGCCGACAACGCGCCGGCGGGCAGGAAAGTCGCGATGATGGTGTCGGCGAACAGCGCAAGTTGCGTGCCCATCGAGCCCAGCGTCGCAGGTCCCAACGCCCTGAAGAAAGCGCGGACGTCTTCGTCGAGCTTGAGTGGTGCAAAGCGCGGCAGGCCGCCATGGCGGGCGAGATCGCCGGCGAGCAGGACATACTGCAAAAAGCCGGAGATCAGGACGCCCCAGGCGGCGGCGTGGCCCGCGCTGGGAAACCAGGCGGCAAGCGCCAGCGTCATCATCATCGAGATGTTGAGGAAGATAGACGCGGCTGCGGCGCTGGCGAAGCGCTGCATCACGTTGAGCATGCCGCCATAGAGCGTCACCAGCGTGATCAGCAGCAGATAGGGAAAGGTGATCCGGGTCAGCTCGATCGCGAGCTTGCGCTGTTCGGCGTCATCGGAAAAGCCGGGCGCCAGAATGCTCATGGCCTGCGGCATGAACAGCCAGGCCACGATCAGCAGCAGAACCTGCGAGCCCAGCAGCAGCGTGAAAATGCGGTCGGCGAACAATCTTGCCGCCCCCTCCCCGCGCTCGCCATGGACGTGCGCATAGGCCGGCACCCAGGCGGCGTTGAAGGCGCCCTCGGCGAAGATCGCACGGAAATGATTGGGCAGCCGCAGCGCCACGAAAAAGGCGTCGGCCACGGGCCCGGCGCCGAGAATCGCCGCAAGCATGATGTCGCGGGCAAATCCCGTCAGCCGCGAGAGCAGCGTGTAACCACCAACCGTGAAGATACGTCCGAGCATGCGTCTGTTTTAGAGACTTATCGAACAGAGGTCGATTGCATCTTGCGATGCGCATTGCTGTGCCCTCTCCCCTTGTGGGAGAGGGCAGCGCCGCAAGTAGACACAAACTCGATAGGGTGAGGGGTCTCTCTCCCAGCTTTCGATGCGGAGAGAGACCCCTCACCCGTCTCGCCGCTTTGCGGCGAGCCACCCTCTCCCACAAGGGGAGAGGGTAAGAACGGTGAACTCAGCCCGCGATCGCGCCGCGCACGGCCGCGATGATTCGCTCCTGATCGGCCTCGGTCAGATAGGCATGCATCGGCAGGCTGATGACGTCCTGCGAGAGGCTCTCGCAGCCCGGCAGGCCGCCCTCGGCAACCGGGTACTGCTTGTAGGCCGTCTGCTGATGCATCGACTTGCCGTAGTAGATCGCCGTCGGCACACCCTGGGCCTTCAACGCGGCGGCAAAGCCGTCGCGGTCGGTGCCCTCAGGAAGGCGGATCGTGTACTGCGCCCAGACCGACGTATTGCCGGGAGCCACGCGCGGCACGGTGACCACATTGCTGAGACCGCGCGCGTAGCGCTCGGCGACCTTGTTGCGGGCGGCGATCTCGTCGTCGAAGATCTTCAGCTTCTCGATCAGGATCGCGGCCTGCATGGTGTCGAGCCGGCCGGTCAGGCCGAGACGGACGTTGTCGTATTTGTCGACGCCCTGCCCGTGCACGCGAATGCTGCGCAGCGTCGCCGCGAGCTCGTCGTCATCGGTGAAGATCGCGCCGCCGTCGCCGAAGCAGCCGAGCGGTTTTGCGGGAAAGAAGCTGGTCGCGGTGGCGAGCGCCAGGGTGCCGAGCTTGCGGCCCTTGTAGCTCGCGCCAAAGCCTTGCGCGGCGTCGTCGAGCACGAACAGGCCTTCGGCCCTGGCGATCTCGGCAATGGCGTCGTGATCGGCCGGCTGGCCGAACAAATCGACCGGAATGACCGCGACAGGCTTGAGGCCGGCCTGGCGGGCAGTCGCGATGCCGCGCTTGAGCGATCCCGGGCTCATGTTGAAGGTGGCTTCGTCGACGTCGACATAAACCGGCGTCGCGCCGGTCCGCGCCACCGGCGAAGCCGTCGCTATGAAGGTGAAGGACGGACACAGGACGGCGTCGCCCGGCCCGACATTCTTCGCCATCATCACCATCAGGATCGCATCGGTGCCGCTGGCGCAGCCGATGACGTGCTTGGCGCCGCAATATGCCGCAAGCTGCTTCTCGAGCTCGGCGACCTCAGGGCCGTTGACGAACTGACAATGGTCGAGAACGCGCTTCACGGCTGCATCGAGCGAATCGCCCAACCGGCGGCGCTGCGAGGCGACATCGATGAAGGGAATGGGGTCGGAACGCAAATGCTGGTTCATGGCCTGGTTCTTGGCGCCTTCTTGGCTGGTCGACATGGAAAGAGTTCAGCCGGCGACGCGGCGCGGACCCTTGCGGGCCGACGACGTGGCCGCGGGCCGTGACGGCGTTTCCAGGCACTGCGTCGCGATCTCGAGGCTGGCGACGCCTTCGTCGCCGGTGACCGCCGGCGTCTCGCCGTTGCGCACGGCCTTGAGGAACGCGATCAGTTCGGCGCGGAGCGGCTCGTCATGGCCGACCGGCAGATGCCGCATCGAATAGCTGCCGTCAGGCTTGAAGCCGAAGCATTCGGTGACCTGGCGCGTCAGGAGATCGCCCATCACGTATTTGCCGCGGGTCGCGACCGTGACGCTGCGCGCCTTGAACGGGGTCAGCCAGTTGGTGTTGATGTGCGCGAGCACGCCGTTGGCAGTGCGGAACTGCAAGAGCGCGATGTCCTCGCGCTCGGCGACCGCACTCGACAATTGCGGCTGCACCTCGACGATGTCGGATTCGGTGAACCAGCGGATCAGATCGATGTCGTGCACGGCGAGATCGATCACGACGCCGACATTGGACATGCGCGGCGGGAACGGGCCGACGCGCGTGATCGCGATCGACAGAATATCCTCGCCCGCGATCGCCTGCTTGACGGCCGCGACCGCCGGATTGAAGCGCTCGACATGGCCGACCATCAGCGTCACGCCGGCCTTTTGCGCAGCCGTGACGATCTCGCGGCCTTCCGCGACCGTGGACGCAATCGGCTTCTCGACCAGCACGTGGATGTTCTTGGCGATGCAGGCGAGCGAGACCTCGTGATGCAGATGAGTCGGCGCCGCAATGGTGACGGCATCGACGCCTTCGGCCAGCAGCTGGTCGAGCGTCTCGAAGCTCGCGCAATTGGCAAGCTCCATCGCCCGGGCGCGATGTGCCGGCGAAGGATCGACGACGCCGACGAGGTTGACGCCGGGAAGACCCGCGAGCACGCGTGCGTGGTTGCTGCCCATCACGCCGGCGCCAATGACGCCGACGCGCAAGCCGGCCTTTGCCGGTGCCGATCCTGTGGAACTCATGTGAGCAAACCCCGATTCAACGCAAATCCCCGAGGCGCTTCTAGCACGGTCGCCACATTTGTGGCGAATGCGGAGCTAGCGGTCCGGACACGATTTGATTCAAAAAGTTACACGTTTCCCGGGCCTTAAGCCTCTGAAGAGACCAAGCTTTTGGCCCGGGTCGCGTGATTCGGAGTGTGCTGGTTACGACCTTTGGTAGTCGTCTTCAATCCGGATGATGTCGTCTTCCCCGAGATAGCTTCCAGTCTGGACCTCGATCAGCTCCAGCATGATTTTACCGGGATTCTCCATCCGGTGCACCGCGCCCATCGGGATGTAGATGGACTCGTTCTCGTGCACACTTTTGACGGTCTCGTTAACGGTGACGCGGGCTGTGCCGCGAACGACGATCCAGTGCTCGGCACGATGATGGTGCTTCTGCAGCGACAGACGCCCGCCCGGCTTCACCACGATGCGCTTGACCTGGTGGCGCTCGCCATTGTCGACCGATTGGTAGCTGCCCCAGGGCCGATGCACCTTGAGGTGCTCCTCGGTGACCTTCGGCGCGACCGCCTTGAGTTTCGTGACCAGCCGCTTCAGCCCGTTGGCATCCTTTTGACGCGAGACGAGAACCGCGTCCGCAGTCGCGACCACGATGAGATCGTCGACGCCCTCGAGTGCGACCAGAGCAGAGTCTGTGGTGACGTTGCAGTTGCGGGAATCCTCGAACACGGCGGTGCCATGCGAAGCATTGCCTTGCGCGTCCTTGTCCGACAATTCCCACACCGCGTGCCAGGAGCCGACGTCGGACCAGCCGCACGACACCGGCACGACCGCTGCGCGCGCGGTCTTCTCCATCACCGCATAGTCGATCGAGATCGCCTTGGCCGCACCGAACGCCTCGGGCTCCAGCGTCACGAAGCCGAGATCGCGGCCGGCATTGGTCACGGCATTGGAAATCGCCTCCACGCTCGCCGCATCGACCTTGCGGTATTCGTCCAGCAATACGCTGGCCGGGAACATGAAGTTGCCGCTGTTCCAGAGATAGCCGGAATTGACGTAGTCGGCCGCCTTCACGGCATCCGGCTTCTCGACGAAACGCGCGACCGCGTGCACCTCGCCGGAGATGACCTCGCCCGGGCTGATATAGCCGTATTCGGTCGCCGGCCGCTCCGGCTTGACGCCGAACGTGACGATGCGCCCGGCGCTCGCGGCGGTGAGGCCTTGGCGGCACGCTGCGACGAACGCGGCATTGTCCTGCACCACGTGGTCGGCGGCGAGCGCGAGCACGATCGCTTCACTCGCGCGGTTCTGCGCGAACACCGCGCCGGCGGCGATCGCCGGGCCGGAATCGCGCCGCATCGGCTCGAGGATCACGTCGGCCTCGATGCCGATCTCGGCGAGCTGCTCCAGCACCATGAAGCGATAGGAGGCGTTGGTGATGACGATCGGGCGATCGAACAGCGAGGCCTCCGAGACGCGCAACAGCGTGTCCTGGAACGTCGAGCGCGTGCCGAACAACGGCAGGAACTGCTTGGGGCGCACCTCGCGCGAAGCCGGCCATAGCCGCGTTCCGGCACCGCCGCACATGATCAGGGGGATAATGCGTTTGTCCATCGTCATTTCAAACCTTGAACTCGTCCCGATACCAGGTGACAAAATTACGAACTCCGTGCGCGCTCGGCGTTGACGGTGCAGCGCCGGTGTCGCGCATCAGATCATCGACATCCGCGAACGTTTCCAAAAGGTTCTCGGCAGCAATTCTTTGATCGCCGTCCGGGTCAGCCCCTGCTCCAGAAATCCGACGCCGTGCGTCAGCTCTTCCGGATGGTGGTTGCCGACATTGTAGACCTTAGACGGCGCATTTGCGGCAGCCGGGTCATCCGCGGGCGCCAATCCGATGAAATCGGCGGCACCCGTGACCAAAATCGCCTGATCCCTCATCCTGTTCCCAACGTCTGCTTCGCCCGATCCGTCACTCGATCGTTCGCCCGCGTCGCCTCTTTAGCCTCCGCCTCGACGGGGTCGCAATAGCTCCGCTGCCCCCATGAGGGCTCTCGATCACCGCTATTGCAAGATCGACGCCAAAACCATACCAAAGCGGCCGAATTCGGCGCCTTGCGTCGGGTTGCTTCAAAACCCTGGTTCATGCGGGCGAAATGCGCCGAATCCTGCTGTCGACGGCCAAGATCCTGATTTCCGGAGCGCTGCTCTACCTGGCGCTGCGCAAGGTCGATCTGTCCGAACTGTTTTCGCGCTTCACCGTGACCAGCCTGTTCTGGATCGGCTTGGCGATCGCGGTCGCGTTCCTGCAAATCTTCGTCGGCGTGTTGCGCTGGCGCGAGGTCAGCGACACATGCGGCGCCCCGCTCGAGCTCGGCCGGGCCATGCGCTACAACGTGATCGGATCGTTCTTCAACCAGACCCTGCCCTCGGCGATCGGCGGCGATGCGGTCCGGCTGTGGCTCGTCGCGCGCGCCGGCGCCGGCTGGCGCGCTGCGACCTACTCGATCTTCGTCGATCGCGCGATCGGTTTGATCGCGCTCGCGATCATCATCGTCGCGAGCCTGCCCTGGAGCTACAGCCTCATCGCCGATCCACACGGGCGCTCGGCGCTGCTGCTCGTCGACCTCGCGGCGCTCGCGGGTGGTCTCGGCTTCCTGGTCTTCGGCGCGCTGAAATGGCACTGGCTGAGAACCTGGTGGGCCACGCATCACATCCACGCCTGTGCCGTGATCGCCAACCGCGTGATCTTCAGCCGCTCGCGCGGACCAGCCGTCGTGATCCTGTCGCTCGCCGTGCATGTGCTGGCCGTCGTGGTCGCCTGGTGCGTCGTGCAGTCGATAGCGGCGCCGGTCGGCTTCAGCGACGTCTTTATGCTGGTGCCGCCGGTGATGCTGATCACGATGATGCCGATCTCGATCGCCGGCTGGGGCGTGCGTGAAGCCACCATGAGCCTCGCGTTCGGCTTCGCGGGGCTGGCCGCCAACGAGGGGGTCAACGTCTCGCTGCTGTTCGGCGTCGTGTACTTCATCGTCGGCGCGATCGGCGGCCTGGTCTGGATCCTCAGCGCGGAGAAAGCCGCGCAGGGATCGGCGCCGCTCGGGGTACCGGAGTGAACGCGGCCGTTGACGCGCTCGGCGCCGTACCCTCGCTGCTTGCCGTTGCGATTGCCGCGCTGGTGTCGGGCGTCATCACCTGGACCAGCCGTCCCCTGCTCCAGCGTTACGCATTGGCGCGGCCCAACGCGCGGTCCTCTCATCGCATCCCGACCCCGCAGGGTGCGGGCATCGCCGTGATATCAGCGACGCTGCTGGTCGCATCATCCTGGGCAGCCTGGGCGAACATCGCGATTCCGCCGGCGCTGATCGCTGCAACGGTCTTGATCGCCGTGGTCGGATTTGCCGACGACATCAAGTCGCTGCCGGTGCTCGTGCGCCTCGTGCTGCAGGCCGCAGCTGTCGGCGCCGTCGTGTTCACCACGCCCGAGACCGCGCGCATCGTGCCGGCGCTGCCGCTCGCGCTGGAGCGCGGACTCATCCTGCTGGCGGGCGTGTGGTTCGTGAACCTCGTCAATTTCATGGACGGGCTCGACCTGATGACGGTGGCGGAAGTGGTGCCCGTCACCGCCGCGCTGCTGCTGCTGGGACTGCTCGGCGATGTGTCGTGGCCGGCCGCGCTGATCGCCGCGGCGCTGTGCGGCGCCATGCTCGGCTTTGCGCCGTTCAACAAGCCGGTCGCGAAAGTCTTCCTGGGCGATGTCGGCAGCCTGCCGATCGGCCTTTTGCTCGGCTGGTGCCTGCTCGAGCTCGCCTGGCGCGGGCAGCCCGCCGCGGCGCTGTTGCTGCCGGCCTATTACCTCGTGGATTCCACCATCACGCTGTTCCGGCGCATCGCAAGGCGCGAGCAATTCTGGTCGGCGCATCGCTCGCATTTCTACCAGCGCGCCACCGACAATGGTTTCACGGTCCCGCGGGTGATTGGCGAGGTCTTCGCTCTCAATCTCGTGCTTGCCCTGCTTGCCGTTGTCACGATTCGTGCTAGTGCGACGGCGATCACGATCGCAGCGGCGCTGGCCGGTGCAATCGCAGTCGGATTCGTGCTGCGACGATTCGCGCGGCCTCAGGCGTCCTGAACCGTCAGTGCGAGGCACGGGCGTTCGTCGAGCGTAACCTGCGGTAGTGCGAATGCCTTGGCGCTGCGCCACGGAGCAGCGCCAGGCCGATCATCGAGATCTTCATGTCGCTTTCGTTCGCGGGCTGCGCAATGCGCCAGCACGACCGATTCGCGCGCTCATCGTTGCTCCGCCATTTCGGGGTTGCGCAACAATTCCTCGATCAGGGCGGCATAGGCGTTCATCGCTTTGGTCCGATCGAATCTCGCTGCGGCCTTGACCGCGCGCTCCGCCATGGCACGGTCGCCGCAACTGGACGCCGCACGGATCACTGCGGCCAGATGGTCGGAACGGCCCGGCGGCACGACCCAGCCGAGCCCGCTTTCCACGACGGTCAGCGCGGCCTCGGCCTCGGGTTCGGAGACCAGCACGACGGGACGACCAACCGCCAGCAAATTGTAGAAGCGGCTCGGCACCGACACCCCGGCAACATCCTTTCGATACGGAATGATCCAGACGTCGGCAGCCGCCAGAAACGTCTCGAGCTCGGCATCCTCGACACGCGCCACGAAGGTGATATTGGGCAGATTCGAGGCCCCCTGCAACTGTTTCAGGCGCTCGAAGCCGATGCCCCAGCCGGAGAGCAGGAAGTGAATGTCCGGTTCGTCCCTCAGCAGGCGCGCCGCCTCGAACACGATCTCCGGATCGTGCGTGAAGCCGAGATTTCCGGACAGGCCGACGACGAAGCGGGCCGCAAGCTTCTTGCGAAATGGATTGTCCTCTGTCACCGGCCGCACCGCGGGAACGAGTGTCGCCCAGTTCGGGATGAAACGGATCTTGTTTCGCGTCATGCCGCGATATCTCAGCAGCGGCCGCTCCGCATCGCGCCCGATGGTGATGACGGCATTGAGCGCGCGGAACATCAGGGCGTTGGCAGCGCGCATCGCTCGGGTCACGATCGAACCGGGCTTCAGAATCCCCGCCGTCACGAGCACGTCGGGGAACAGGTCGTGCAGGATCAGCGCCGAGCGCGCGCGCTTCAGCCGTGCTGCCGCTGCGACCGCGTAGGGCAGCATGAACGGCGCGGTGACGGTGACCACGACGTCACCGGGCCGCAGCTCGCGCATCAACGCAAGGAAGATGCGCGTGACGAACAGCAGTTCGGCCGCGCCGCGACGCAGCAGCGCCGCCTTGCCCGCCATGCGGTTCTTGATGGCGACGATGCGCGGCTTGCCCGGTCCGGTCTGCGAGGACGGCAACACGCCGGGCGAGCCCGACAGCACGACGACCTTGTGCTCGCTGGCGAGACGGTAGGCAATCTCGGCCATGATCGCCGCTGTCGTGCTGGGATCCGGTGGATAGTGCTGGCTCGCGACCACGATCTTGCCTTCGGATTGCATGGTCAGGCCGCGGTCGACCCGAATTCCGGGACCGCATCCTTCAGGATGGTCCTGATGGTGGCCCGGTCGTCGCGCGCGATCGCCTGCTCCAGCGCGGTGATCCATTTGCGCAGGGTCTGCATCGGCGGCTCGTTCGGCTGCGCGGCCATGATGCCGGCGACGCCGATCTCGCGGGTCGGCTCCTCCGAGGCGAACAGGATCTCGTGCAGGCGCTCGCCCGGCCGCATGCCCGTGAACACGATATCGACGTCGTAGCCGGGCTGCAGCCCGGAGAGGCGGATCATGCGCTCGGCGAGGTCGACGATCTTGACCGGCTGGCCCATGTTGAGCACGTAGACCGACACGTCGGGACGCTGCGTTCCGAGCGCATGCGCCGCCGCGGTGATGACGAGGTCGCAGGCTTCGCGGATGGTCATGAAGTATCGGACCATGTCGGGATGCGTGACCGTCACCGGCCCGCCGGCCTCGATCTGCGCCTTGAACTTCGGCACCACCGAGCCGTTCGACGCCAGCACGTTGCCGAACCGGACCGAGATCAGCCGCATCGGCGGCTTGGCGCCGCCGGCCGCGGCCGCAAGATCGTGGTCGAGCGCCTGACAATACATCTCGGCGAAACGCTTGGTCAGGCCGAGCATCGACACCGGTTCGATCGCCTTGTCGGTCGAGATCATCACCATGGCCTCGGCGCCGGCAGCAAGCGCTGCATCGGCGACGTTAATCGAACCGAAAATGTTGGTCTTGACCCCCTCGCTCCAGTCGCGTTCGAGGATCGGCACGTGCTTGAGCGCCGCGGCATGGAACACGATGTCCGGCTTGAACTCGGCCATCAGGCGCACGATGCGCTCACGGTCTCGGATGTCGGCGATCCGCCCTTCGATCGAAGCAGCGCTGCCGAGCACCGCGAGCGCTTCCGTGATCGCGTAGAGTGCCGGCTCGGAATTTTCCACGATCAGAAGGCGCGCGGCGCCGAACGCGACGACACGCTCGCAGATCTCGGAACCGATGGAGCCGCCCCCGCCGGTAACGATCACCGCCTTGCCCTCGATCAGGGCCTCGAGCCGCGCATAGTCGATCTTTTCGCTCGGCCGCAGCAGCAGGTCCTCGACGGCGACGGCCATGAGCCGTGGCGTATCGCCACTCTCGAGCGAGGGCATGCGGCTCACGATCACGCCGAGCTTGCGCGCCCGCATCAGGATCGATTCGGGGTGGGCCTCCGGCTCGAACGCCGTCGGCGTCATCACGACGCGCGCGATTCCCTTGCCGCGCTTGGTGAAGTCGGCGATGACATCCTCGATGTCGTCGACGCCGCCCAGGACAGGGACGTTGCGGATGGACTGGCCGCGATCGGAACTCGACGGCGAGAGCACACCGACCGGCCAGATGTGCTTGATCGCCCCGCTCTCGATTCCGCGCAACAGCACCTCGGCGTCCGCGGCGCGGCCGATCAGCAGCGTCGGCGCGGCATCTCCGGTACGGGCGTGACGCCGAACCCGCGTATAGCGGAAATAGCGGTAGGCCATGCGCAATGCGCTGAGGAAGGTGATCTCGAGGAACCAATAGAGGACGATGGTCACCTTGCCGAGGAAGAAGGCGCCGCGGACGTTGGGGGCGACAAAGATGTAGTCGAGCACCAGGAGTGCAACCGTCAGCACGGTGGCGACGCGGATGATGTTCAACGCGTCGGGCAGCGAGATGAAGCGCCATTTCGTCGTGGTCAGGTTGAAGACGAAGAACACGACTACGCTAAAGGCGAGGAAATAGGGCAGGATCTGGATCAGCAGCGGCAGGCGATCGAAGAAGCCGTCGCCGCCCTCGAAGCGCACATATAAGGCGGCAAACAGCGCCGCCGCGGTCGCCAGCAGGTCGTGGAGCGCGATCAGGAGATTGCGCAAAGTGAGATGCGAGAGCCGCGTCACGACCGATGAAAATCCAGTTAGGTTCAACCTGACCGCGCTGATAGCCCATCTCGGCAAGAGTTGCCAGTCAGGCCTTGCCGGCCGTGCGGCGGCTCAGGAACCGTTTTCCCCCACCTCGCCGCGCCGCGCCGCGCCGGCCCGGATCGCCATGCCGCCGGCAACGCCAACGCCGATGACGTACATCCAGCCTTCGTGAAAATCGAACAGATGGGAGTTGAATAGGGAGGTGAAGACGTTCTGGATCACGACCAGCAGGCCGATCCAGTTGGCAATGCCATGGCCGCGAAACAACAGCAGGTGCGCGATCCAGATCGTATAGAGAACCGCGATGCCGATGACGCCCCATTGCACGGCGACATGCAGCGTCTGGTTATGCGGATTGGGAAAGACCCTGACCCCCTGGACCCATTCCTCGCCCTTGGAAACCTTCTCGAACAGCTCATAACCGGACCCCGTGCCGTGCCCTGCGACTGGAGCTTGCGCAAAAAAATGAATTGAATTTTGCCAGTACACAAGTCGCTCGCCCATGGAGGTCGGGACTTTCTGCTGGGTGAAAAGCCGATAGTCCCTGGAAAACGTGTCCGCGGTCTTGCGCAATTGCGGCGAGGCCTGCCAGGCGAGTGCGGCACCGGCGAGCAGGACGGCGGAGATGATCGCGATGCTGCGCCGGGTCAGGTGCAGCAACGCGAACACGGCGACCATGATCGGTACGGTGAGGAGCGCGGTACGGGACACCACCACGAAGGCCATATTGACGAAGAAGCTGAGCGCCAGGGCCGTCACCCCCCCCGCGAGCCAGTAGCGCTTGTCGCGCAGCAGCGCCACGACCGGATAGGCCAGCGCGATCGCGCAGAGGGTAAATTCCTGGCTCTGGTCGATGTAGTTCTTGACGAAGATGCCACGCTCGAGCGGATCACCGGGTTTCAGCGACAGGCCGGGGTAGAAGGCCACCAGCCACGACATCACGGACAGCAACGCACAGGATACCAGGAAGGCGATGAAGACCCAGTGCCCGCGCGCCGAACGCTCGAAATGATACAGCAGGACGGGAATTACGAGTAGCTTGACGGTTGGACCGACGGCATAGAAGCGCGTGCCCCAGGCGACATCCGACCACAGCGTTCCCAGCAGCGCGAGGAGGAACAGCGCGATCGGCGCTGCCGAGATCGGGCGCTTCAGCGACTGCAGAAATGCCCTGACATCAAGGAAGGGCACCATGCAGATCAGCATCAGGACATTGAATATCGCCGCAAGCGACGTCGACCATGGCAGCGAGGCCGCGGTCAGGATCGCAAACAGATCGACCGTCTCGGACCAGGCCGCCGGACTGCGCAGACGCCGCCACAGCACCTGGCCGGTCGTCTCCCCCGCGAGCGTCGTCACTTGCCCCCTCCCCGCGCGCGATGAACCAGCGCCGTCGTGCTGAAGCCCTGGAGAATGTCGACCAGCACGACCGTCCCGCCCGCGGCCTCGACGACCTCGTGGCCGACCACCTGCTCGCGGCTGTAATCGCCCCCTTTGACCAGCGCGCTCGGCTTGATGCGGATGATCAGGTCGATCGGCGTATCCTCATCGAAAATAACCACGAGATCGACGGCTTCGAGTGCCGCCAGCACTTCGGCACGCGCTCGCTCGTCCTGAACGGGGCGGTCGGCGCCCTTCAGCCGCCGCACCGAGGCATCGCTGTTGAGGCCCACGATCAGGCGGTCGCAGGCGGAGCGCGCCGCTGTCAGCACCTTGACGTGGCCGGGATGCAGGATGTCGAAGCAGCCATTGGTGAAGCCGACGCGCTGGCCTTGCTTCTTCCATTCCGCGAGCTGCGCGTCGAGCGCACCAGGCTCGAGCACGATCTTCTCTTCGGCCGCGAGATAGGCATGCGGCAATATCTTTCGCTTCAGCTCGGCCGCACTCACGCTTGCGGTGCCCTGCTTGCCGACGGCGACGGCGGCCGCGGCACTGGCCATGCGAAGCGCCGTGTCCCAGTCCGCGCCCGTGGCCAGCGACACCGCGAGTGCCGCGGCGACGGTGTCGCCGGCGCCGGAAACGTCGCGCACCTTGACCGGGAACGCCGGAACGTGAACGGCCTCGCCGTTGCGCGGCACCAACGTCATGCCGTGCTCACCTTGGGTGACCAGGATCGCTTCGCAGTCGGCGAGCCGCATCACGTCCTCGCTGGCATCGACGATGCTCTGCGGCGTGTCGGCGCGGCTTCGGGTCGCTTCCGAAAACTCCTTGCGATTGGGCGTGAGCAGCGTGGCGCCGCGATAGATCGCCCAGTTCAGGCTCTTGGGATCGACGATCACGGGCTTGCCGAGTTTTCGCGCGGCGTCGATGGTGTGGCGGATGACGCGGGCGGTCAGCACCCCCTTGGCGTAGTCGGACAGCAACACGACGTCGGCGCGCGCGATCTGCGGCAAGATCGCTTCAATCAGCTTGGTCTCGATCGTATCGGAAGCAGGCTGTGCCTGCTCCCAATCCGCACGCAGCATGTGCGTGGAAAAATGCTCGGAGACGAAACGGACTTTTCGCGTGGTCGGACGCGAGGGATCACACACCAGAACGCTTTCGATTGCGCCCTGCTCCGCAAGCGTCGAGGCGAGCTGCCTGCCCGCATCGTCCTCGCCGACGAGGCCGACGAAGATGCAGCGCGCGCCGAGCGCGGCGACGTTGCGCGCGACGTTTCCGGCACCGCCGACATGGATCTCGCTGCGCTGTGCCGCGATGACCGGCGCCGGCGCTTCCGGCGAGATCCGCGACACCTCGCCATAGACGAACTCGTCCAGCATGATGTCGCCGATGCACAGGACCGTGCGGCCCGAGATGGCTTGCGCGAGGGCATCGAAATCGAGAATGGGCGTCGGCATGATGATGGGCCTCAGCGGAAGCGGTCGGGCCGGTCGAGATAATCCCCGACATAGGCCTTCACTGCGTCCTCGAGCGTCGTGAAGCCGCCATTATAGCCGGCGCGGTGGAGGCGATCGACCTCGCTCTGGGTGAAGTACTGGTAGCTGCCGCGGATCTGCTGGGGCATGTCGATGTATTCGATGTTGGGGCTGGCGCCGAGCGCGGCATAAGCCGCCAGCATCAGATCCCTGAAGCTGCGCGCCTTGCCGGTGCCGACATTGAAGATGCCGGACACCGAGGGCGTTGCCAGCAGCCACATGATCACGCGCACGACGTCGTCGACATAGATGAAATCGCGGCGCTGGTCGCCGTCCGCGATGCCCTCGCGATGCGACTTGAACAATTGCACGACGCGGCCCGCTTTGACGTCGTAGAAGCGCCGCGCCAGCACGCTCATCATCGAGCCCTTGTGGTATTCGTTGGGGCCGAACACGTTGAAGAATTTCAGCCCGGCCCATTGCGGCGGCAGCTTCTCGCCCTTCGCTGCGCGCTCGGCGACGGCGAGATCGAACAGGTGCTTGCTCCAGCCGTAGAGGTTCATCGGCCGCAGTTTCTTCAACGCAGCGACCGAGACATCGTCGTCAAATCCTGCCTCGCCGTCGCCATAGGTCGCCGCCGAGGAGGCGTAGATCAACGGCACCGCATTCGCCGTGCACCAGTCCAGGAGGCGCATCGACAGGCGGAAATTGGTCTCGAACACCAGGTCGCCGTCGGTCGCAGTGGTCGCGGATATCGCCCCGAGATGGATCACGGCATCGAGCTTGCGGCCCTTCAGCCAGTCCGGCAGTTCAGCCGGCGGCACGATATCCACAAGCTGCCGCTTGGCGAGATTGCGCCATTTGCCCTCGGTGCCAAGGAGATCGCAGACGACGACGTCGCTGCGGCCGGCCTCGTTCAGCGCGGCGAGGACATTCGATCCGATAAAACCGGCCCCGCCGGTCACCAGCAACATTTCACCTAGCCTGCCCGATGTTTGCGACCCGATCTTGCCCTAGCGCATGATCCTCTAAAGTGTAAGCGGTTTTGGGATGGCCGCTCAGCCGGCTTTACCTGCCGGCCCGGAGCGGCTAACCGAAGCGCCACATCAGCGCACCTTCGGCCTTATTAACGAATGAACCAAGATTCGCAACTTAGTGGCGAGGCAGATCGGAGCGACACGCGCCCGATCCTGATCGTGCCCTACATGTGGATCGGCGATTTCGTCCGGAATCACACCGTCGTGCGGGTCCTGAACGAGCGCTGGCCGAACCGGCCGGTCGATCTGCTCACGACCTCCCTGTGTGCCCCCCTGGTCGATTACATGCCCGGCGTGCGCGATGCGATCGTCTGGGACCTGCCGCGCGGCCGGCTCGCCGTGGGCCGCCAGCTCGGCCTGGCGAAGCTCCTGCGCGAGCGGAACTACGGCACCGCCCTGGTGCTGCCCCGGACCTGGAAGGCCGCCATCGCGCCCGCTTTGGCCGGGATTCCGGAAAGGGTCGGCTTCGTCGGCGAATTCCGGTTCGGCCTGCTCAACCGCTGGCGCTGGGGCGAAAAGAAGCTGCCCCGCTTCATCGACAAGAACGCCGCCCTCGCCCGGCCCGATGGCGCCCCGCTGCGGCCGGAATGGCCGGTGCCGCAGTTGCGGGTCCCGGCCGAGGACATCGTCCGCTGGCGGCAGGCTAACGGCCTCAGCGCAGGCGCTGCGGTAGCGCTCGCCCCCGGCTCGGTCGGGGTCTCAAAGCGCTGGACCTACTATCCCGAGGCCGCCCGCTTGCTCGCCGAGCGCGGCCTCGAGGTCTGGGTGGTCGGCGGCCCCGGGGAAAAGGGCTTGGCCCAGGAGATCGTCGGGGCCGGCGGCGCCGGGGTCCGGGACCTCACCGGCAAGGATCTGCGCAACGGCGTGCTGGCCATGGCTGCGGCCGGCGTCGCGATCTCCAACGATTCCGGCCTGATGCACATCGCAGCCGCCCTGGGCACGCCGACCATGGGCATCTTCGGCCCGACCAGCCCCTATCTCTGGGCCCCCCTTAACGGCCTCGCCGCGACCGTGGTGCAGCACAAGAGCGTGCTCTCCTGCCAACCCTGCCAGAGCACGATCTGCAAGATGAACGACCACCGCTGCATGCGAGATATCCCGGCGCAAGACGTGGTCGAGATCGCAAGAGACGTGCTGGCGAGGACGCAGGGACTTGGAAATGTCTGACGGCCGCGCGGCGAAGCCCGCCGCATTCCTCGATCGCGACGGCGTCATCAACCGTGACGATGGCTATATCGGCACGCAAGACCGCATCCGCTGGATGCCCAACGTTGCCAGGGCCATTCGCCGCCTCAACGAGGCCGGCTATTGGGTATTCGTCTTCACCAACCAGTCCGGCGTCGCGCGCGGCCTCTTCACCGACGCCGACGTGAACCGGCTGCACGGCTGGATGTGCGCCGAGCTCGCCCGTGACAGCGCGCGGATCGATGACATCCGCTTCTGTCCATACCATCCGCAAGGAACGGTCGCCGGCTACATCGGAGAGCATGATTGGCGCAAGCCCGCACCCGGTATGTTGCACGATCTCATCCAGCACTGGCCGGTGCAACTCGACGGAAGCTTCGTAATCGGAGATCAGGCTCGGGACATCGAGGCCGGCAAGGCGCTTGGACTGCCGGGCTTTCTCTTTCCAGGCGGCGACCTCGACGCGTTCGTGACCGAGGTGCTCGCCCGGACCACGCGACCGTAGACCGCGGCGATCCGGCGGGACATCGAGCCGAGAAAGAACGTCAACGGGTGCCGTGCCGGAGTGTATCCGAGGGGGTCGCGCACAATCTACAATGCCATCTACTTGCAGTGTCTCGTCCGACGGCTCAAACAAGTTCGAAAATCCGCATTTGCATTGCGCAGGCCGCCAAGCCATGGATTCCGCTGCCCGACTAGTGCATGGGCATATATTTTCTCCGCTCGCTCAGAGCAGTGGCCGATAGACCTCACCGATCCGGGCTGCCTCGGCATCGAGGCTGAATCGTTCGAGCACCCGTGCCCGCCCGCGCTCACCCATAGCGTTCGCGGCGGCCACGTCACGCATCAACGGCTCCAGCGCTGCAGCCAGCGCATCCGCATCACCGGTCGGGATCAGCACGCCGGTCACACCATCCTCGACGACGAGTTCGGCCGCGCCGGCGCGCGCGGCGACCAGCGCGCTGCCGGCCGCCATCGCCTCGATCAACGTCAGGCCAAAACCTTCGTTGCGCGAGGTGAAGGCGTAGATGGTCAGCCGCTGATACCAGCGCTGCACGTCTTCGATCGGCAGCTCGCCGGTGATGACGATGCGCGATTGCAGGCCGGCGGCCTCGATCCGCTTCTTCAGGTCGTTTGCAAAAGCGGTTTGCTCGGGTGTGACCTGGCCTACGATGACAGCGGTGAAATCCGGATAGCGCGGCAGCAGGCGGCACATCGCATCGACGAACACATCGGTGCCCTTCTGCGCACGTACACGGCCGAAGCAGCCGATCGCGTAGCGGCCCGGCAGCGCGGCTTCCGCGAAGGCCGCAGCGCGATCCGCCGGCGGCGCATAGACGGCGGTGTCGACGCCGTGCGGAATCACCGTCGCCTTCACTTTCAGGAACGAAGCCGAAAGATCTGATGTCGCGATGATCGCCTCCATGCGCCGGATCAGCGAGCGCGTGATCCAGCTATGATGGCGTTGCGCCGCCGAGGTGAAGACGAGCTTGAGCGGCCAGCCGAGCGCGCGCAACAGCACGCCCGCGATCATCTCGTTGTTGCGGCGCGCGTGCCAGATCACCGGCGCCTTGCGGCGCCACAATCTCAGGAGATCGGCACCGCCCAGGCGCGCGATGCCCTCCGGCGCGTCGGAGCCGAACCACGCGGCGCGATAGAGCTTTGCCAGCCGCGGCGCCACCATCCGGTTGGTCGCGGTGACCCCGGAATAGCGCCTGTGCAGATTTGGCACGATCACTTCGAGATCGCTTGGGGAATTCGCCACGCCACGCTCCGTTTCGAAAGTCCCTATACGCAACATTAAGCATAGTGACCAGTTCAGCCGCGCCGATACCCACTCTTCACCACGTAAACGTTAGCTTGGAGCGTTGATCGAAGACGGGTGAGATCATGACTGTGCTTGTCACCGGCGGTGCCGGCTATATCGGGAGCCATACGGTTCTGGCGCTGGCGGAAGCTGGCGAGGACGTCGTCGTGATCGACGATCTCTCCACCGGTTTCTCGGCCTATCTGCCCGAAGGCGTGCCGCTGTTCATTGGCGATGCCGGCGACGAGAACCTGCTCGAAGGCGTGATCGCCCAGCACAACATCGAGAGCATCATCCATTTCGCGGGCTCGGTGGTCGTGCCGGATTCGATGCGCGATCCGCTCGGCTATTACCGCAACAATTTCACGACCGCGCGCAACCTGCTCAACGTCGCGGTCAAGCGCGGCATCGACCGCTTCATCTTCTCCTCGACCGCGGCGGTCTACGGCGATCCGGACCAGGTGCCGGTGCCCGAGCATGCGCCGACGCGACCGCTGTCGCCCTACGGTTCGTCGAAGCTGATGACCGAGATCATGCTGCACGACGTCGCCGCCGCCTACGGCATGCAATACGTGACCCTGCGCTATTTCAACGTTGCGGGTGCCGATCCGCAGGCCCGCATCGGCCTTGCCACCGTCGGCGCCACGCATCTGCTCAAGATCGCGGTGGAAGCCGCGACCGGCCAGCGCGCCAAGATCGACGTGTTCGGCACCGACTATCCGACCCAGGACGGCAGCTGCATCCGCGACTTCATCCATGTCACGGACCTGTCGCAGGCGCATCGCTCGGCGCTCGCCTATTTGCGCAACGGCGGCGCCTCGACGACGCTCAATTGCGGCTATGGCCGCGGCTACTCGGTGCTGGAGACCATCGACGCGGTGCGCCGTGTCTCGGGCCGCAGCTTCGCCGTGCAATACGCCCCGCGCCGGCCCGGCGACATCATGACCATGGTCGCCGACACCAGCCGCATCCGCGGCCTGCTCGACTGGAAGCCGCAATACGACGACCTCGAGACCATCGCAGCCCATGCGCTGGCCTGGGAGGACAAGCTGTTCCGCGAGCGTCACGGCGAGCTCCGCCACGCCGCCTCGGCCTAGATTCCATCCGGGCGCAAGCCCTTAATTGGGCTTGAAAAGCGCTGGCTTAGCGGGCACAGAGGCCGTTCGATCCCTGACGCGCGGGCAGGCTTATTCCTGTGCCGTCAATGGACTGCGGATGGCTCAGTTTCCAAAGAAAATCACCGACGATCCCTATGCGGCAGCGGTCCTGATTCGCCGCCTGGTCACGGAACAGGGGATCATCTACTGGCGGCGCTACCTCGTCGCCTTCGCGCTGATGGCGCTTGCCGCCGGATCGACCGCGGGCGCGACCTACGTGCTCGGCCAGGTCATCAACCAGGCCTATGTCGACAAGAACATCCCGGGCATCGCGATGTTCTCGGGCATCACGGTGATCCTGCTCTTCATCAAGGGCGTGGCGACCTACGGACACATGGTGATCCTGACCAACATCTCCAACGCGATCCTCGCCACCAACCAGCGCCAGCTGTTCGCCAAGCTGATGCGCGAGAGCGTCGGATTCTTCTCCGAGCGGCATTCGTCGGAATTTCTGGCGCGGCTGACAGCTGGCGCAAAGTCCATCACCGATGTCCTCAACATGCTGGTCAATGCGGTCGGGCGCGACCTCATGATGCTGCTCGCCATGATCGGCGTGATGGTGTGGCAGGATCCGGTGATGTCGTTCATCGGCCTCGTCGCGGTGCCGCCGGCGATGCTGGTGCTGCGCAAGCTGGTCAAGCGCATCAAGGGGCTCGCCTACAACCAGTTCACCGGCACCGCCGACATCCTGGAGACGATGCAGGAGTCGCTGCAGGGCATCCGCACGGTGAAAGCGTTCACGCTCGAAGACACCATGCAGAACCGCATCGACGAGAATATCGCGATCGTCGAGCGCAACGCCAACAAGATGGCCCGCGTCGCCAACCGCTCCAATCCGCTGATGGAGATGCTCGGCGGCTTCGCGGTCGCTGGCTGTTTGCTTTACGGCGGCTATAGCGTGGTCGCGCTCAACGCCACGCCCGGCGCGTTCTTTTCCTTCATGACCGCCTTCCTGATGGCGACCGAGCCGGCCAAGCGGCTGGCGCGGCTCAACATCGATCTCAACAGCCAGCTCGTCGGCGCCCGCATGCTGCTCGAAGTCGTCGACAGCCCCGCGAGCGAGCATTCCGACGACGACAAGCCGGCGCTGAAACTCTCGAACGCACGCATCGAGCTGCGCGACGTCAGCTTCTCCTATCGCAACGGTGAGACCGTCCTTAACCGCATGAGTTTTGTTGCCGAGCCCGGCAAGGTCACCGCATTGGTCGGCCCCTCCGGCGGCGGCAAATCGACCGTGCTGGGGTTGCTGCTGCGCTTCTACGAGGTGACGCAAGGCGACATCGTGATCGACGGCCAGTCGATCGGCGCCGTCTCGCGAAAATCGCTGCGGGCCCAGACCGCCTATGTCGGCCAGGACGTCTATCTGTTCCGCGACACCATCCGCAACAACATCGCCTTCGGCCGCGCGGGCGCGACCGAAGACCAAATCATCGATGCTGCGAAAGCAGCCTGTGCGCATGATTTCATCATGGGCTTCCCGCTCGGCTACGACACGCCCGTCGGCGAGCACGGCACGCAGCTGTCCGGCGGCCAGCGCCAGCGCATCGCGGTCGCGCGCGCGCTGATCAAGAACGCGCCGATCATCCTGCTCGACGAAGCCACCGCCGCGCTCGATTCTGAGTCCGAGCGGCAGGTGCAGGAGGCGATCGAGCATCTCTGCCAGAACCGCACCACCATCGTGATCGCACATCGCCTGCACACCATCATGCACGCCGATGCGATTCTGGTGGTCGAGGGCGGCGAGATCGTCGAGCAAGGCCGGCATGACGAGCTGCTCCGCCGCGGCGGGCGCTACGCCTCGTTCTTCCGCCTGCAACATCACGTCGCCGGCGCTCTGGCGCCGATCAGCGCAACCGCATAGAGTTCCCTTCACCTTAAGAGCAGCGAGATCGCACCATGAACGCCGCCTCCTACGTCATCCCGCTTCCGGCCCAGGCTTCTCTTCCCGTCGTCGGGGAAAGCGGGCGTTATCCCGTGCGCCGCATCTGGTGCGTCGGCCGCAACTATCTCGAGCACATCCGCGAGATGGGCAATGACGAGCGCGCCCCGCCGTTCTTCTTCGCCAAGCACGCCGACATGCTGGTGCCCGACGGCGCCACCATTCCCTATCCGCCCCTAACCAAGGATTTGCATCACGAGGTCGAGCTGATCGTCGCGATGAAGAGCGGCGGCCTCAACATTTCCGCCGACAAGGCGCTCGACCATGTCTACGGCTATGCCGTCGGCATCGACCTGACCCGCCGTGACCTGCAGATCGCCTCGCGCAAGAAGGAGCGTCCGTGGGAGGTCGGCAAGTCGTTCGACTATTCGGCGCCCTGCTCCGCGGTGCAGCCGGCATCGAAAATCGGCCATCCCACCAAGGGCAAGATCTGGCTCACGGTCAACGGCAAGGAAGCGCAGAAAGGCGACCTCACCGAGCTGATCTGGAACGTGCCCGAGATCATCTGGCAGCTCTCGCAGCAGGTGAAGCTCGCCGCCGGCGACATCATCATGACGGGCACGCCGGCCGGCGTGTCGCAGCTCCAGCCCGGCGACAAGCTTGAATGCGGCGTCGACGGCGTCGGCACGCTGAAGGTCTCGATCGGCCAGCCGGAGTAAGGCTCACGACGGCTCTAACTAAGAAGGCCTCGGGCATGTCCGGGGCCTTTTGCATTTCGCTGGCGGACGATGCCGATCTACCAGGCCTTCACCGGCCGATCGGCGTGGCTTGTCTGCGGCACACCCCGATTGAGCGACATGTGCGAATGCGCGCAGAGCCAGCTATCGCCATATCTTGAAAACACCATCGTGGCCCGGCCGGGGCGCGGAAACGCGCTGCCGTCGGGATGATAGCCCGTGCTCGTCCACGGCACGATCACGGTCGCCATCGTGCCATCGGACGATGCCAGGATCGAGGCCTGGTCGATGACGAAACGGAAGTCGGCCGTCTTGGGCCAGACGTTGTCCCATTGCGTGGTGACCCATTGGTCGAGGCCGGGAATGATGTCGTTGCGCGTGCCGAAGGCCAGCACATCCGGATGGAAGAGCGGCCGCGCCGAAGCATAGTCGACCTCGCGGACATAGCCCGCGAAGGTCTCCAGCCAGTGACGAAAGAACTGCGTGATCTCAGCATTCGCGGTCGGCAAGGAGGCCATCGCCTGCTCCATGTTCGGCAACTCAATCGTGGCAATCTTGTTGCCATGAGGCGAACCGTCCAGCAAGATATGTGGAGAGCACCGGTGGAGATCGATCGACGAACCGGGCCGATTTCATGGAGCCAGACTCATGAGACGCCTTCTCCTTGCGGCCGCACTTGTCGTTTCGTGCAATGCAGCCAGCGCGCAGTCCGGTCAGCCCTATGCCGGCCTTGAGCAGCGCCCCATCAAGGCGCTATCGCACCAGCAGATCGACGATCTTCGAGCCGGACGTGGCATGGGCCTGGCGCTTGCCGCCGAGCTCAACGGATATCCCGGTCCGAGCCATGTTCTTGAGTTCGGTGACCGGCTTGACTTGACCGCGGATCAGCGCATCCGGGTTCAGCGCCTGTTCGAGGCCATGAAGCAAGAGGCGGTCCCGCTGGGTAACAAGCTGGTCGAGCAGGAAACGGAGTTGGACCGGCTCTTCTCTGCCCGCGTCGTGACATCGGAGTCACTCAAGGCGACCCTCGTTGCCATTTCGGAAACCCAGGCACTGCTCCGCGAAAGCCACCTCAAATATCATCTGTCGACAACCGCCTTGCTCGATCAGAGCCAAATGCAGCGATACGCGGAGCTGCGCGGTTACCAACGCCCCGATAGCTCCGAAGCACACAAGCACCATCACTAGACGCGATCATCGCAGCGCCGACAGCACGACCGCGTGATCGCGCTTCAGGTCAGCGGGCCGGCACCCGCTCCCGGCTACAGCTTCAACCACATCAATCTCGGCGACAGCACCGAGAAACTGATGGCGCAGTTCGGCGGCCCCTTCCATGTCGGGCCGAGCGGGCTGGAGAAGACCGAGCTCTGGACCTATCACCCATAGCCCTTCTCATTCGAAGTGCAGGCGGACCGTGTCACGTCAATCCGGATCAGCGATCCAACCGTCCAGTAATAGATCGTACGGGGCCCTGATCACGCCCGTGACAGGGCCTGGAGACCCTTGAAGGTCAGGCGCTTGGGGTCGGTGACGCCGGCGAGATACAGGCGGCGGATAAACGCGATGACGGCGTCGCGGTCGCAATCGGTCAACGCGACGACGGCGTCGACCGCGATTCTCTGGGCTTCCATTGGGCTCACCTCGGCCTTGCAAGTAACCCCGGCCGAGACAGGCTAGGACTCCGCGGTTAATCCGGCGTTAACCGTTCGGGCAATATGGCTGATTCAGCCTAGCGGCCGTATACGCAAAACAACGCATTGCCCGTGCGCGCAGCGGCTCACCGCGCAGTGATGCCCTTCTTGAGCCGAGCAAACTGCTTCTTCAGCCGCGGCACCGCAAAGTCCGTGAAGGTCCGCACCTTCGGCACCGAGAGCCGGCCCTGCGGACAGATCAAATGCGCGGGCATCTCGGGATCCTCGTCGCCGGGCAGCACGATCTCGAGCTCGCCGCGCGCGACCTGCTCACCCACCTGGTACGAATACATTCGCGCCACACCGCGGCCGGCGACGGCCGAGGCCACCGCCGCATAGGTGCTGTTGACGACAAGGCGCGGCGTGAACTGTACCGTGCGGGCTGCCGACGACCCGGCCTGCGGTGCAAAGGTCCAGGAATTGGGGAGATGGGCCATCGCGACGATCTGGTGCTTGGCGAGATCGCCGGGCTCGGTGATGCGCGGGTGCTGCTTCAGATAGCGCGGTGATGCCACCACGACGCGGCTGATCTCGCCGACCCGCATCGCGACCATCGCTGAATCCGCGAGATGACCGATGCGAAGCGCGACGTCGACCCCCTCCTCGATCAGATTGACCGCACGATCGAACAGCAGGAGTTTTGCCGACACGGTCGGATAGGCATCGAGAAACGCATCGAGGATCGGCCGCAGCACCATCTCACCCGACACCACCGGAGCAGTGATCGTGAGCAAACCGCGGGGCGCCGTGCGCGGCCCGGCTGCGATGTCGTCGGCCTCCTCCAACTCGGTGAGCACGCGCCTGCAGACCGCGACATAGCGCTCGCCCTCCTCGCTCAGCTTGATGGAGCGTGTGGTCCGGTGCAGCAGCTCGGCACCGACCCGCTGCTCCAGGAAAGCAATGGCGCGGCTGACCGCCGCCGGCGAACGGCCGAGCTTGCGGCCCGCAGCGGCAAGGCTTCCCTCGTCCACCGCAAGGACAAACACCTTCATCGCATCCAGACGATCCATGCGTTTCCCACCAGCCCATCGAGCTCCGAATGCAAGCTAGGCGTTCGCTCCCGCTGCGACAACCACTGCCGGGCGTCGGCCCGGCATTCGTTCGCGCCGCGAAAGAGTGTCTGCCGGACAGCGCATATTCGCAGCCGGCCCGCTGCGGCGTACCTCATCCGCCAAGCCAGCCGTCGCTGGCGCAGGTTCTGAAAGCCAACAACAGGAGCCAATCATGGGTATCGAGCAGAAGGTTGCCATCATCACCGGTGCCTCGCAGGGCATCGGTGCCGCCCTGGTCCAGGGTTTTCGCGATCGAAATTATCGCGTCGTCGCGACAGCGCGCTCCATCAAGCCGTCGGGCGATGACGAAGTCCTCGCCATTGCCGGCGACATCGCCGACCGGAACACTGCCGAGCGGGTGGTCTCGCAAGCCGTCGCCCGCTTCGGCCGCGTCGACACGCTGGTCAACAACGCCGGCATTTTCGTCGCAAAGCCGTTCACGCAGTACACGGCGGAGGACTATGCGGCGGTGATGGGTACCAACGTCGCGGGCTTCTTCCACGTCACGCAGCTCGCTATCGCCGAGATGGAGAAGCAGGGGTCCGGCCACGTTGTCCAGATCACAACCACGCTGGTCGACCAGGCCAATTCGAACGTGCCCTCGGTGCTAGCCTCGCTGAGCAAGGGCGGGTTGAGCGCCGCGACCAAGTCGCTCGCGATCGAATATGCCAAGCGCGGTATCCGCGTGAACGCGGTGTCGCCCGGCATCATCAAGTCGCCGATGCATCCCGTCGCGACGCACGCCCAGCTCGATGCGCTGCATCCTGTCGGCCATATGGGCGAGATGTCCGACATCGTCGATGCCGTGCTCTATCTCGAGGGCGCCTCCTTCGTCACCGGCGAAATCCTGCATGTCGACGGCGGCCAGAGCGCGGGCCACTGAACGCTAGCGCCTTCGCGCGCACGAGGACGACATGACAGACGCAGATGCCAAGCAGCAAGTTCATCCCCGACCGCATCAGCGGTCGGGTTCGACATCAGACATTTCTTCACAGCAAACCTGGCGATATGCGGTAGCCGGATTGTCAGCATCGCTGGTCGGACTTGGCCTCGCGCGCTTTTCCTACACGCCGCTGATCCCGGCTCTGATCGCCGCAAAATGGTTCGACCCGTCCGACGTCGTCTATCTCGGTGCAGCGAACCTGGCCGGCTATCTCGCCGGCGCGCTCGCGGCGCGGACCGTGGCCGCGCGCATCGGCGCCGTTCGCGCTTTGCGGGCGATGATGCTGCTCGCGACCCTCTCTTTTTTTGCCAGCTCAACCCCGGTGTCGTTCACCTGGTTTTTCGCCTGGCGCTTCCTGTCGGGGCTCACCGGCGGAATCATCATGGTGCTGGCGGCCTCCGTCATTCTGCCCCATACCTCGGCCGCGAAGCCCGGCGTGGTCGGCGGCGTGATCTTTGCCGGTGTCGGGCTCGGTGTCGCCGCATCGGGCACGCTGGTGCCGCTATTGCTGCAGCAAGGCTTGCAACAGAGTTGGTATGGTCTTGGCGTGGTCTCGGGCACGCTCACGCTGGTGAGCTGGTGGAACTGGCCTGCCGAGGCCAAGACCGATACCGTGTCGTCGCAGCGGGCGAAGCACGCTTCGCCCGCCATTCGCGGCTTGCTCGTCCAATACGGCCTCAACGCGGTGGCGCTGGTGCCGCACATGGTCTTCATCGTCGATTTCGTCGCGCGCGGCCTCGGCCAAGGTATTGCCGCGGGATCGCACTACTGGGTGCTCTACGGCCTTGGCGCAATCGTCGGCCCCCTGGTCACAGGTCATCTCGGCGATCGCGCTGGGTTTGGACCCGCGCTACGCGCCGCCTTCCTGATCGAAGCGGCCGCCGTGTTGCTCCCGACCGTCAGTACCGCGCCTCTCTCGCTGATCGTGTCGAGCGTGGTGGTCGGCGGCTTCACACCCGGCATCGTACCGCTCGTGCTCGGACGTATCCATGAGCTGGTCCCCCATTCTGCCGAGCAGCAGCGCAGGACGTGGAGCCATGCCACGACCAGCTTTGCGCTGTTCCAGGCGGCCGCGGCCTACGGCTTCTCCTGGATCTACGCGCAGACCGGCGGCGATTATCTCGTCCTGTTCGCGCTGGGCGGTGGCGCCGTGGTGCTCGCACTCGCGATTGATCTTGCCCTGCCGCTTACCACGCGCAACGCTTAGAACGCTGAGGTCGTCGCGATCAGGAATATTGCATCACGCCGTCGTCGATCCGGCCGAACCGCAAGGAGACGATGTCGAGCGCGTAGTTCTGGTAGAGCCGCCACGGCTGCTTCGAGCCTTGCTTCGGCATCTTTGTGACCGAGCGCTGCACATAACCCGAGGTGAAATCGAGCGACGGCTGCGCCGTGATCGTGGGATCGTCATTATGCGGCATGCACTGCCGAAAATTGTGCCGGTCCATGTAGTTGACGAGCCGACAGACATATTCGCAAGTGAGGTCGCATTTCAGTGTCCATGATGCGTTGGTGTAGCCGAAGGCGGAGGCCATGTTGGGCACGTCGGCATACATCATGCCTTTGTAGGTCAGCGTATTGGCGAAATCGACGGCGCGGCCGTCGACGCTCACCTCCAACCCACCGACGACCTGGAGCACCAGTCCCGTCGCGGTCACGATGATGTCCGCCGCAAGCTCGCTGCCGTCCTTCAGGCGGATACCGCCGTGGGTGAACATGTCGATCTCTTTGGTCACCACGGAGGCGCGCTGCTCGCGGATCGCCTTGAACAGGTCGCCATCCGGCACGAGGCAGAGCCGCTGGTCCCAGGGATTGTAGCGCGGCGTGAAATGGGTCGCGACGTCGTAATCGGGGCCGAGCGCCATCTGCACGCCCTTGAGAACCAGCTCCTTGACCTTCGCAGGGCGTCGCCGACTGAGCTGGAAGAAGAACATCCCCCACATCACGTTTCGCCAGCGGATCAGATGATAGGCAAGCCGCGTCGGCAGATTGCGCCGCAATTTGTTGGCGACGGGATCCTGCGCCGGGCGCGATACCACATAGGTCGGCGAGCGCTGCAGCATGGTGACCTGCGCGGCGGTCTTGGCGAGCTCAGGCACCAGCGTCACCGCGGTCGCGCCCGAGCCGATCACGACGACGCGCTTGCCCGCGCAGTCGATGTCGTCGGACCATTTCTGCGGATGCACGATGCGGCCGGCGAAATCGGCGACGCCCGGAAACTCCGGCGTGTATCCTGCCTCGTATTTGTAATAGCCCGAGCACATGAACAGGAAATTGCAGGAGAAGCGCACGATTTCGGTAGCGCCCTCGCCGGTGATGCGCTCGGCCTCGACGGTCCAGCGCGCCTCACTCGTCGACCACGCCGCACGCTTGACACGATGGTGGAAGCGGATGTGCTTCTCGATGCCGTTCTCGGCTGCGGTTTCGCGAACGTAGTTGAGGATTTGCGCGCCATCGGCGATCGCCTTCGGATCGGTCCACGGCTTGAAAGAATAGCCGAGCGTGAACATGTCGCTGTCGGAGCGGACGCCCGGATAGCGAAACAGGTCCCAGGTGCCGCCGATGCAGTCGCGCCCCTCGAGGATGACGTAGCTCTTGTCCGGGCATTTGGTCTGAAGGTGATAGCCCGCGCCGATGCCGGACAGGCCGGCACCGACGATCAGCACGTCGAAATGGTCTTGAGCCATTGTTTCCTCCGCTGTCAACGATTGTCTGACCGGGACGATCCCTCGTCAACTAGCAATCGGCTCTAACACAACCGCGAGGAAACACGTGCGTCGCACTCAACAACAACAAAGCCCCGGATCGCTCCGGGGCTCTGCGTCGATGATCGATGTGATCAGCGGATCAGTAGCGGTAATGGTCCGACTTGTACGGACCTTCCTGCTTGACGCCGATGTAGTCGGCTTGGTCCTTGCGCAGCTCAGTCAGCTTGACGCCGATCTTGGCGAGGTGCAGGCGCGCCACCTTTTCGTCGAGCGACTTCGGCAGCACGTAGACTTCCTTCTTGTACTTGCCGTCCTTGTTGTTGGCGAAAAGCTCGATCTGCGCCAGCGTCTGGTTGGTGAAGGAGGCCGACATCACGAAGGACGGATGGCCCATCGCATTGCCGAGGTTCACGAGGCGGCCTTCCGACAGCATGATGATGCGATGCTTGTCGGGGAATTCGATCTCGTCGACCTGCGGCTTGATGTTGGTCCATTTCAGGTTACGCAGACCCGCGATCTGGATCTCGTTGTCGAAGTGACCGATGTTGCAGACGATGGCGCGATCCTTCATCGCGCGCATGTGCTCGATCGTGATGATGTCCTTGTTGCCGGTCGCGGTGACGAAGATGTCGGCGCGGGGCGCGGCATCTTCCATGGTCACGACTTCATAGCCTTCCATCGCCGCCTGCAGCGCGCAGATCGGATCGACTTCGGAAACCAAGACGCGGCAGCCGGCCTGGCGCAGCGAGGCGGCCGAACCCTTGCCGACGTCGCCGAAGCCCGCGACCATCGCGATCTTGCCCGACATCATCACATCGGTGCCGCGGCGGATGCCGTCGACCAGCGATTCACGGCAGCCATAGAGGTTGTCGAACTTCGACTTGGTGACGCTGTCGTTGACGTTGATGGCCGGCCATAGCAGCGTGCCGGCCTTCTGCATGTCATAGAGACGATGCACGCCCGTGGTGGTCTCTTCGGAAACGCCCTTGATGCTCTTGGCGATCTCGGCGAAGTAGCCCTTCGGCTTCTCCTTGAGCTGCTTCTTCAAAAGCGCGAAGAAGACTTCCTCTTCTTCCGAACCCGGCTTGTCCAGGAACTTGGTGTCGCCGTTCTCGGCGCGCAGGCCGAGGTGGACGTACATGGTGGCGTCGCCGCCGTCGTCGAGGATCATGTTCGGGTGACCGCCGCCGTGCCAGTCGAACAGCTTGGCGGTATAATCCCAGTACTCGGTAAGGCTCTCACCCTTGACCGCGAACACCGGAATGCCGGCGGCTGCGATCGCCGCCGCGGCGTGGTCCTGCGTCGAATAGATGTTGCAGGAGACCCAGCGGATGTCGGCGCCGAGCGCGGCCAGCGTCTCGATCAGCACGCCGGTCTGGATTGTCATGTGCAGCGAGCCGGCGATGCGTGCGCCCTTCAGCGGCTGCTTCGGGCCGTACTCCTCGCGGGTGGCCATCAGGCCGGGCATCTCGGTCTCGGCGAGGGAGAGCTCCTTGCGGCCGAAATCGGCGAGCGAAATGTCCTTGACGATGTAATCGGTGAAGCCGGGCTTCGCGTTCATTGCGGGCGTCCTATTGTTAAATTGGTCGTTCCGGGTCGCCCTGGAGGGGCGGGCCCGGAATCTCGATGGAAGAATTCCGGGTTCGCCGCTGTGGCGGCGTCCCGGGAATGACGTCGGCGATCAGACCGCGCGCTTGAGCGCTTCGACGAGATCGGTCTTCTCCCAGGAGAAGCCGCCCTCGTTGTCGGGGGTACGGCCGAAATGGCCATAGGCGGAGGTGCGCGCGTAGATCGGGCGGTTGAGATCGAGATGGCTGCGGATGCCACGCGGGGTGAGATCCATTGCCTTAGCGGCGGCCTTCTCGAGCTGATCCTCCGACACCTTACCGGTGCCGTGGGTGTCGATGTAGATCGACAGCGGACGCGCCACGCCGATGGCGTAGGCGAGCTGCAGCGTGCATCGGTCGGCAAGACCGGCCGCGACGATGTTCTTGGCGACGTAGCGGGCCGCGTAAGCTGCGGAGCGGTCGACCTTGGTCGGATCCTTGCCGGAGAACGCGCCGCCACCGTGCGGAGCCGCGCCACCATAGGTATCGACGATGATCTTGCGGCCGGTCAGGCCGGAATCGCCGTCGGGACCGCCGATGTAGAACTTGCCGGTCGGGTTGATGTGCCAGATGGTCTTCGCCGTGATCCAATCCTTCGGCAGCGCCTCGCGCACATAGGGCTCGACGATGTCGCGAATCTGCTTGGACGAGATGTCCTCGACCAGATGCTGATGCGACACCACGATCTCGCGCACGCCGACCGGCTTGCCGTTCTCGTACTGCACGGTGACCTGGCTCTTGGAGTCCGGGCCCAACACCTTCTCGCGGCCGGAGTGGCGCGCTTCCGAGATGAGGCGCAGGATCTTATGGGCGTAGAAGATCGGCGCCGGCATCAGATCTGGCGTCTCGTTGGTGGCGTAGCCGAACATGATGCCCTGGTCGCCCGCGCCCTCTTCCTTGACTTCGCCCGGCTGCAGCGCATCCACGCCCTGCGCGATGTCGGCGGACTGGGGATGCAGCAGGATCTCGATGTCGGCCTTCTGCCAGTGGAAACCTTCCTGCTCGTAACCGATGTCCTTGATCGCGGCGCGCACGACACCTTCGATCTGCTCGTTGGTGACGGATGCGGGACCGCGGGTCTCACCGGCGATCACGACCTTGTTGGTGGTCGCGAGCGTTTCGCAGGCGGCACGGATTTGCCAGGGATCGATGCCTGCTTTCGGTCCTTCGCGGTAGAACAGATCGACGATCTCGTCGGAGATCCGGTCGCACACCTTGTCCGGATGGCCTTCGGACACGGACTCGCTGGTGAAGAGATAGGACGCGCGCATCAGTAACCCCTTGTTCCGCCGCTAGCTGGCGGGCGTTGCGATATTTAGCTTTGAATGATGTCAATCACGCCGGCGCGAGATGACGTAGGATTCGTCGAGAAACCAGAGCCCATTGTACTTTCGCAGCACGTCCCTGGCGGCATCCAGAGTGCGGCCGTTTTGAGTCATTTCCGTCAACCGGTCGTCCTCAATCTGAGCCACATACACCGCCGCATTCCAGGCTGCAAAGGCCGTCGAGGTTCCGATAGTGCCCGTCACCTCGTTGGGCAGCGCTTCCATATCATACCTGAAGATCGAGCGGTTATCTGCATAAGCATTAAAATTTAGGTCGCGGCCCACCGAGCCGAGCTCGTACTTCACCGCGCGCAATAGCTCATGACGGCTCACCGAGAAAGGATTTTCTCCGGGCCAGATCGCCTGGATCATCTCCATGCCCGGATCCTGGCCATGGGAGTGAATCCCGATCAGGCGGCCGCCCGCCCGCAAGGCCCGGGCTAGGGGCGCAATGATCCGTTTTGCCCGAAAATTGACCGAGGACAGCGCGCGGTATGGCTGGGATGCAATAACGAGGTCGAAATTGGCCTCGGCCTGGCCCGGCCGTGGAATGGTCGAATCGAGCAGAAATCGCTGGTCTTCACGGTAGAGCACCAGCACGACAGGCCGCTCATAGAGCGGCATCCCCGTGCGCGGGCTGACCGCCGCGCGCCAGTTCTGCTCCAAAAACGGCTTCAGCTCCGCAATTTGCGTCTCGAACTCGCCCGAGGAAGCCCCCCGCAGGGGAACCTCATGCCAGACGGTCGCGGCGGCTGCCCCAGGCGATGCCGGCGTGAGCCAGGGCGCCTCCGCGTAGAGCATGTTGGTAAAAACGAACACCGAGGCCGGATGCTCGAAAATGCGATCCGGCACCTTGTCCAGCGTCAGGCGGAGGTCCTCGAGACTGAGCTCCTTGCCGGCGACATAGAACGGCATGTGCGGAAAGCGCTGATGCATCGAGCGCAGCACGCGCGCCAGCACCGTGCCGTCGCCAACGCCGGCATCGAACACGCGCAGCGCCGGCGGCCGGGGATGGATGCTGGCGAGCTCCAGCGCCACGCGCTCGGCGACGACCCGCTTCTCACTGCAAGTGTGGACGAACAGCAGGTATTTCTGGCGGTTCTCGAAAAAGCGGAAATTGCCGCGGGGATCGCGCTTTTCGGGCGGCACCTGAAGCCCCCGCGGCGGCGGCACGCCGCCGGCCATCGATGCGGCCATGTAGGCCTGGATCCGGTCCAGCGTGTCGATGGTGATGCGCTTGCCCTCGCGCAGGCGGTGCACGAGCTTCCCATCGTTCACCGCGCGCCGGCCGAACGTCGATTCCGCCATGTCCGCCTTACGGCAGAACTCGGTGATTTGGCTTAGGATTTCGTCGTTCTTCATGAAGTGGGACGCAGTGGGCAGAAGGGTTGGGTAACGCCTCCTAGCAAAATCTGCCCACTGAGGGAATAGGGATAGAGCCCCACCGTTTGCCATGTGCACGAAAGCGAGGCCGTGAACCACCTTCCCCTGCCGGGCAACCAACAGACGCCTCCTCAACGGGACCACCGCCAATGCGTCGCCCGCTCGTCGCGCTCTGCCTGCTCGCCGCAATCCTGTGGTCGGCGCCCGCTTTTGCGCAGGCGCGCAACCAGCTTGGGCCGCTCTGCACCACCGACACGACGCCCGCAGACCAGATGATCGACGCCTGCAGCAAGATCATCGCGCTGAAGGTGTTCAAAGGCGAGCAGCTCGCGACGGTCTACTTCTGGCGCGCGGTGGGCTGGAACAAGAAGGGCGATTACGCCAAGGTCATAACCGACGCCACAGAAACGATCCGGCTTCAGCCGAACCAGGCAGCCTATAATCTCAGGGGATCGGCTTACTACGACAGAGGCGAGTACGAGATCGCGATCACCGATTTCGACGATGCGCTGAAGCTGGGTCCGCCGAGCGGTACCATCTTCCATAATCGCGGCAATGCCTGGCGCGGCAAGGGCGACTACGCCAAAGCCATTGCCGATTACGATATGTCGATCAAGGCCGATCCCAGATCGGCGTTCTCGTTCCAGAACCGCGGCATCGCGAAGGAGGCACTCGGCGATCTCGACGGCGCGCTGGCCGACATCAACCAGGCGATCCGGCTCGACCCGACACTGCCGCAGCCGCTGATCAACCGGACCGCGATCTGGCGTGTCAGAGGCGATTACGATCGCGCGATTGCCGACGGCAGCGAAGCGATTCGGCTTGCGAAGGAGAAGCCGCCCGTCAACATCATGACGCCGCCGAACAGCGTCCTGATCTCGGGCTACACCCATCGCGCACTGGCCTATGAGGCGAAAGGCGATTACGCGCACGCGAGCGACGACTACAAGGCCACGCTGGCGATCGCGGCGTCCGATGCCGGCAGCAAGGCCAATCAAGCCACCGCAAAGGTGCGGCTGTCGCTGGTCACCGACGCAAGTGCACCGATCCCGCGCGATGCGCCGTCACCGACGACCGAGCCGGCAAAGACACCGGCTCCCCAGCAGACGGGGGCCGCGCCGCTCCCCTCGCCTGCTCCCGCCGCGCGCGGCACGCGCATGGCGCTGATCATCGGCAATGGCGCCTATGCGCATGTCAAGGCACTGCCCAATCCGCCCAACGACGCGCGCGCTGTCGCGAAGAGCCTGCGCAACATTGGCTTCACTGTGTCGGAAGGCGTCGATCTCGACCGCGCGGCGATGCAGAAGATGACACGTGACTTCTTGCGGGAGGCGGCGCGGGCGCAGGTCGTGGTGGTCTACTATGCCGGCCACGGCGTGCAGGTCGAAGGCCGCAACTATCTCATTCCCGTCGACGTCGAGCTCAAGCCGGGCGCGAGGATGACGGACGCAATGATCGATATGGACACGATCATGTCCGGCCTCGACGACCAGGTCCGCACCAACATTTTGATCTTCGATGCCTGCCGCAACAATCCGATGGCACAGCAGGTCGCATCAGTCGGCACTAACCGCGCCATCGAAGCTGCCTCGGGCCTCGCAGCGCCAACGAGTCTCGGAGCCGGCGCGACGCTCGGCGCCGGCACGCTGATCGCTTTCGCCACTGCGCCGGGCCAGGTCGCACTCGACGGCGAAGGCGCCAACTCGCCGTTCTCCGCCGCGCTCTCCCGCCATCTCGGCACGCCCGGCCTGGAAGTCCAGCAGATGCTGACGCGGGTGCGGGCCGAGGTGGTCTCGACCACGAAGAACAAGCAGGTGCCGTGGTCGAACTCGTCGCTGCTCGGCGAGGTTTATCTGGCGGACAAGTGAGATAGTCTCGTGCCCCGGACGCAGCGCAGCGCTTCTTCAGCGGTGCGCTGCAGAGCTGGGGCCCATGTCTCCGCAGTGCAGTTCGTGCCCTTCCGGGTCTCGGCTCTGCGCCGCAACGCTAAAGCGTTACAGGGCGTCCGGGACACGAGCGAGGCCAGGGTCGCACTGATCTGTGCGTCAGTTGCCCCACACTTCCTTCGCGATCTCCACGGCGAGGCTGAGCTTGGCCCACTGCTCCTCTTCGGAGAGGACGTTGCCCTCCTCCGTCGAGGCAAAACCGCACTGAGGAGAGAGTGCAAGCTGCTCCAACGGCGCGAACTTGGCGGCTTCCTCGAGACGGCGCTTGATGTCATCCCTCTTCTCGAGTTCACCGAACTTCGAGGTGATGACGCCGACCACGACAACCTTGTTACCCTTGGGCAGGAAGCGCAGCGGCTCGAAGCCACCGGCACGGTCGCTGTCGTATTCGAGGAAATAGCCGTCGTAATTGGTGCCGGCGAGCATGGTCTCGGCAACCGGCTCGTAGCCGCCTGACGAAATCCAGGTCGAACGGAAATTGCCGCGGCAGACATGCGTCGTCACCACCATGTCGGCGGGCTTTTCGGCCAGCGCGTAGTTGATGATGCGCGCATAGATCTGCTGGAGACCCTCGGGATTGTCGCCCCGCTCGCGCGCCTTCTGCAATTCGTCCGGCGAGCAAAGATACGCCCACACGGTGTCGTCGAACTGGAGATAGCGGCAGCCGGCGTCGTAGAACGCCTTCACGGCCTTGCGATAGGTCTTGCCGAGGTCTTCGTAGAAGGCGTCGAGATCGGGATAGACGTCCTTGGAGATCGCCTTGCGGCCGCCCCGGAAATGCAGCACCGCCGGCGACGGGATCGTCATCTTGGCGGTGACGTGGGCCTGGTCGGCGACCTTCTTCAGGAAGCGGAAGTGGTCCAGCATCGGATGGTCATCGGGGAAATCGAGCTTGCCGATCACGCGGACCGCGTCGTGCCGAGTCTGCACGCCTGCGAACTGAATGCCGGAGTCAGGATGGAACAGCTCGCAGCCGGTGAGCTTGGCCAGGAAGTCGAAATGCCACCAGGAGCGGCGGAATTCGCCGTCGGTTGCGAGCTTCAGGCCGAGCGAGGCCTGCTTGTGCACGACCTTCTCGATCTCCATGTCCTCGATCTTGCGCAGATCGTCGGCCGAGATCTCGCCCTTCTCCAGCCTCGCGCGGGCTTCCTTGATCTTGGCGGGGCGCAAGAGGCTGCCGACCTCGTCGGCGCGGAAGGGGGCTTTGGTTCGTTGCATTTCTTACTCCCAGTTATTTTTAGTGGGCCGCCGCCCCTGCAACGCCGAGGTGGCGCTCGAGGACCGACGGGTCGGCCTTCAGCGCGGCGCTCGGGGCGTCGTGGACGATCGTTCCGCGCTCCAATATCACAACACGGTCGGCCAGCCCCAGAATCTTTTGGGCATTCTGCTCGACGATGATCGAGCAGATGCCGCCCGCCCGGGCAATGGCCCCGATCGCCTTCAAGAGCTCCTCGACAATGATGGGGGCAAGGCCCTCGGTCGGCTCGTCCAGGAGAAGCACTTTCGGATTTAGGGTCAGCGCGCGGCCGATTGCCAACATCTGCTGCTCACCGCCGGAGAGCTGGTTGCCAAAATTGCTCCGCCGCTCCTTCAACCGCGGGAACATCTCGTAGACCCTCTCGACGGTCCAGGGACCGGGCTGGGCCACTGCGGACATGTTCTCCTCCACCGTGAGCGAGCGGAAGATATTGCGCTCCTGCGGCACCCAGCCGATCCCGGCGCGCGCCCGCTGGTCCGGCCGCAAGATCGTGACGTCGGTGCCAGCCAGCCCGACGGTGCCGGAGAAGCGACGGGTGACGCCGACGATCGAATTGATCAGCGTTGTCTTGCCGGTGCCGTTGCGCCCCAACAGCGCCAGCACCTGGCCTTCGGCGAGACGCAGGGACATGTTCGGCAGCACCACTGCCTCGCCGTAGCCGGCGCGAAGCGAGTCGATCGCGAGCAGGTCAGACATTGACCGCCTCCTCGCCGAGATAGACCGCCTTGACCTGCGGGTCGCGCGCGACCTGCTCGGGCGGGCCTTCTGTGAGCAGCGCACCGGAGACCAGGACAGAGATGCGGTCGGCAAAGGAGAACACGAGGTCCATGTCGTGCTCGATCAGTAGCACGGTGACGTCGCGGGGCAGGCTGCCGACGACGGCGAGAATGTCGTGGCGCTCGCTCTCGGGCACGCCGGCGGCGGGCTCATCCAGCAGCAGCACGCGCGGCTTGGCGGCGATCGCGACCGCGATCTCGAGCAGGCGCTGCTTGCCGTAAGGCAGCGTCACGGTCAGTTCGTTCATGACGTCGAGCAGGTGGAAGCGCGTCAGGAGGTCGGCGATCTCGCCGTTGACGTCGCTGCGCGTACCCATCCGCCGCCACCAGTCGCCGCCATGGCCGAGGCGCTCGGAGACAGCGAGACCGATGGTCTCGAGCGGGGTCAGGTCGGGATAGAGCTGGTTGATCTGGAAGGTACGCGACAAGCCGCGCAACACGCGCTTGTGCACGGGCAGATCGGTGATGTCCTGGCCTTCGAGCAGGATGCGGCCCGAGTTCGGCTTGAGCACGCCGGTGAGCTGGTTGATGACCGTGGTCTTGCCGGCGCCGTTCGGGCCGATCAGCGCGTGGCGGGCGCCTTGTTCGATTTTTAGCGACAAGTCGCGGGTGACGCGCAGACCGCCGAACTGCTTTTCGAGATTCTGGGTTTCGAGCGCGATGGTCATGCGTCGCTCTCCGGCACGGCGACGACGGCCTTGCGCCCGGCTATCTGCCTGATGACCAGATTGGGCACATACAGCATCCAGCGATGCAGGCGCTGGCGACCGACCAGGACGATCACGACCAGCACGAGGCCGATCCAGAACTGCCAGTATTGCGGAGTGATGGTGGAGAACAATTCCTGGAGCATGCGGAACAGCACCGCGCCAATCAGTCCGCCGTAGAGATAGCCGGTGCCGCCGATCACGAGGACCAGCATCAGGTCCGCGGAGCGCTCGAAGGCGAACACGTCGAGCGAGGCGATTGCGGTGGTCTGGGTGAACAGTGCGCCTGCGATGCCGGCATAGAACGCCGCGAGCGTGTAGATCGCAATCAGGCGGCGGTTGACGGGAATGCCGATCGCAGCCGCGCGCAGCGGATTGTTCTTGATCGCCCGCAATGACAGGCCGAACGGCGAATGCACGACCCGGCGGGCGAACAGGAACAACAGGAACAGAACGGCAAGCGAGTAGAAGAAGCCGGTCTTGCCGAACATGTCGAACGGGATCTCGCCGAAGATCGGCTGCATCTCGATACCCTGCAGACCGTCAGTGCCGCCGGTGATGTTGGAGAAGCGTTCGGCCAGCGCCTCAAGCAGCAACGCGATGCCAAGCGTCACCATCAGCCGCGTCAGGTCGACGCCGCGGATCACCAGGAAGCTGGTGGCGAAGCCGAGCACCATCGCCACAAGCCCGGCGACGACAAGCGCAAGCACGGGCTCGTTGATGATCCCGTGCAGCGCAAGAAGCCCCGCCGCGTAAGCGCCGACGCCGAAGAAGGCGGCATGGCCGAGCGAGACGATGCCGGCGTAACCGAGGATCAGATCGAGCGACATCGCAAACAGCGCGAGCCGCAGGATGTCCGTCATGATCAGGTAGCGCGAGGGAAATGCGAAGCCGCAGGCCAGCACGATCAGCCAGAAAGCGGCCTCGCCAAAGTGCCAGCGTGCCTGGCGCTGAGCGTGATAGCCGACGTCGGAGGAGGCGCTCATCGGCGAACTCAACGCGCGGCCGTGCGGCCGAACAGACCGTTCGGGCGCCAGATCAGGATCACGATCATCATGGTGTAGATCACGAAAGGTCCCATCTTCGGCACGTAATATTTTCCGGCGACGTCGCCGATGCCGAGCAGCAGCGAGGCGAGAAACGGGCCGGTGATCGAGGACGAGCCGCCGACCGTGACCACGATCAGGAAGTAGATCATGAACTTCAGCGGAAAGTACGGGTCGAGGCCGAGGATCTCGGCGCTCAGCGCGCCGCCGAGCCCGGCCAGGCCGCAGCCAAAAGCAAATGTGAAGGCGAAGACCTGCGGCACGTTGATCCCGAGGCCGCTCGCGGCGCGGGGATCGTCGACCGCGGCGCGCAGGCGGCTGCCGAACCGCGTCTTCGCCAGCACCATCTGGAGACCAATCGTGAGCAGCCCGCAGATCACGATGATCATCAGCCGGTAGCGGCCGATGCCGACGCCGAACACGTCGAACTGGCCCTGGAGCGCCGCCGGCAGGTTGATGAAGACCCGCGAGGAGCCCTGGATGTAGTCGACGGCCGCGACCGACATGAAAGTGAGGCCGATCGTGAACAGCACTTGGTCGAGATGGCTGCGCGCATAGAGGTGTCGGTACAGCGTGCGCTCGAGCACGATGCCGATCGCAGCAGAGGAGACGAAGGCAAGCGGCAACGCAGCGAAGAACGGCCAGCCCATCCGGTTGACCAGCACCATGCAGACATAGCCGCCGGCCATGGCGAAGGCGCCATGGGCGAGGTTGACGAAGTTCATCAGGCCGAGCGTGACCGCGAGCCCGCAAGCCAGCACGAACAGCAGCATGCCGTAGGCAACGCCATCGAACAGGTTAGTGAGGATTGAGGTCATCGTCTCAGCTTGGAGTTGGGCGTCATGGCCGGGCTTGTCCCGGCCATCCACGTTCTTGGTTCGACTCTCGCGTGGATGCCCGAGTCAGCCCGGGCATGACGAGAGTGGCGGGCGAGATCCCCGATGCGCGCCAATGCGCGCTCGGGATGACGCGCTTTCGTGCGTCACTTCTTGGTCTTGCCGAGATCCTTGACGGCCTCGAAGGTCGCGAACTCGACGTTGTAGAGCTCGCCGTCAACCTTCTCGACCTTCCGGATGTAGATGTTCTGCACGATGTCGCGGGTCTCGGGGTCGATCGAGATCGGGCCGCGCGGGCTCTCCCACTTCTGGCCCTTCATGGCCTCGACCAGCTTGGTGCCATCGGTGTCGCCATTGGTCTTCTTCAGCGCTTCGTAGATCAGGTGAATGCCGTCATAGCCGCTCACGGCCATGAAGCCCGGCCGGTTTCCGTAGGCCTTCTTATAGGCCGCGACGAAATCCTTGTTCATCTGCGAGGGATGCGCCGCGGAATAGAGGTGCGCGGTGACCGTGCCCAGCACGGCGTCGCCCATGTTGTTGAGGAGATCGTCGTCGGTGACGTCGCCCGGTCCGATCACCTTGATGCCGGCCTTGTCCAGCCCGCGTTCGGCATACTGCTTCATGAAGTTGCCGCCCTGGCCGGCCGGCACGAACACGAAGATCGCGTCAGGCTTGGCGTCCTTCATACGCTGGAGGAACGGTGCGAAATCGGGATTGGCAAGCGGCGTCTTGACCTCTTCGACCACTTCGCCGCCACCGGCGGTGAAGTTCTGCTTGAAGAAGTTGAGCGCGTCATTGCCCGGCGCGTAGTCCGAGGTCAAGGTCGCCACCTTCTTGATGCCGTTCTTCACCGCCCAGTCGGCGATGATGGTGGAGGACTGCGCCAGCGTGAAGCTGGTGCGCACGATGTAGGGCGAGCGCTCGGTGATGATGGAGGTGCCGGCGGCCATCACGACTTCCGGGATCTTGGCTTGCGTGGCCAGCGGCGCCGCCGCGAGCGCGGCCGGCGTCACGCCGAAGCCGGCGATGAAATGGACCTTGTCGTTGACGATCAACTCCTGCGCGGCGGTCTTGGTCTTGTCGGGAATCGCCGCATCGTCCTTGAGGATGATCTCGATTTTCTTGCCGGCGACGGTGTCGCCCTTCTGCTGCATGTAGAGCTTGATCGCGTTCTCGATCTGCTTGCCGGTCGAGGCTTGGCCGCCGGTCATCGGCAGGATCAGGCCGACCTTGACGCTGTCCTCGGCCTTGGCCGGAGCGATGGCCGCGAGGCTCGCGATGGCGGCAGCTGCTGCGGCCCAAGCAGTCTTATGAGACAGTTTTTTTCGTTCGAACATCAGATGTCCCTCCCCTTCATTCCTGATCTCTTGTGCGCCGGACCGAGTCCCCGGTCCTTGCCTTAAGTCTAGCTCACGCACGCGTGATGTCGCGCGCAACATGGCGTCTTTCGCGCCCTTATTGTCAATCGGACGTTTGGCGACCATTCGGCGCAAGCCGCGCGTTCCGATTGCCGACGGCGGAAGCGATGTCGGGTTACGCTTGAGTAACCCCGGCATCGTGATTGCGGTCGCCATCATTTGTACGATTGTACAAATAAAATGGACCTGTCAACGAAAAAGCCTCTTTGCTGATCAAGCCACTTTGTCGCGAACCCTTTGCCGCAGTCTACAAACGCAGGAGGCCGGGTGGATGGAGGATTTCGTCTTTTGTTTGCAGAATTTGAACACGGCACGGCTTGGGGCCAGGCAAGACTCGGTAGCTAATTACCTACCTCGAATAAGTCTATTTTACCTTGTTGAAGGCTACTCTCCCGGCGACAGCCTGACCTGGCGTCCAACACGACTGACCTCGCCTCCGTACAATGCCCAGATCCTCTCGTTTCCTCCTGATCCTCCTCGCCCTCTCCGCGGGCCTGTCCGGCTGCGGTACCGTCAACGAAAAGCTCTCGTCGGGCATGGGCGACTACGTCCCGCAATGGGCCGGCGGCTTGCCGGCGGACGCCCCGCCGCGAGCGGGCACCCCGCAATACGATGCTTACATGAAGGAGCGCGAGCGCAGGCGGCTGATGCCGGCAGCGGATCGCGAAAAGGAAGAGCAGGCGCAGAAGGGCGTGACGGGCTCAGCGTCCGGCAGCGCGGTGCGCTAGGACGCGCCCCTCGCCGCTTGCGGCGAGAGGTGAAGCAAATCAGTCCACGAACACGACGGTCTTGCGGCCGTTGAGGATGACGCGGTCGTTGAGATGGTAGCGGATCGCGCGCGCCAGCACGCGGCGCTCGATGTCGCGGCCCTTTCGGACAAGATCCTCAGGCGTGTCGCGATGGCTGATGCGCTCGACGTCCTGGTCGATGATCGGGCCCTCGTCGAGGTCGCGCGTGACGTAATGTGCAGTGGCGCCGATCAGCTTGACACCACGCTCATGGGCCTGGTGATAGGGTTTTGCGCCCTTGAAACCCGGCAGGAACGAGTGGTGGATGTTGATGCAGCGTCCCGACAGGTTAGCCGAGAGATCGTCAGACAATATCTGCATATAGCGGGCGAGCACGACGAGATCCGTCCCGGTCTTGGCGACGAGATCGAGGATCTGCGCCTCCTGCTCGCGCTTGGTCTCTTTTGTAACAGGCAGATAGTGGAACGGAACCCCGCCGAAATCGAGCCCATCATAAACCTCGCGCGGATGATTGGAGACGATTGCCGCCAAAGTCATCGGCAGCTCGCCCGTGCGCCAGCGATAGAGGATGTCGACCAGGCAGTGATCGGACTTCGACACCAGCAGCATCACCTTGCGATGCGCAGCCCGATCGCGCATCTGCCATTCCATTCCGAAGCGCTCGGCGATCGCGGCAAAGCCGGTCTGGAGTGCCGAAAGCTCCACGGCGAGATCGGCAGCGGTGAACACCACCCGCATGAAGAACTTGTTGGTCTCGGTGTCGTCGAACTGTTGGGCGTCGAGGATGTTCTGTCCGGAATTCGCCAGGAAGGTCGACACCGCCGAGACGATGCCGGGACGATCCGGACAGGACAGGGTCAGGACATATTGATGATCTGGCATGGTCTTTGAAACAATGGGCCTTGATGAAGGTTTGGGCAGCGGCTGCGGAACGACCCGCGATTTGCGCCCTGCTCTATCACCGACCCCACCTTGCGCCAATCCCGACCGTGGAGTCAGGATGAACATACGATTGCTTTGACTGACCGGAGTAGGCTCATGGCCGACCGCTTGAACGGCACCCGCATCCTGATCCTGGAAACGCGCGAGGAGGCGCAGTTTTCGAAGCTGCTGGCCGAGCAAGGCGCCGAGGTCGTGCAATGCCCGATGTTCACCATCCAGGATGCACCGGACCCCGCCCCGGTCGAGGCCTGGATCCGCCGCGCCATCGACAAGCCCTTCGACGATCTCGTGCTGATGACCGGCGAAGGGCTGCGGCGGATCATGAAGCTCGCCGTCGCACGGGGTCTCGATCAGGCCCTCGTGGCGGCGCTTGCCAGATCGCGAAAATTCACCCGTGGCCCGAAGCCTGGCAAGGCACTGCGCGAAGTCGGGCTCGAGGCGCAGCAGACCACGGAGAAGCCGACCACCGAGGGCGTGATCGAGATGTTGCGCAAGCTCGACCTGAAGGGGCATCGCCTCGGCCTCCAGCTCTATCCCGACAAGGATCACAGTGCGCTTATCGATGCGCTTGCCGCACAAGATGCCGATGTCGATGCCGTGCTGCCTTATGCCTACGATTCAAAGGCGGCGGATGCCAACATCGTCACCGCGATCGACGAGATGGCCGAAGGGCGAATCGATTCGATCGCGCTGACCAATCTCGGCCAGGTCCGACGGCTCATCGAAGCTGCGAGAGCCCACGGCAGCGAGGCGAAGCTGCGCGCGGGGCTCGATCGGACGCTGATCGCGTCCGTCGGGCCGGCGGTCTCGGGCGAGCTTACCGCACTTGGTTTGCGCACGGACGTCTCGCCGGCGGACGAAGCCTATTTCATGCGGCCCCTGATCTCGGCCATGGCTGCGGCACTCGCGGAGCGGAAGCGAGCTTCCGCGCGTTGATCGCGTCCTCGGCGAGCATGGCACCATGCGGCAGCGCCGATTGACACGGACATCGCCGAGGTTACCCTGCGATCAGAAAAAACGAATAACAAGGGCAGGGAATCGCCGTGATACCCGTCGTCGAGACTTGAGCACGACCATACGCCTTTCCGCGCTCGCGCCATTTCGCATCCGCAATTATCGCTTCCAGTGGCCGTCCGATCTGCTCACCTCCTGGGCATTCGAGATCGAGACGCTGGTGCTCGGCTGGTACATCATGGTCGAGACCGGCTCGGTGCTGCTGCTCACCGTGCTTGCGTCGCTCCAGTTCGTCGGGACATTGGTGGCGCCGGTGTTCGGCATGATCGGCGACCGCATGGGTCATCGCGATCTCCTGGTCGCGATGCGTCTTGCCTATATGGTGCTGGCATCGACCATCATGACCCTGGCGCTGACCGGTCACCTGACACCGCCAAGCGTCATGATCATCGTCGCGATCATGGGCCTGATTCGCCCTTCGGACCTCGGTGTTCGCGGTGCGCTGCTTGCCGAGATCATGCCGAGCGAGCAACTGGTGGGCGCCATCAGCGTTGCGCGCACGACCCAGGACAGCGCGCGCATCGCCGGCGCGTTGACAGGGGCCGGACTGTTTGCCGTCCTCGGCATTGGCCTCGTTTACGTGGTGATCGTCTGCCTCTATCTCGCGGCCGCGCTGCTCATGCTCTGCCTGACCCGGCCGGAAAGGACCATTGCCACAACTCATCTTCCGGCAGACAGTCGTGCCGTTTCGAGATTGCTGGGCGATCTGAAGGAAGGGATCGTCTACGCCTGGAATGGCCCGGGAATGCGCGCGGCGCTGTGCGTCGCCTTCCTCGCCAACCTGACCGCATTTCCTTTCACCGGCGGATTGCTGCCCTACATCGCGCGGGAGATCTTTCACACCGACCAGACCGGCCTCGGTTATCTCTCCGCGAGCTTCGCCGTCGGCTCACTGATCGGCTCCATCACGCTCAGCCTCGTCAGCGGATTGCGCATCGCCCGGCTTCTGATCGGCGCGACGCTGGCCTGGTACGCCATGCTGCTGGTATTCGTCGAGATCAGGACCATGCCGGTGGCGATGGCCTGCCTGGTGCTCGCCGGCATCGCCCAGAGCATGTCGATGATATCAGCTGCCGTCATCCTGATGCGCACGGCCAGCGCACACCTTCGCGGTCGCGTGATGGGCGTGCGCATGATGGTGATCTACGGTCTGCCGCTCGGATTACTCGCGGCCGGCAGCCTGATCGACGTCATCGGCTATTCCGCGACGGGGGCGCTCTATGCCGTATCGGGGTTCACCGCAATGATGGCGATCGCGGTGCGCTGGCGCGCCGACCTCTGGCCGGTGCACGCCCCCGCGAATGCGCGCTAATCCCCGTACCCGCGCAACCGCTCGATATCGAGGATGGTGACGCCGCCATATTCCAACCGGAGCAAGCCCTCTTTCTCCAGCCGGTTCAGCGCGCGGTTGGCATTCTGGCGGGACATGCCGGAAAGCGCGCCGATCTCTTCCTGGGTGATCTCCAGATGCGCCGTGGACTCCGGATAGAGGATCGGATTGAACAGCGAGGCAATGCTGCGGGCAAGCCGCGCAGTCGCATCCAGTGTGCGATTGACCTCGAGCATCCCGATGAACTGGCCGAGCCGCTCGTTGAGCTGGCGCACCAGGAAACGGTTGAAGCCGACGCTGTTCTCGAACAGCCACATGAAGGCGCTGCGTTCCATTAGCGCGACGCGGCTGTTGCGCAGCGCGACCACGTCATAGCGGCGCGGCTCGTTCTTGAGCACGCTGCCTTCGCCGAACCAGGCCCCCGCCGTCAGCCCGGCAAGACTCGTCTCCTTGCCGTCGCGTGAGACTCCGCCCATCCGGGCAAGGCCGAAGACCATGCCGGCCCAATAGTCGAACGTATCGCCGCGCATGAAGACGGTCTCGCCGGTGCCGTAAGACCGCTCCGTGATCCCGCCACGAGCGACCGCGATCTCTGCTGGCGTGAGCTCGCGCGACCAGGCAGCGACGCGCTTCAGTTGATCCTCTGAAATCATGAACCCGAAGCCAGCCGCACCGTTCGTTACTCCTGTTCTGCTGCAACGCAGCATGACCGTTTCGACTACCATCCGACGAAAGACGGAGATTGCTTCCACCCGAAAACTTTGTCGCAGAATTGTCAGGCGGGAGACATTTCAAAATAGCGCTTTCCCCTATTGAGGACCACCTCGGGCGATGCGGCTTTTGATCCCAAACGGGAACGAGAGTGGCGCGGCTCCGGTCGAGACCATCTGCTGCATGGCCTCACCGGCACGGTCGTACTAGGATCGCCCGACAGAACGGACGAAGAGCGCCACTGAATGCGCCATCACCGGGAGGGATCTGTTTGGTGGCTACCAGTCTTGAAGTGCGCGGCGTGTCCTTGCGATTCGGCGGCGTTCGTGCGCTGACCGATGTCGGCTTCGCCATCAGGGAAGGCGAGCTGTTCTCGATCATCGGTCCCAACGGCGCCGGTAAGACCTCGATCGTGAACTGTATTTCCGGCCGCTACAAGCCGACCGAAGGCCAGTTGTTCTACCAGGGCCGCGACATCACCGGCCTGACGCCAAACGCGCGCGCTTCGCTCGGCATCGGCCGCACCTTCCAGAACCTGGCGCTGTTCCACCACATGAGCGTGCTCGACAACATCATGGTCGGCCGCCATCACCTCCTGAAGAACAATTTCCTCACGGGCTCACTGTACTGGCTCACCGGCGCGCGCAAGGAAGAGCTCGAGCACCGCCGCAAGGTCGAGGAGATCATCGATTTCCTCGACCTCCAGTCGGTGCGAAAGGCGCCGGCCGGCACCCTCTCCTACGGCTTGCGCAAGCGCGTCGAGCTCGCCCGTGCCATGGCACTGGAGCCGCGCCTCATTCTCCTCGACGAGCCGATGGCCGGCATGAACTTCGAGGAGAAGGAGGACATGGCCCGCTACATCGTCGATCTCAACGAGGAGTTCGGCATGACCGTGGTGATGATCGAGCACGACATGGGCGTGGTGATGGACATCTCCCACCGCGTCATGGTGCTGGATTTCGGCCGCAAGATCGCCGAGGGCGATCCGGCCGCCGTGCTCGCTGATCCCCACGTCAGGCGCGCCTATCTCGGCGAAGAGGACGAGGTGCTGGTCGACCCTGACGATGCGCCGCCAGCGCAGGAGAGCGCGGCATGATGGATTACGCAGGCCGCGTCGCGCAGGCCGACACCTATCCGAAGATGCTCCGGCTCAATGCGAAGGAGTACGGCAACGAGATTGCGCTGCGCGAGAAGGATCTTGGGCTGTGGCGCCCGTTCACCTGGAACGCCTACCAGAGGCGGGTGCGCGATTTCGCGCTCGGTCTCGTCGAACTGGGCCTTGGGCGCCAGGACGTCATAGGCATCATCGGCGACAACCGGCCGGACTGGGTCGCGGCGGAAATCGCCACTCATGCGGTTGGAGGCTTGAGCCTCGGGCTCTACCGCGACGTGCTCGACGAAGAAGCCTCGTATCTCCTCAATTATGGCGAGGCGCAGCTCGTTTTCGCCGAGGACGAGGAGCAGGTCGATAAGCTGCTCGCGCTCGCCGACCGCGTCCCAAAGCTGAAGCACATCATCTATTCCGATCCACGCGGCATGCGGAAATACGATGATCCGCGTTTGATGTCGGCGGAGACGTTTGCCGAACTCGGCCGGGCGCGGGCTACGCGCGAACCGGAACTTTACGACCGGCTGGTGGACGCGACCAAGGGCGAGGACGTCGCGATCCTCTGCACGACGTCAGGCACCACCTCGCATCCAAAACTCGCGATGCTCGCCGCCGGCCGCGTGCTCGGCCATTGCGCGACGTATCTCGCTTTCGACCCGAAGGGGCCGGATGACGAGTACGTGTCGGTGCTTCCGCTGCCCTGGATCATGGAACAGGTCTATGTACTCGGCAAAGGCCTCTTGTGCCGGATGAAGATCAACTTCGTCGAAGAGCCCGAGACCATGATGAACGACCTGCGCGAGATCGCACCGACGTTTGTCCTGTTTGCGCCGCGCGTGTGGGAATCGATCGCCGCCGACGTCCGCGCCAGGGTGATGGACGCAACGCCTTTCAAGCAAAGGCTGTTCGACATCGGCATGAAGAGCGGGCTTGCCGCGCTCGAACAGGGCGAGCGTTCCGGCTTTGCCGACGCGATCCTGTTCCGTGCATTGCGCGACCGCCTCGGATTCACCCGGCTGCGTTCAGCCGCAACCGGCGGCGCGGCACTCGGGCCCGAGACATTCAAGTTCTTCCAGGCCATGGGCGTGCCGCTGCGCACGCTCTACGGCCAGACCGAGCTGCTGGGGGCCTACACGCTGCATCCTGCAGGCAAGGTCGATCCCGACACCACCGGCGTGCCGATGGCCGACAGCATCGAAATCCGCATCGACAATGCCGACGTTCACGGTGTCGGCGAGATCGTGGTGCGGCATCCCAACATGTTCCTCGGCTACTACAAGAACCCGGAGGCGAGCGTCGCTGACCTCAGGGATGGCTGGATGCTGTCCGGCGACGCCGGCTATTTCAACGCGAATCGCCAGCTCGTGGTCATCGATCGCATCAAGGATCTCGCCGAGACCTCGCGCGGCGAGCGCTTCTCGCCGCAATTCATCGAGAACAAGCTGAAGTTCTCGCCTTATATCGCGGAAGCCGTGGTACTCGGTGCAGGCCGCGACGCGCTCGCGGCTATGATCTGCATTCGCTACTCCATCATCTCCAAATGGGCGGAGAAGAACCGGCTCTCGTTCACGACTTACAGCGACCTCGCCTCACGGCCCGAGGTCTACGCGCTGCTCCGCAAGGAGGTCGAGACCGTCAACGTCACACTGCCGCCGGCGCAGCGCATCTCCCGTTTCCTGCTGCTCTACAAGGAGCTCGACGCCGACGACGGCGAGCTCACCCGCACGCGGAAAGTGCGCCGCAGCGTCATCAACGAGAAATACGAAGGCATCATCGACGCGATCTACCGCGGCCAGGCCGACATCCCCGTGGACACCGTGATCCGCTTCCAGGACGGCACCACGCAGCGCGTACGTACAACGCTGAGAGTTGTGGACCTGGGCGGGCACGGGCACATGGCGGAGGCCGCAGAGTGAGCCAGTCTACCGTCGCAAACGGTGCTGCCCTTCGCCTCTCCCCGCTTGCGGGGAGAGGCCGGAGCGCGTCAGCGATCCGGGTGAGGGGGAGCCTCCGCGAGGGCGGTGACGATCGTTTCGAGAACGCTGACCAAATTGCTCGAAACGTCGTTATTCCAGAACCGCAGGATCCGGTAGTTGCGGTCGACCAGCCATTTATCCCGCACTGCGTCGTGCGCACTGTCGGCGTGTTGACCACCGTCCACTTCAATGACCAGGCGAGCTTCGCGGCAAATGAAGTCGACGGTGTACGGCCCGATCGGCTCCTGCCGGACCAATTTGTAACCGTTCAGCCTGCGGGCGCGCAGTCGATACCAGAGTTTTCCTTCCGCGTCCGTCAACGCGGCTCGCAGGCTTCTCGCGCGCCCGGTCTTGGACTCATTGGCACCGCGCATGCGGAGGCTCCCCCTCACCCGCCGCGCGTAACGCGCGTCGGCCTCTCCCCGCAAGCGGGGAGAGGCGAAGGACAGCATATCACATGAACACCGCCTTCCTCATCCAGCTCCTGGTCAACGGCCTCGTGGTCGGCACGCTCTATGGCGTGGTCGCGATGTCGTTTGTGCTGATCTACAAGGCTAGCCAGGTCGTCAATTTCGCGCAGGGCGAGCTCTTGCTCGTCGGCGCCTGGGTGTGCTGGACCTTGCTCGCGAAGTACCAGGTGCCGTTCTGGATCGGCATGCCGATGACGCTGGTGTTCATGTTCGTGTTCGGAATCGCGGTGCAAGTCCTGATTCTGCGGCCGATGATCGGCGAACCCATCATCTCAGTCATCATGGTCACGATCGGCCTGTCCACCGTGCTGCAGGCGACGCTGAAATGGATGTTCGGCGTCAATCCGCAGCCATTCCCGCGCGTGTTCGAGAGCCAGTCCGTCAGCCTGTTCGGGCTTCAGATCCAGACCGTCTATGTCATGAGCCTCGTGGTCTCGATCGCGATGATGATCGGCATGGCCTGGTTCTTCCGCGCCTCAAAGTACGGCCTCGCGATGCGCGCCACCGCGTTCAACCAGCAGGTCGCGCAATCGCTTGGCATTTCCGTGAAGAGCGTGTTCGCGATGGCTTGGGCCATCTCCGCAACGGTGTCGGCGGTGGCAGGCGTCGTCGTCGCCGTCGTGAACGGCGTATCCTCGGGCCTTGCCGCTTACGGCATAAAGGTGTTTCCGGCTGCGATCCTCGGCGGGCTCGATTCCGTCGGCGGCGCCGTGCTCGGCGGCATCATCATCGGGCTCCTCGAGAACATCGCCCAATATGTCGACAGCGAGTATCTTCACTGGGGCAATCTCTACGAGATCGCGCCGTTTTACGTCCTCATCATCGTGCTGATGATCAAGCCCTACGGCCTGTTCGGCACCCACGACATCGAACGGATCTGATCCATGGCCGGCCCCGCCCTCATCCCTGCTGGTGATTTCCGCACCTCTTACGCGGCCGACACCACGATCTTCCCGACCACGACCAGCCGCAATTTTGCGATCGCCGGCGTGCTGCTGCTCTGCCTCGTGCCGCAAATTCTCGGCGGCTATTGGCTCAGCATCCTGATCCAGATCGGCATTTTCTCGATCGCGGCGCTCGGGTTGAACATCCTGGTCGGTTTCACCGGCCAGATTTCTATCGGGCACGCCGCCTTCTTCCTGCTCGGCGCCTTCACCTCGGCCTATATCTCCAACGAAGCACACGTTCCGGTGTTCTTCGCGATTCCGCTCGCGGGCGTCGTCACCGCGCTGGTCGGGCTGATCTTCGGCATCCCGGCGGCGCGGTTGAAGGGCCTCTACCTCGTCATCGCCACGCTCGCCGCGCAATACATCCTGCTCGACTTCTTCTCCCGCGCGGAGTGGTTCACCGGCGGCTCGGTGCCGGCCAGCGCCAGTCCGTTCTCGATCTTCGGCTACACGCTGCGCGGCGACAGGCAATATTTCTACGTTGTGCTCGCCTATGTGGTTGCAAGCTACGTCCTCGTTACCAATCTGATGCGCACCCGCGACGGCCGCGCGCTGGTGGCGATCCGCGACCATTATCTCTCCGCGGAGATCATGGGCATCAATCTCACAAAGTATCGCACGCTGTCGTTCGGCCTCGCCGCGTTCTTCGCCGGCATCGCTGGCGCGCTCTATGCGCACTACCAGCTCGTGGTATCGCAAGAGGGTTTCGGCATCGAGCGCTCGGTCCTGTTTCTCGCCATGGTCATCATCGGCGGCACCGGTTCGATCATGGGCACGCTGATGGGCACTGCGTTCGTGGTGCTGCTGCCCGAAACGATGGAGTTCCTCAGCGTGGCGCTGAAGGGCGGTGCGATCGACAAGGCGCTTTCGCTCAACAACAACATCACCTTCCTGCGCGAGATCGCGATCGGGGTGATCATCATCGCGTTCCTGATGTTCGAGCCCGACGGGCTCGCCCATCGCTGGCGACAGATCAAGGCATACTGGAAACTCTACCCGTTCTCGCATTGAGCGCGGGCAACTCGCTAACCAACAAATAAACAGGAGGAGGCAACCAATGAAGACAAAATCCCTTTTGAGCACCGCGTCACTTGCGCTGGCGATCGCCGCATTCGCGTCAGGCGCGCAGGCGCAGATCGCGATCGGGCATCTCGCCGACTATTCCGGCGGCACGTCCGACGTCGGCACGCCCTACGGCCAGGCCGTCGCCGATACCTTCGCCTGGGTCAACAAGAACGGCGGCGTCGGCGGCAAGCAGCTCAACGTCGACACCAACGATTATGGCTACCAGGTACCGCGCGCGATCGCGCTCTACAAGAAGTGGTCGGCGCCGGATTCCAAGGTCGCGGCGATCATGGGCTGGGGCACTGCAGACACCGAGGCGCTGACCGGCTTCCTCGCACAAGATAAAATCCCCGATCTCTCCGGCTCCTACGCCGCCGCCCTCACCGATCCCGAAGGTGTCAGCGGCAAGGCCAAGCCCGCACCCTATAATTTCTTCTATGGTCCGAGCTATTCGGACTCGCTGCGCGCGATGCTGATGTGGGCAGCCGAAGACTGGAAGGCCAAGGGGAAGTCTGGCAAGCCGAAATTCGTCCACATGGGCGCCAACCACCCCTATCCGAACGCGCCGAAGGCCGCCGGCGAAGCCATGGCGCAGGAGCTCGGTTTCGAGGTGCTGCCGCCGCTGGTGTTCGCGCTCGCGCCGGGTGACTACAGCGCGCAGTGCCTGAGCCTGAAATCCTCAGGCGCCAACTACGCCTATCTCGGCAACACCGCCGCGTCCAACATCTCGGTGATGAAGGCCTGCAAGACCGCCGGCGTCGACGTCCAGTTCATGGGCAATGTCTGGGGCATGGACGAGAACGCCGCCAAGACCGCGGGCGATGCCGCCGACGGCGTGATCTTCCCGCTGCGCACCGCTGTGAGCTGGGGCGGCGATGCGCCCGGCATGAAGACGGTGATGGAGATCTCGAAGATGTCCGACCCGACGGGTAAGGTCTATCGGCCCGTGCACTACATCGCGGCGGTCTGCTCGGCACTCTATATGAAGGAGGCGATCGATTGGGCCGCCAAGAACGGCGGCGCCACCGGCGAGAACGTCGCCAAGGGCTTCTACCAGAAGAAGGACTGGGTGCCGGCCGGCATGGAAGGGGTCTGCAATCCCTCGACCTGGACCGACAAGGACCATCGCGGCACGCTGAAGGTCGACCTCTACCGCACCAAGATTGCGGGCGCGACCGACGGCGACCTCAACGACCTCATGGCCAAGGGCGCGATCAAACTCGAGAAGGTCAAGACCGTCGAGCTCCCGCGCAAGCCGGAATTGCTGGGCTGGTGAGCTTAGCGCTCACCTCACACACAAATGTCATCCCCCGCCTTGTGCGCAGCGCGCACTGGAGCGGGGGATCCAGTACGCCGGGGCCTCTCCGTGAGTCTCAGGCGTCTCTGGAATACTGGGTCGCCCGATCAAGCCGGGCGACGACAGCGGAGTATGAGGCATGACCGAAATTCACGAAGCAGCAGCTCGTTCTTCCCCCGGCATCGTACCCGCACGGCCTCTCCTTGCCGTGCGCAACATCGAGGTCGTCTATGACGACGTCATCCTGGTGCTGCGCGGCCTCAGCCTTGACGTGCCCAAGGGCGCGATCGTGGCACTGCTCGGCGCCAACGGCGCCGGCAAGTCGACGACGCTGAAGGCGATCTCCGGGCTGCTCAAGACCGAGGACGGCGAAGTCACGCGCGGCGAGATCCTGTTCGAGGGCGAGCGCATCAACGGCATCGACCCCGACAAGATCGTCCGCCGCGGCATCTTCCAGGTGATGGAGGGCCGGCGCATCGTCGCCGACATGACCTCACTGGAAAATCTCAAGCTCGGCGCCTTCACCCGCAGGGACCGCGAGGTCGGAGCCGATCTCGATATGGTCTTCAACTATTTCCCGCGCCTGAAGGAGCGCACCGGGCTTGCAGGTTATCTTTCCGGCGGCGAGCAGCAGATGCTGGCGATCGGCCGCGCGCTGATGGCGCGCCCGAAGATGATCCTGATGGACGAGCCCTCCATGGGCCTGTCGCCGCTGCTGGTGAAAGAAGTGTTCTCGATCATCCACAAGATCAACCGTGACCTCGGCGTCACCATTCTCCTGGTCGAGCAGAACGCCCGCGCGGCGCTGTCGGTGGCAAGCCACGGCTACATCATGGAGCAGGGCAAGGTCGTGCTCGACGGCACCGCGGACGAATTGCGCGACAACGAGGACGTCAAGGAATTCTACCTCGGCGGCGCCGGCGACCAGCGCAAGAGCTTCAAGAACCTCAAGAGTTTCAAGCGGCGCAAGCGCTGGCTTTAGCCTTCCAATACCTGTTCCGCTTCCGTGACTGCGCAGAGAACATGATAGAACGACGACGCAGGAATGGTGTCGATCAGCGATTTGCCGTCGCGCTCGAACTGGTCGTACCAGCCGCCCCGCACGGGATGGCTGAGATAATGGCGTTCGAGCCGCGCCAGCGCCATGCGCGCCTCGTCCGCCGCGCCCGCCTCGCCGGATTCGGCCTGCGCTATCCACGCCTTCGCAATCTCGGTCTGTGGCCACAGCCGGCGCGTAGTGCGGCGAATGTTGCCTGCGTCGTCACCCTCGTCGATCAGGCAGCCGGTGGCCTCGTCGCGATAGCGCAGCGCGGTTTCCAGCAGCTCGGCGCGCCGCTGTCCGGTCGGGCAGCCCGTGATGCGTTCGAACCCCTTCAGCAACCAGACCCATTCCGCCTGGTGGCCGGGCTCGACGCTGACCGGCGCGATCTTCGACCAGTCCTCTTCGAAATATTCGCCGAGCGCGCGCGTCCGCTTGTCGTAGAGATTGGCGAGGAACAGCGCGAAGAACTCGCCGGCGCGGTTCTGGAACGACAAATCGTGAGTCGCGTCGAAGCACGCGATCATCGCCTCGAACAGATGCATATGCGGGTTCTGCCGGCGCGGCAGCGAGACCGGAAGGCTTTCGTGGACGCCGCCGTGCGGCGAGCGCAGATGGCCGTCGAGGAAGGCGAGCAGCGCATCGATCTCGGCGCGAATTTGTGCGTCCTGGTCGAGTGCATAGACGGCCGCGAGCGCAAACAGGATGAAGGCGTGGTCGTAGGCATCGCGGCGGGCGTCCAGCACCGCCCCCTCCGGCGTCAGCCGGTGCACGTAGCCGGGCCGGCCGTCGGGCGCCTTTGCTTTGGCGAGCAGATGCTCGAGCCCCTTCAGTGCGATGGCGCGCCCCTCAGGGTACCAGCCCATCTGCGCAGCCTTGGCGTAGCACCAGATCTGGCGGGCCTGCACGAACACCCGGCGCGGCGCGGCGCTGTCCGCCGTGCCGTCACGGTGCAGCCGATCGATGAAACCACCCGCGCCATGGTCCCAGCCGACCGTCGACCACAGCGGCAGCGCCTCGTCGATCATGCGGCGCTTCAGGCGCGCGACGACGTCCGCAGCCTCATCCGCCGCACTGATTCCCTCGTCCGCCATCGCGTCCCCTTCAAACCTCGTCCATGGCCGTCTGATACCCATGCCGGCGGCGGCGCGCAACGGATGCCAACCCGGAAAGATCAGCCATGACCGCCCATTACGACGCCCTCGAGACGCGCGAGCAAGCCGCGCGCGAGGCCGATCTGTTCGCCCGCCTGCCCGGCGTGCTGCGCGCTGCGATGACCGCGCCCGCCTATGCCGATCGGCTGAAAGCCGTGGATCCGGCTACCGTGACCTCCCGGGCGGCACTGGCGGGCCTGCCGGTGCTGCGCAAGTCGGAACTGCCGGCCCTGCACAAGGCCTCCACGCCCTTCGGAGGGTTCGTCGCGGCCGCGCCCGGCTCGTTCGCCCGTCTCTTCACCTCTCCCGGGCCGATTTTCGAGCCGGAGGGGCGGCAGGCCGACCCCTGGCGCGGCGCACGGGCGCTATTCGCGGCCGGGTTCCGGCCCGACGACATCGTGCTCAACACCTTCAGCTACCATCTCACCCCCGGCGGCTTCATCTTCGATGCCTCGGCCCGCGCGCTGGGTTGCGCCGTGATCCCGGCTGGTCCAGGGAATACCGAGCAGCAATTCGAGCTGATCGAGGCCTACCGTCCCGTCGGCTACAGCGGCACGCCGGACTTCCTGAAGATCTTGCTCGATGCTGCCGCAAGCTCGGGCCGCGACGTCTCCTCGATCAAGCGCGCGCTGGTCTCGGGCGCGGCTTTCCCGCCCTCGCTTCAGGCCGAGATCAAGGCGCGCGGCATCGATGCCTACCAAGCCTTTGGCACTGCCGATCTCGGCCTCATCGCCTTCGAGACCAGCGCGCGCGACGGCATGGTCGTGAACGAAGATCTCATCATGGAGATCGTCAAGCCCGGCACCGGCGATCCCGTGGCGCCAGGCGATGTCGGCGAGATCGTCGTGACCTCGCTCGACCCGCACCATCCCTGGATCCGGCTCGCGCTCGGCGACCTCACCGCGGCACTGCCGGGCACCAGCGCCTGCGGGCGCACCAACATGCGCATCAAGGGCTGGATGGGCCGCGCCGACCAGACCACCAAGATCAAAGGCATGTTCGTCCGTCCCGAGCAGATCGTCGAGATCGGCAAGCGCCATCCGGAACTCGGACGGCTGCGTCTGGTCGTGACGCGCCAGGGCGAGACCGACGCCATGACGCTGATGGCAGAAGCAACAAATCCGGACGCGGCGCTGTGCGATGCCGTCAACGCCACGTTACGCAGTGTCACCAAGCTTGGGGGCTCCGTGATCTGGGTGGCGCCTCAGTTGCTGCCGAACGACGGCAAGGTCATCGCGGACGAACGCACCTAGTCTAGCTCGCTGCCATCGGCCCGGAACCGAGACGATCAGCATCGAGCGCGGTTGGTCTTGCAGGTTTCGCGGCCGATGGTCGGGATATCGGGCTAAGCGTGCGCAAACCACCGCCATCGGGGTACATTGGATTGGCCCTGTGGGTGTTGGCCTTGGCAAGAAACCAGCGCCTCGCTAAAGCGCCCTTTGCGTAGCGCGGCGAGCGGAGCCTGCAAATGAGGGACGGTCGACTTGTGGTTTTGCTGACGGGCGCGAATGGCTTCGTCGGTCGAAACGTGGCGCCCGCGCTGGCCGCCAGCGGCATGATCGTCCGGAAAGCCATGCGCAAGCCTTCGTCCGAGCCCAATGCGGTCGTCGTCGATACGATCGGCCCCGGCACCAATTGGGATGAAGCGCTGCGCGGCGTCGATGCGGTGGTGCATCTGGCCGCCCGGGTGCATCATCCGCGCGAGGAACATGCGAGTGAGATCTATCGGAGCATCAACACCGAGGGAACATTGCAGCTCGCCCGATGCGCCGCCAAAGCCGGCGTGCGTCAGTTCATCTATTTGAGCACAATCCTGGTCAACGGCGCCAGTACCGACGGTCGCCGTCCGTTCCGCGAAGATGACCCTGTGACCCCGCGCGGCGTTTACGGGCTGTCGAAGGCCGCCGCCGAGACGGGCCTCGAAGCGTTGGCGAAGTATGTTGACATGAGCGTCACCGTCATCCGGCCGCCCCTGATCTATGGCCCCGGCGCGCTGGGCAATTTCAGGCTGCTGGTCAAAGCGGCCGAGCGCGGCGTTCCGCTACCATTCGGCTCGATCCACAACCGGCGGGCGTTTCTGGGAGTCGAAAACCTGGCATCATTCATCGTCCACCGGCTTACCCATCCCGGCGACAAGTTCGAGGTGTTCCTGGTAGCCGATGACGAGCAGGTATCGACGCCCGAATTTATCCGGCGGATCGCCGGCGCCATGGGCAAGAAAGCGCGTATTCTGCATTTTCCCGTATTCGCGCTGAAAACGCTGTTTAGAATGACCGGCCGATCCGAAGCTAGCGACAGCGTTGCCGGATCTCAGGAGCTCGACACTTCCAAGGCATTGAAGACGGGCTGGCATCCATCTGTCAGCCTTGATAAAGGTCTTGGGAACGCTCTCAAAGCAACTACATCAGTCATCCCTTATATCGGCGATAAGGCATAGAACATGCCCAGAAGTTTTCGAGTTTGTGAACTCAGAGCCTCGAACTACACGAGAGAGTAGCCGTCGCAGTTGGACTCTCGAAGAGCGTAATTCAAAAATTTCCACCTGTTCGCCAGTACGAGGCCATGCTCTTCAACTCTTATCCCTTCATCTTCCTTTTCCTGCCGGTTGTCGTGATCGGCTATTTTGTGTTGGGACGGTTCAGCAACCTGGCGCCCGTGGTCTGGCTGGCGGTGGCGTCGCTGGCCTTCTACGCCGTCAGCAACTGGCAATTCGTGGCCCTGCTGCTGGCGTCGATCGCCTTCAACTACGTCATCGGCCTGTTGCTGATCACAAGCCGGCTGCGCGCCGGACCACGTTTTGCGGTGCTCACGCTTGGCGTCGCCGGCGATCTCGTAGTGCTCGGCTATTTCAAATATGCCGGCTTCCTTGCCGCCAACCTCAATGCGCTGTTTTCTGCCGGCCTCACGGTCGATGTCCTGCTCCCGGTCGGGATATCCTTCTACACCTTTACCCAGATCGCCTTCCTGGTAGACGCCTATCGCGGCAAGGTCGTGGGCTACCGGCTGCCGCATTACGCGCTGTTCGTCACCTATTTCCCACATCTGATTGCAGGGCCGATCCTTCACCACAAGGACATGATCCCGCAGTTCGAGCGCGCGGAAGCCAAGCGGCCGGATATGCATCTCATTCTGTGCGGCCTGATCATCTTCGGGATCGGCCTGTTCAAGAAGTCCTGCCTAGCCGACGGCATCCAGCCGTTTGTCGCGCTCGCGTTCGGTGCGGATACACCGTCCTTCGCTCAGGCTTGGATCGGCGCACTGGCCTACACGTTCCAGCTCTATTTCGATTTCTCCGGCTATTCCGACATGGCGATCGGCATTTCGCTGATGTTCGGCGTGTTCCTGCCGCTTAATTTCAATTCGCCGTACAAGGCCACGAACATCATCGATTTCTGGCGGCGCTGGCACATGACGCTGTCGCAGTTTCTGCGCGACTATCTCTATATCCCGCTCGGCGGCAATCGCCACGGCACGGTTCTGCGCTACATCAACCTGATGGTCACGATGGCGCTCGGTGGGCTCTGGCACGGCGCGACCTGGAGTTTTGTCGCCTGGGGCGTCTTGCATGGCCTGTATCTCTGCATCAATCACGCCTGGAACCGTTTTGGTCCAGCAATCGGGCCGCGTTTCGCGCCTGCGGCCAATCTTGTCGCATTTCTCCTGACCTTCCTCTCGGTCGTCATTGCCTGGGTGTTCTTCCGCGCTGACAGCATGGCGTCGGCGATGTCAATCCTGTCGAAGATGGCAAGCCCGGCTCACAGCGACCTAAGTTACCGCGACATGTTGGCTGCCGCGATGGTCGGCGCTTATGCGCTGCTGGCGTGGTTCGCGCCGAACACGCAAACCATCGTGGGCTATGATCACGACAACAGAACCGTGGGCCAAGCCGTCGGCGCGTGGCAGCAACGGCGGTCATTCATTTATGTGAGCGCGGCGCTGCTGGCCTTTGCGGTCCTCGGAATCCAGCAGCACAGCGAATTCATCTATTTCAGGTTCTGATGAGCGCAGCTGCTAAAAATTTGGTCCTGTTTCTCGCTACCGGCTTGACGATCGCGGTCCTGATCGCGGCGTTCAATTTCGTCGTCGATCCGCTGCAGCTATTCGGCGTTTTCCAGTTGGGCCGTCATTGGTATACTCCCGACAGCCGGTTGCAGGACGCAGGCCTTATTCGAAGCCAGGACTTCGATACCGTCTTCATGGGCACGTCGCTTGCGGTTCACTTCCGCCAAAGCGAAATCGACAAGCAACTCGGCGTACATTCCGTCAAGCTGGCGATGTCGGGATCAACCTCTGTCGAGCAAAGGTTCGTGCTCGACGCCGCACTTCGCCGTCATCCCAGGCTGGTCATCTGGCAGATGGACGACTGGATCTTCCGTGATGCTCCGGATGTCGGCTCCGACGTGTATATGCCGGCCGATCTCTATCTGATGAACGCGAAGGGAATTGCGGGATATCTATTCAGCCTCGAGACAGCGCGCGAGTCGCTGTGGATCGCGCTTCGCGGGGTCAGACGATTGGACACGATCGCACACGGGCTGTCCGCGGCCCAGTATCTTAAATTTCAGCAAGACGATCTGAACGAGCTGAACGCCTTTCCCGCCAATATCGAGCTTTCAACCACGTACAATTCCGCCAAGGCTCGTGCCTCTTTTAGACACTTCCTGAATGCTCCGGGCGAGATAGCCGCGGGCTATAATTATGCGGCAATGGTCCGCAATTTCGAGCGCGATGCAGTCGGCATGATCGTTGAGCATCCGGACGTAACCTTCGACATCTTTTTTCCGCCCTACTCAATCCTGCAATTCGTGTCGATGCGCGAGGCTTCCCCGGCGACGCTGAAGATAGTTTATGACTTCTCCGCCTATGCCAACCGGCGGCTGACGGCACTGCCCAATGTCCGGCTGTTTGATTTTCGCGAAGCGAAGGAAATAACCCACGATCTGAACAATTATGCAGACGTGATCCATCATGCGCACACGATTGATTTGAAGCTCTTGTCCTATTTGGCGGCGGGCAACTACCTCGTCAGCCGCGACGCGCCCACCGCATCAATTGAGCGGCTCAAGGCGCAGGTCGATGTCTATCAGCTAAACTGAAAGAACGGACCGGCTGAGCTAAAACTCACGAATGAGTTCAACCACCGCGCGCTGCTGATCCTGTGTGATCTCGGCGAACATCGGCAGCGACAAGATGCTGCCCTGATCCCGATGCGCGTACGGAAACTGCTCGGGACGATGCTTGAGGCGGCTATAGGCGGCGAGAAACGGCAATGCGGTCGGATAGTTGATCGCGGTCTGAACGCCGTTGGCGTTGAGATGCGCGGCCAGTGCGTCGCGGCGCGGATGCTTAATGGTATAGAGGTGATAGACGTGGGTGCGGCCCGCGGCGACGTGGGGAACAACCACATCCTGGATCTGATTGAGGCCTGCGTCATATACCTTGGCGGCATCCTGTCGCGCCTTGGTCCAGTCCGGCAGATGCGGCAATTTGGCGGACAGGATCGCCGCCTGCATGCCGTCAAGCCGGCTGTTGATGCCCTCGATGTGGTGCTGATGCTTGACCAAGCCGCCATGGCGCGCGAGCATTGTCATGTGCTCGGCGAGCGCACCATCGTTGGTGACAACCGCCCCGGCATCGCCCATCGCACCCAGATTCTTGCCTGGATAAAATGAATAGGTTGCCGCAGCGCCGAAAGTGCCGATCTGCCGACCCTTGTAGCGCGCCAGATGCGCCTGCGCGCAATCCTCAATTACCCAGAGCTTGTGCTTGTGCGCGATCGCCATGATCGCATCCATATCCGCCGGCTGTCCGTACAGATGCACCGGAATGATGCCAACCGTGCGCGGCGTGATCGCCGCCTCGATCGCCGCCGGATCAATCGTAAAGGTCGCGCCGTCGGTATCGCAGAACACCACGGTCGCGCCGGCGTGGGTGATCATCGCGGATGTCGATATCCACGAATGCGCCGTCGTGATGACCTCGTCGCCTGGTTTGACGTTCAGCGCGGCCATGGCGAGATAAAGCGCATCGGTGCCGTTGGCACAGGACACACAGTGTTTGACGTCCACGGCGCTGGCGAATTCCCGCTCGAAAGCATCGACATAGGATCCGCGGATGAACGCGTTATCGCGGATCACGGCGGCGATCGCGGTGTCGATCTCGCCCTTGATGGTTTGGTATTGAAGTTGCAGATCTGCGAAGGGTACCGGCATCCTTGATCTTCCTTATCCGCGCGACGGCAGCCTGCGCGCCGGGTTGCCCGCATAAGTGCCGGCAGTGGTGATGTCCCTGGTCACGACCGCGCCCGCCCCGATCACGGCACCGTCGGCAATGCGGACCGGCATGATCGTGGCGTTGGAGCCGATCGAAACCCGATTACCGATCACGGTCTCACGCCATAATTCCTTGCGTCCGCCCGCAGGGCCGCCGGTCGAAAACGTGTCATTGATGAACATCACCCCATGACCGACAAAGCAGTCATCACCGATCGTCACCAGTTCGCAGATGAAGGCATGCGACTGCACGCGAGTGCGCGCGCCGATCTGCACGTCCTTCTGGATTTCGGTAAAGGGACCTACAAAGCAGTCATCGCCGATCTTGCAGCCGTATAGATTGCACGGTTCGACGATCTTGACCCGCGCGCCGAATTCGACGTTGCGCACGCCGGCATGATGCACGACGGGCTGGTTCACGACGCCACACCGAGCCGGCACAGCCGGGGCGTAAAATGCAACGCGACCTCCTGGCCGGTCTCGATCGACTCGTAAAGGGCGGAAATCAGCTCGAGGCTCTTGCGTCCCTCAAGACCATCCACCAGCGCCGCGCGCTGATGCACCAGGCAGTCGATGACGTGCTGATAGTAGGCTTGATGGCCAAAGCCATAGACGTTGGGCGGATTGACCGAAAATTTCTCGACCACGTCGTTGTCCGACGCAAGCTCATCGACAAAACGCCAATGCCTGATCTGATTGACGGCAAAGCCGGCGATTTCGACCGTGCCCTTCTCTCCCAGGATTGACAGAGATCCTTCGAGATCGGTTGGTCGGGCGGCGGTCGTCGCTTCAATAATCCCCAGTGCACCGTTGCGGAACTTCAGGGTCGCCACAGCGGTATCTTCAGTTTCGATCTTTGCGAGTGCGGTGATCGCGCGCGCATGAACGCTCACTACGTCGCCAAAGAACCACTCCAGCATGTCTACATGATGACTGGCCTGATTGGTGAGCACGCCGCCGTCATAGGCCCACGTGCCACGCCAGTCATCCTGATCGTAATAGGCCTGGTCGCGGCACCAACGCACGCGTACCGTGCCCAGAACAAGCCGCCCGAATCGGCCCGCGTCCAGGGCCTCGCGCGCCTTAACGACCGGAACGTTGAAGCGATTTTGCTTGACGACGAACAGCTTGACGCCGGCCTCGTCGCAGGCGCGGATCATGTCGTCCGCATCCTGGAGCCGCAGCGCCATCGGCTTTTCCACAACCACATGCTTTCCCGCCCTGGCGCAGGCGATGACATGCTCGGGATGCATTCCGCTTGGCGTCAGGACCGCAACCGCGTCGATGTCTTTTTGCGCCAGAAAGTCATCGATATCGTAATAGGCCGGGACGCCGAACTTCGACGCGATCGCATCGGCGCGCGAACGAATCGGATCGCAGACCCCAGCAAGACCGGCCCGATCGACGTGGTGGCCGCCCAGCAGATCGGAGTGACGCTTCGCGATGCGCCCGCAACCGAGCAAGCCGAACTTGATCATAGCGGTTCCCTTTTGCGGAGCGGCGGCAAGGCCAGAGGAAAGGAGCCGCACTGGGCGCGGGGCGGCTGGTGACATGCCAGTCTATATTCGCGAAAGCCCTTATAAATCAAGTCTGAAAGCCTGATTCGGGGGCCGAAACACGGAGGATGATTGGGGAAACAACGCGAATCGCAAGCCGGAAACGCTTCCCGGAACTTGGGAAAGCTCTCCGGAGAGAGCCGGAACGGCTTCGGACAATTCAACGGCTTCCGGTTCGCCCCGCGTTACATTTTGCACGTTGTCCGCCGAAAAGAGCAGCCTTTTGGGCACGCGGCGGGCGGGTGATGGACTTACCGCATTGCTTCCCCTAAACTTTGGCAGTCCCGCAGTCTCGCTATCGGAATATTCAACCGATGCCCATTCGGCTCCTGATGGATTATTGAAGCTAGAATCATGACTGCTCCCATTTTGCAGATCCTTTGGTCACACCGATTTTCATTTCTTTTTGCGGTGTGTTTAACCTTCGTCGCTGCCGCCCTCGTCGTTTTCACGCTGCCCACGCGGGCAACGGTCCGGTCGTCGATAGAAATTGGCTCTGTGGTTGTCGGCGACAAGCTGGAGGCGATTGAGCCACCGGAGAATGTCGCAAGACGGATACCCAGCGTCTACGGTCCAGCAGCGCTACAGGCGATGGCAAACAAGGGCGTTTCGCCCGTAATCCTGGCCGCGCTGCAAAATCCAAGCGCCGACAGCATCGGGCGCTCCGTGTCGATGGTGAGCACCATCGACCCAGGTCTTGAAAACGAGGCAAAGGAATTTCAGAAAACCACCGCCGATCTCGTCGTGAAGGAGTTGGCGCCACGCGCGACGGCTTTGCGCCAGCGCATCGAGACCCGAATAGCCCTGGCGATCAAGGCGGGCGACAACTTCGAACAACAGATCAAGGACGAGTCAAATGAGATCGATCGCATCGGCGTTCTCACGGACGATCTGCGCAGCCAGTTCCAGAAACAGCGGGAAAATCTGGCGGCACTTTATCAGCGCACCGCCACAGCGCCGCCAGCCGCCGGCGAGGGCGCCACGCTTGAAGCCGAAATTCGGGAGTTGCACGAGCAAATTTCAAGCCTGACAAATCTGATGGGCAGATTGACCCTTGAAAGGTCTCGACTCATCCGAGAACTTACGGACACGCAGCGCCTGCGCGAAGCGCAAGACGCGACGATCGCCAATGCGCAGTTTGAGAAAAACGGCTTGATGGAGACGTACATATCGTTGCCCGCGATGCTGATGCCCGCAATGGAGCCGACCAAGCGCCGGCTCCTCTTGCTGCTTGTTGCGTTGGCGGTATCGCTTCTGGTTGGCTTTGGAACCATTGTCATGTCTCACAATATGGCCACCAGAAAGACTTGAGCATCAGGCGAATTTTGCAATCCGCAGTCGCCGAAACACCGTTTTTGGCACAATGCGTATGACCGAGCTATCCGATAACGCGCCGCATCCGAACACCAGGCTAGGACCAGCCTTCCTGATATACCTTCACGTCGCCGTCTGCTGCCTCTCGCTCGTCTACGTCGCTGAGTTCTACGCGAATATCAAGGTCGCCATGTTCGACCAAGTCAGGCTCTATGAGGCCGCCCTCAATATTATCCCCATCGCTCTGGTTTCAGTTCTTTTCGCATTCAGTCGATTCAGCTTCGGTTACGTCTTGGGATTTTATTTCTACACCATGATCCTGGGATACCTCTGGCTCGTTGCCTTTTCGCGATTCAACTACGATCATGCATTGGCGAGTATTTCAGCTTTTGGCTCCGTGCTGGCATTCCTGGTGCCCGCACTGTTCATCACATCGCCGATCAGGCAGACATATACCCTCTCGGGGCGGACGCTCGAGAACCTGCTGTCCTTCATCCTGATCTTTGCGGCGCTTGTCGTCGCGATCGGCGCTTTCTACAACTTTAGGCTGGTTGGCGTCGGCGATATTTACGGCTTCCGCAACGAGCTGCAAATCCCGACTTGGCTTGCCTATCCCATTGGCGTAACGTCTGGCGCGCTGTTACCATTTGCATTTGCCTGCTTCGTCGAGCGTGGTCAGCGGTGGCGCGCAGCGTTGGTTTTGGTGCTCTTGTTGCTGTTCTATCCCGTCACGCTCACCAAGCTTACGCTCTTTGCTCCTATTTGGCTGCTGCTTCTGACGCTGCTTTGCCGCGTGTTCGAAGACAGAACTTCTGTCGTGCTGTCATTGTTTGTGCCGGTATCGGCTGGAGTCATCTTAGCCCTGCTGTTCAAACTCGGCTTGCTTCCATACGAGCTAATCAGGAATTATTTCGGCGCTATCAATTTCAGGATGGTCGCCATTCCATCTAGTGCGCTCGACTTCTATAACGACTACTTTTCGACGCACCACGTCACGCTGTTTTGCCAGATCTCGCTCTTAAAGCCGCTCGCCGGCTGCCCCTACAGCGATCCGCTGTCGATCGTGATGGAGCGGGCCTATCAGTTGGGCAATTTCAACGCATCGCTCTTTGCTACGGAAGGCATTGCGTCGGTCGGACCAATCCTGGCGCCATTTTCCGGGTTTGCATGCGGGCTCGTGATAGCGCTCGGCAATCGATTGTCCGCCGGGCTGCCATCGAGATTCATACTAATTTCAGGCGGCGTTCTTCCGCAGATCTTTCTGAACGTGCCGCTCACAACGACACTATTGACGAACGGCGCCTTCATTCTTTTCCTGCTGTGGTATGTCACGCCACGCGAAATCCCGATCGGTCGGACGATTCGTAAATCGACGACCGCCCACTGACCGATTGGCAGGATCGCATCGGCACCCGTCCCTTGACGGCCCAAATCCGGCGGATTATCAGTTGGGATCGACTAGGTGGTGTCCTGAAGTCACGATTGTTCGTCGTGGGTCGCGTTTTTTTGCTGTGCTGACGCCTTTCCTTCCCGCGCGACGGCAACGTTCCCTCCAACAGAAACACCTTCGGGTGTCAGGCTTGCCAGAGGTTCCCGATGCAGAGCGTTCTGATCACCGGAGGCGCAGGCTTCATCGGCCAGAATCTGGTGCATGCCTGGCACGCGGCCCGTCCGGATGACCGGCTGACTGTCGTCGATGCGATGACTTATGCCGCAAACGTCCGCAGCCTGGAGCCGCTGATCGCCGATCGCAGCATCGGATTCGTAAAGGGCGATATCCAAGACGCGGCGCTGATGCGGCGGCTGTTCGACGAGCATAAATTCACACGCGTCGCTCACCTTGCTGCCGAATCTCATGTCGACCGGTCCATCGTCGATCCCGAGGCCTTCCTGCAAACCAACGTGCTCGGCACCTTCACCCTGCTCAAGGCGGCGCTGGACGCATGGCGCGCTTCGGGTGCAATCGATCGCGCGCGCTTTCTTCACGTGTCGACCGACGAAGTCTACGGCTCGCTAAGGGAGGACGAACCCGCCTTTTCGGAATCCTCGCCGTATCGTCCCAACTCGCCCTATGCCGCAAGCAAGGCGGCGAGCGACCATCTGGTGCGCTCATTCGTCCCGACCTACGGGATGCCTGCCCTGATCACCAATTGCTCCAACAATTACGGCCCGTATCAACACCCCGAGAAATTGATTCCGCTGATGATCATTCATGCGCTGGAGGGCAAGCCGCTGCCGATCTATGGCGACGGCTCCAACGTCCGCGACTGGTTGCACGTCGCCGACCATTGCGCTACGCTGATGAGCGTGATCGAGCGGGGACGCGTCGGGGAAACTTACAATGTCGGCGGCGGCAATGAACGCACCAACCGCGACGTGGTCGGCCTGATCTGCGAGACGATCGACACGGCGTTCGCCGCCGAAAAAAACCTCGCCGCGCGCTTTCCATCGTGTCCGGCGGCGTCCGCGGTGAGCTGTCGCTCGCTGATCTCATATGTAACCGACCGGCCGGGCCACGATCACCGCTATGCGATAGACGCTACGAAACTCACCGAAGAACTCGGCAATCGATGCAGCGTCGGGTTCGAGACCGGATTGCGCCAGACCGTCCGCTGGTACCTCGACCGCGAAGATTGGTGGCGCGACGTGACCAGCGGCGCCTACCGGGCGTGGATCGACAAGAATTACGGCTTCCGGATCGCAGTTTAAAGCAATCATGCGCATCCTCGTGCTCAACGCGGATTATCCGCGCTTCCTGGCTTGGCTGTATCGCCGCTCGCCCGGGCTCGAGAAGGCCTCCTATGCGACGCAAATGGCCGCGCGCAACGCGAGCCTGTTCGGGGTTGCGGATTTCTATTCGAGGAATTTTGCCGCGTTGGGCCACGAGGCGGCGGAAATCCACGTCAACAATCCCTGGCTGCAGTCAGCGTGGGCGCGCGAACACGGCATAGCGGTCGAGCTGCCGGAAGCCGCAAGTCACGCGGAGCCCCGCGCACTGCCCGGCTGGTTGCAGCGCGCCGTGACGCCGTTCAAGCCGATGCTGAGGCCGCTGGTCCGCAAGGTCGGATTGAGCCCTCGGCTCGATGCGCGGACCGAGCAGATCCTGCTGGCCCAGATTGAGGATTTTCGGCCTGACCTGGTGCTCAATCAGGACGTCTTTCACGTCGACACAAGCTTCATGCGACGCGTCAAAGCCGTCGGCAACCCGATCCTCATCGGACAAGTCGGGATCGAGCCGTCGCGGGGCGAGGATTGGAACGTCTACGACCTGATGATCTCGCAATTGCCTGCAACGATAAGGCTGTTTCACGCTCTCGGCGTCTCCGCGAAAGTGAATCATCTGGCGTTCGAGCCGGCCATTCTCGACGCGCTGCCCGCGGCGCCGGTGGTGGATACCGATGTCTCGTTCGTCGGCTCGATTTCGCTTGACCATCGTCAGCGCATCGCGCTCCTGGAAGCGGTCGCCGAGCGCTACGATCTCAAGCTGTGGGGAATCCGTCCGCAGGCCCTGCCCGCCTCCTCGCCACTGCACCGCTGCTTCCAGGGCGAAGTCTGGGGGGCCGACATGTATCAGGTGCTGCGTCGGTCCCGCATCACGCTCAACTCGCATATCGATCTTGCCGGCCGGGAAGCTGGAAACATGCGGCTGTTCGAGGCAACCGGCGTCGGCACGTTTCTGCTGACTGACTTCAAGGACAATCTGCACACGCTGTTCGCCCCGGATCGGGAGGTTGCAACCTGGCGCTCGATCGAGGAATGTGTAAAGCACATCCAGCATTATCTCCGAGACGACGACGGCCGCGCGGAGATCGCGCGCGCCGGCCAGGCGAGGACCATGGCGCAGCACACCTATCACCATCGTGCCGCTGAAATTCTCGGTTTCGCCGAGGGAGCTGGAACTTCGCGATGAAGCTGCCCCGTGTCGTCCGGCAAATCGGCAAGCGTGTCATCAAGGCAACGCCCCTGCGCCGGCACATTTTGCCCTCAAGCGATTATCGCGTGCTCGGCGGCATCGACGAAGCGCGCAGCATGACCACTTCGTCGACCGGATGGCTTGCCGCACGTACGGTGATGCGGCAGGAGCGCGCCTATCGGGGATTGATCGCGGCGATGAAAGCCGGCGAGCCGCGGCTCGACTTCAGGGTCGCGGCGGAGGCCATAGCGGCTACCGGTATGGTCCACCCCAGCCTTGTCGAAGTCGGCTGCGGCAGCGGCTACTATTCGGAAGTGCTGGCCACGCTGCTGCCGGGCGGCGTGCAGTACACGGGGATCGATTACTCCGACGCCATGATCGCCCGCGCCCACGCGCATTATCCTTCGGCGACGTTTGAAGTTGCGGACGCAACCAGACTGCCTTACGCCGACGGCGCTTTCGACATCGTGTTCAACGGCGTATCGCTCATGCATATCGTCGATTATCGGCAGGCGATCCAGGAGGCCGCCCGCGTCGCGACGCGTTACTGCGTCTTGCACACCGTTCCGGTGTTCGACGACTACCACACAACCTTCCTGACGAAATACGCCTACGGCGCGCCCGTAGTGGAGATGGTCTTTGACAAGCAGGAATTGATGTCGCTGTGCGATGAATCGGGACTGCACCTCCAACGTGAATGGGCCTGCATTCCCTATGACGTGTCAGAGATTACGGGCCATCATTCGACGACAGAGACTTACCTGTTCTCGAAGCGCGGAAATTCCTGAGCAGCGGGACCGAGCGTACGATTGACCGGCTATAGCGGCAGAAGGATCGTCTTCACGAATGGACTGACAACGTTGTCCATGAGGGCCAGTTCCTTGATCTGAGTCAGGCTGGTCCAGTAAAACATCGTCATGTCGGTCTCGATCACGCTTTCTTCGTCAAGAAAGGCGATGATGTTTTCGTTCGATTTGCGCCAGAAACGGCCGCCCTCTTCATTGTGTTCGGCCCGGTACACGATGCGCACGCCTTTTTTGGCAGTGAGGACTTCCACCATCGGCGGACGCTTGCCGGCATGTGCGCGACGAATGTTCGACCACGTGCTTTGAATAGTTGGACAGAGCTGAAGCACGCCGATATTGCCCGGCTCCGCCTTCGCCTGCAGAAGGAATTCGACTCCATTTTCCGCGTGCTCGCGCGTGATCAGGCCAAGAATCCCGCCCTCCGGCTGCGTGTAGATCGGCTGGTCCCATGAGGCCACCTCGCGCAGATCGCCGCTTTCGATCCGCACGCCTTCGACACCGAAGAACTGACCGCTCTTGTGCCGCAGATTGCCCTTTTGGTCCCGCGACCAGTCTCGGACGTCGTCGAGGCCGATCAGATCCGCCTTGAACGTGATCGAATTGCGCTGCTGCTCGCGCCACGCCAGTACCGGGGCAGGATCCTTCGGCTCGATCGCCCGGGAGGCTGCCAGCCTCTGACGGAACCAGTCGAGGTGCGCGCGCTCGGCCATCAGATCACTTCCCTCAGTGCATCGATCACGGTGTCCACTTCCTCATCCTTGAGATGCGGATACATCGGCAGGGAAAATATCCGCTTCGCCTTCCGTTCCGCCACTGGGAATTGCCCTTCTCGATAACCCAGCTCGGCACTGCCGCGCATGATATGGATCGGCCAGCGATAGGACACATTGCAGTTGATGTCGCGCTTGGCCAGCCGCTCCAGCACGCCATCGCGGTCAGTGGCGTGCTCCACCACATAAAGATAATAAGTGTGGCGGCTATGTGCGTTCTCGCGCGGCAATACGAGCCCGCTCCCGGCGAGACCTCGATCATAACGCGTAGCGATCGCGCGCCGGCGCTCGATCCAGTCCCCGATCAGCGGCAGCTTCAATGACAATATCGCGGCCTGCACCTCGTCGAGGCGCGAATTGTAGCCGTGCCGTTCGGAATAATACTGGGTTTCCATGCCGTAGAAACGAAGACTGCGCGCCAGATGGGTTACTGCTTCGTCGTTGCTCATTACCATGCCGCCGTCACCATAGGCCCCCAGCACCTTGGTCGGATAGAACGAGAAAGACGAGGCGTGACCGACGCTGCCCGATTGGTGATTCTTGTAGAGAGAACCCTGCGACTGCGCGCAATCCTCCATCACCTTAAGACCGTGTCGCTGCGCTATCGCCATCAGCGGATCGAGATCGACGCACTGGCCATAGAGATGGACGGGGATGATTGCTTTGGTCTGCGGCGTGATCGCCGCCTCGACCTGATCCACATCCATCAGGAAATCGTCTTCGCGTACGTCGACGAACACCGGTCTGGCGCCAAGCGTGCGGATCGCCGAGACCGTTGGCACCGCCGTATTGGGCACCGTGATGACTTCGTCGCCGGCTTTCACGCCCAACGCCGCCAGCCCAATGTAAATGGCGTCGGTACCGCTGTTGACGCCCACGCCGTCGGTGACGCCGAGATAGGCGGCCATCTCGCGCTCGAATTTGACGCCTTCCTGACCAAGAATCAGCCGGCCCGAACGGAACACCCGATCCACCGTCGCGAGAATCTCGTCGCGCAGTTCTTCGTATTCCCGAAGATAGTCCCAAACATTGATTGGCATTATTCCCTCATGGGCGCCGGGGCGCCGGCTCCTTCTTTTGCGAGCGCCTGGGCGATCTGCGCCCGGCACTCGGCGTCACTCAACAGGCGGCGATAGAACCCCTCGTGATCGCCGTTCGCAACCGCGCCCGCGACCGATTCCAGAAAGCGGGCGAATGTATCGGCAACTTCTAACGTCACGACGCTTTCGACGTTGCGGACGCGCCGGCGCCATACCGTTCGATGATCGGCGGGTGGACTGAAGACGCGTTCTATTATCACGGACCCCGAACGCGCCACAATGAGCAGGCGATTCTGATATTCGCCCTCGAAACTGAAATGACCGGAAAATATCCCGCCATTGGCCAGCCGGGCCTGCACCGAGAAGCCCATGTCCACGCCGGTTTCGGGATGCCGTCCGCCGGCCAGCGCCGCGATACGGGACGGCGAACCGCCGCCGAGGATCCGCATCAGCCCGGCGGCATAAGGTCCCATGTCCAATAGGCAGCCACCACCATGTTCGCTGTGATTGCGAAAATTGGCGATCGGCAGCGGTGGAATGATGAACTGCGCATCGACGCAGTTGAGCGGCCCGTTCTCGGCAACGAAATCCGCGAGGGTCTCGAACTGCGGATGATAGCCGAAGACCGTGGCCTCTGCGAGGAGGCGGTTGTTGCGTCTTGCTTCCTGCACCGCGCGTTCGGCTGCCTCAAGCGTGATCATGGCCGGCTTGTCGACGATGACGTGCTTGCCGGCGGTAAGCGCCCTCGTGACCCAGCGCTCATGCATCGCGTTCGGCAGCGAAAGATAGACGATGTCGGCATCGTCTTCGCGCAGCGCCGCTTCATAGTCGCTGAAAAAACGTGCGGCCTTCGGCCAGCCATTCGGCTGGGGCCGGCTCTTGCTGGCAATCGAAACCTGGTCGATGGCCGTGACCACGGCTGCGGCGGGAATCACGCGCCGTTCCGCGATCGAGGAATAGCCGAGGATCAATAACCGCATTCCAGCTCTCGCAAACAGGGATTGAATTTTACCGGGCCGAACTGCTCGGCGAGGCGATGGCGCGACCAGTTACGATGTCGAGACGGCGAAAAGCCAGCGATCGTATCCGGCGCAGCACGTTGAATACATGGTCCACCTGGCTGCCGATCGCCAGCTTTCGAACGATCTTGATCTGGTCATCCTCAAGATAGGGCCTGGCTTCGGATTCGGCGGCGTCGAGCGCGATGACATAGGGCTGATAGATCCGCTGACGCATCAATTCGGGAAATGGCGCATGAAACACGCGGTGGCTGTTGAAATAATAGCGCCCCTCGCGTTTGACTCCGTGAAAATGAAAGAACAGCAGCGGATAGCGGCCCTCGATAAACACTGAGCCGTCGCGCCACTCCACGCGAAGATCGGCGAAGTTCCACGGCGCCAGATTGGCACCGAGATGCTGGATGACGTGGACATGTGGGAACAATCCGGGCAGCCGATCGAGATAGCGTTGGTCGGCGAAGCGGTCGCCGTCCACGTCTACGTAATCGTAGCACCATTCGATGCAGCGCTCGCGCCACCAACGCAGCGCAGCGATCCCTTCCTGGCAGCGACGGACACTGACCCAGCCGACGTTGTAGGTTCCGAAGCGCTGTCTGTAGGCTGTGCGCTTGGTGAAGTGGTGCGGGATAATGCCGAACGACGCGTCCTTCATTTCCGCATAAATCGGTTCGGGCGAGGCGAAGAAGAACAGATCGCTGTCGAGATAGGTTACCCACTCTGCATCCGGCTCGTTCTCGAGCACGTGGAGCTTCCAGGCTGGCGAGCAGGTAAAGTAATATTCGATCAGACTTCGATTGGGCCGGGTCGCGGCGACCTCGGGATCGGCAGCTTCGAAATCCGCCAGCCGCAGCGCTACAAGATTCGGCAGGTCGAGCGCAGTCAGGGCACGGTAACAGGTCTCGCTCAGACACAGCACCCACAGTCGCGCACCGGGCGCGTGCTGCTGGAGTGAATGAAACAGCGCAAGTCCACGCGACAGGTAGTTGTGATCGAAATAGGTGCAGTAGACGCGTTTTGCCATGATGCCTTGTCACTCAGATCGGGGAATGCATCGGGCGAACGCGGAGGTATGGTTGCCAAAGCGTCGCAACGGTTCATTTCTATAGCAGCCGCCCCGGAGTCGCAACCGATCCAACGCGCCTGTTAAACTATTGATTATATTGGATAAACACCAATGCCATCGAGAACCATTCCGGCTACAAGAGGGGTAGCCCCAAACCATGTCTGTATCGGAAGGACCGGACGCCATTCAAGCCGAAAGCGTTTTGAGATGTCGAACGGCGCGTGTTAACGAAACCGCCTCGACAGCCACAGCCAAGAGCAGCGCACATGAATCGCAAGGGAATCATTCTGGCGGGAGGCCGCGGCACCCGCCTCTATCCACTGACCCTGGCAACGTCGAAGCAGCTGCTGCCGATCTACGACAAACCGCTGATCTACTATTCGCTGACAACCCTGATGCTCGCCGGCATTCAGGAGTTCCTGATTATCACAACCCCGGAAGAGATCGCGCAATTTCAACGCCTGCTCGGCGACGGACGGCAATGGGGGATCGAGCTTTCATACGCGACCCAGGATCAGCCGCGCGGCATTGCCGAGGCTTTTCTGATCGGGCGGGATTTTCTCGCAGGCGGTCCAGCAGCGCTGATCCTCGGCGACAACATTTTTTATGGCGACAATTTGCGGGCTTTGTTGCGTGACTCGGCGTACCAGCAACGCGGCGCCACGGTATTTGCCTGCTGGGTCGACGACCCCGAACGCTACGGGGTCATCGAATTCGATCCGGATCACCGTCCCCTGAGGATCGTCGAAAAGCCGAAGGTACCCAAGTCGAACTACGCCGTCACCGGGCTGTATTTCTATGATGAGCGCGTGGTCGATGTCGCCCGCGAGCTGAAGCCGTCGGCGCGCGGCGAACTCGAGATCACCGACGTCAACCAATGGTACCTCGAACGCGGCGAATTGCATGTTGAGCGGTTCGGACGCGGATACGCCTGGCTCGATGCCGGAACGCATGAATCGCTGCTCGAGGCCTCGCAATTCATCCACATCGTCGAGAAGCGGCAGGGCCTGAAGATTGCCTGCCCAGAGGAAGTCGCGTTCGCTCAGGGCCTGATTGATGTCGAACAGCTTTTGCGGCTCGCCGAGCCCATGAAAGGCACCGCTTACGGCCAATATCTCATTCGCCAGGCGAATTTGCTGTCCTGACTGTCGCACGCTAACGCGGCATCGCCGCAATCAGCCGGTTCCGAAGACCCTTGCTCAGCAACGGGCTGACAAGCAGCGCGGCAGCGGCCAGCCAGAGCATGCATTCCATCAGGAAATGCGGGATTCCCGATCCCGGTGACAGGTATCTGATCGCCGCGCCCATGGCCACGCCGGCCGAAACAATGCCGGTCATCGTCGCGAACAACAGCAATACATGCCGTACCGGATGCTTGAGGGTTTCGCGCACGATAATGACGAACAGCACGCCGGACTGCGCAGTGATGTCGCTCGCCACCAGCGCAATCGCCGCTCCCAAGGGACCGAGCCGAGGGATCAGCACGACCGACAGTACCAGGAAAAGCACGAGTTGCAGCGACTTGGTCCAGAGCAGAAGAGGACCGCGGTTACTGTAGTTGGCGTAGCTCAGCGCCAGAATGGCCGGCGCCCCGATGCACATGCCCAGCAGCAGCGTAATGGCCAGAGGCGCATCGTAGGGAATCGCGCCATGGGTCCAGATCGTGAAGAAATCCGGCCAAAAGACCAGCGCACCGGACGTGGTCGCGCTTGCAAACAGCGCCAGCCCGATCGATCCCCTGGCATAGAGGCGTTGCAGGGCATCGTTTGCACCGACCGCGTGATCGTGTCCGAGTTCGGCCGCGAGCGGCAACGTCATCTGAACGCAAAGTCCCCTCAGCATGGTCGCGATCGTGCGCGTCAGCCCCCACTGGGCGATGGCGATGCGATCCGAAACAAAGCCGCCGATCAGCAGAACGGAAATATAGCTGAGCCCGGCCTCGGCGAAATTCATGACGGCGAAGGGAAAAGCGCCGGCGAATTGTCCGACCGTCCAGCGCCAGGAAATCCGCTGACGAACATTCCGGATGAAAGGAAACTGCCGCCGCACATCGACGAACAGGATGAACAGCATCGTCGCCAACTGCCCGGCCACGTAGGCCACGACGACAACCAGCAAACTGCCGGTCGCGATCACGCCGACGATCTGGCCAAGCTGTCCGATCGCCATCCCCCATGACTGCACGGTCACGAGCCGTCCATAAAGTCCGCGGGCCCTGTAGAGCGAGCTCGCCAGGTTCAAGGGCAGCGTGACCACCACACCCAGCGTCATGATGGCAAAGGCCAAGTCGAAACCCGGCTCGGTCGAAAATCCTAGCAGTTTCGAGGGCGCAATCGTTGCGAATGTCGACAGCAGCAGAACGGCGAACAGCGCGGTGAACCAGACGAAAAGCTGGAATACGGCGCCGTAATAGCGAGCCGTCCGGCGATCACAGTCGCTGCGCGACTTGAATGAAAGAAAGCGGTTCAGCGCCCAAGCATGCAGCCCGGCATCGACAGCAAGAACGAGACTGCCTGCGGCAAAAATCGTCAGCCAAGCTGACAAGGTGTCGCCGGTCCAGAATTTCAGAAACAGCGGAATCAGGACGATTTGCTGCGTCAGCGCGAGAAGCAGCTGGACGATATTGGCCGACCATCCGCCGAAAATGCGACGCGCGCGGCTCGAAGCAAGAAGCGTCACGTTTCCTCACAGTGGCTGCTTGCCGGAGACCAGCGACCCTGCCGGCGCGGCGCTCCGAGCAGCGGCTCGATATGTTTTCCTGGCGAATGAGACGCCCTTTTGAAAGTCGCGTCCGACCCGATCGCACTTGATCTATGTCCTCTTGGTCGATACTCGGTATAGATCGTTTATTGTGCCGCGGCTAACCAGACAAGAGGTTCGGCGCCACGAATTTACGGGTGCGAGGGATTGGCAGCCAAGGCATATTCCAGCGAACAAGGGCAGCGTTCGACGAAACTGCTTGCGCGTGCCGCCTCGTGCGACGTGACGCCGCGAGGCCGGCCGGTCCGGCTGGCGGGCTATGCCTCGCGCAAGGCCCCGGTCACGACCATCCTCGATCCGATCGAGATTTCGGCCGTTCTGCTGGAATGTTCCGGGCAGCGCTGCCTGATCTTTAGTTTCGATCTCATGATCGTGGGATCGGAGCTGCAGAACCTGCTCCTCACCAGGCTTCAGCGGATGGGGTTTGAGCCCAATGAACTGATGCTGCTGGCGTCGCACACCCATGGCGCTCCGGCGACCGATCAGGCTTGCGCGCGTCTCGGAATACCGGAACTGGAATTCGTCGAGGAGGCGACTGAGGCCGCGGAAGATCTGGTGCGCCAGATCGAGGGCCGGCAACCTGCCGAGATCAGCCTGGAGATATTCCAGGGGCGGCTGGACCATTCCATCAACCGCCGCCGCTATTGGCCGTTTCCGACCTTTGGACGCACCTATGGGTTCAGGCTGACGAGCATGAGCTTTGCGCCGAACCCGTCAGGTCCCAGGGACGAGTGCGCAACGGTCGTACTGCTCCGCAAGGCCGATGACGGACAAGTGCTCGGCGTGCTCTGGCATTACACCTGTCATCCGACGGCGGTGGTCCCGGACAATGTCATCAGCGCCGATTATCCGGGCGTGGTGCGCCGCGCACTACGAGAGCGCTTCGGCGAAATTCCATGCGTGTTTGCGCAGGGTTTCTGCGGCGATGTCCGGCCGAACATGCCGGCCTCGCAGCGGGCCGGCCTACGCGGGCGGCTTCGCCGGATGATCCGCACCATCGCATCGGGTCCGATGTTTGGATCCCCCTCGGTGAAGGACTGGATGGGCTGGAGCCAAAGCCTGGCCGCCGGAGTGGGCGACATCGTCCAGGGCAAGCCGGCCAAGCGGCTGTCACCCGCCGGCCTGCAAACCGGATCAGCCCGAATTCCGCTCGGCGGGTTCTTTGCGGGCGCTGCTCCCGACAAGCCATTGGCAGTCCAGATCGTTCGAATTGGCGAGGAATTCGAAATCGTGGCGCTGTCAGCGGAAGCCTGCGTGGAATGGGAGCGCATCCTGGACGAAGCCGTGCCGCCCCCGCCGGGCCGGATCAGGCTTTATGCAGGTTACCTGGGCGCGCTGTTCGGGTATCTTCCCACCGCGGCACAGATTCCGGAAGGCGGTTACGAGGTGGAGGGATTCCAGCCGTTGTTTGGTCTGTCCGGCCATTTCGACCCGGCAACGATTACTCCGTCCGTCACCGATGGCGTGCGGCGTGCCTTTGGAGACCTCCACCAGACCAGGTAATTTGCCGGATTGTGCGTGCTGCCCCTCCTTCAAAGCGAGGCCCGAATTCGACGGAGCGTTGCGGACTTCGGAGGCATTCAATAGTCTGAGAAGATGACGAGAATAAAAGAGCTGGACGGGCTGCGCGCGGTGGCAATTCTGCTGGTTGTCGTGTGGCATTATCTCGGTCGACCGAGCGGACCGGAATCGCTGCTCTGGAAGGCAACCCATTTCGGCACCTCCGGCGTTGATCTGTTTTTTGTCCTGTCGGGATATCTGATCAGCAGCATCCTGCTTGCGAACAGAAGCTCCTCAAGTTTCTACTCGGCTTTCTATGGGAGAAGAACGTTTCGCATTTTGCCGGTCTATTATTTGATGATCGCCGTCTTCGTGGTCGGAAGATTGTCAGGTTTTCTGCCCGCGCTGTTCGACGGGGCCATCCCGGCGTGGGTGTATTTCCTCGGGCTGCAGAACATCTGGATGACCATTGGCAAGACGTGGGGCTCGGAGTGGCTCGTCGTGACCTGGTCGCTGGCGATCGAGGAGCAGTTCTATCTGTTGTGGCCGGTCGTTCTGCGATTCTCGCCGGCCGGGTGGCTTCCGTGGATACTGGCGGCCGTCCTGGTCGCTTCTCCCGCCGCGCGCGCCATCGATTTTCTGGCCGGCGACGAATGGGGCTATCAATTCCTGTTGCCGTTCCGTGCCGATGCGCTGGCCGCCGGGGCGATGGTCGCGTGGTATCGATGGTCGGGTCTGCGCAATGTGCCGATAGAGCGGCTCGTCGCGGCGATCCTGCTGTTGTCCGCCGGTTTTTTTCCGGTGTTTGCGTCGGTTTTCAGGAACCCCGATACATCCAGACCGATGGCGCTTTGGGGCTATAGCTATCTCGCCGTCGCCTACGGATCGCTGGTGTTTGTCGTGCTTCAATATCAGGGAATCCGGATACTGAATCCGCTGAGGACGCGCATGGCGGAATTCTTCGCGCGGATTTCCTATTCGCTGTATCTTGTACACATCCCCGTTCTTAGTCTCGTTTTCATCGCGTTCCGGTCGGCCCAGGACCTCGGTAGCTGGAGGGGAATTGGGTTGACGGGACTGGCATTCTTGATCTCGATGGCGGTCTGTGAGCTAAGCTATCGGATCCTGGAGAAGCCGATGATCGACTTCGCCCACAGGAAATTCAAATTCGCTGCTATCAAAGGCTCGGCGCGCTCGGCGCTTGCCTAGCCGCAGGTTGTTGGGACGCAATGCAGACATCACCCCGGACCGGCAGGAAGAGTTGATGGCCGACAAACCGCTCGCCAGCCGCAGCTTCAGCCTGGACGATCAGACCGCATTCGCCCGGCTCTCGTCGGACTGGAATCCGATGCATCTGGACGAGACCTTCGCCCGGCGAACCCAAATGGGTGCGCCGGTGGTGCACGGAATTCACAATCTCGCCTGGGCGGCGGATGCTGTGCTGGATCGCTTTCCGCTCCGGATCGCCAACATCCGCGCCAGATTCCTGCAGCCGCTGTATCTCGACGAAACCGCATCCGTCCGAATTCGCGACCAGAGCGACAGGCAGATCGAATTTGAGGTGCTGGCCGCCAACGCGGTGGTCGCGCTGATCCGGCTGTCATCGGAACCCGGGAAGTCCCCGCGCGCCCTGCCGTCGGTTCAGTCGGCGCCTGTGCAGATGTCGCAGCCTGCCGACGCCAGTTTTGATGAGCTCGCCGATCGGGCCGGCGCCGTTGCGACCGGCGACGGCGACGTCCGCTCGCACTTCCCCGCGCTCTCGGACTCGATCGGCGTGGCGGCTGTCAGGGGTTTGCTTGCGACGTCGCAAATCGTCGGCATGGCGTGCCCGGGGCTGCATTCGCTGTTTGCCGGGCTGGATGTGAGTTGCGTTGCGGATATCGAGCAGAAGGGCGCCCTCGCCTACGCGGTGAGAAAAATCGATGCGCGATTTCGTTCGCTGCAGATCGATGTCCAGGGCTCCGGCATTGCCGGCCGGCTGGACGCCTTTGCGCGGCCGGCTCCGCCGTCCCAGCCCGGCATGGCCGAAATATCGTCGCACATTGCCGGAAGCCCGTTCGCCGGACAGAGGTCGCTCATCATCGGCGGCTCGCGCGGCCTTGGCGAAGTGGCGGCGAAGATCGTCGCCGCCGGCGGCGGGTGTCCCGTCATCACCTACCGGGACAGCCGGCTCGAAGCCGAGCGGGTCGCTGCCGAAATTCGCGGCGCCGGGGGCCAATGCGAAATCCAGCGTTACGACGCGCTTCAGCCGGCGAGCGAGCAACTGCGTCAACTCGGCGCGTTCGATTGCGGCTACTACTTCGCGACGGCGAAGATATTCCAGCGCAAGTCCGCCTTGTACGAGCCGGACAAACTGCGCGCGTTCCTGAGTTTCTATGCCGACGGCTTTTTCGACCTATGTACCGCGCTCGCTCACGACGGCCCGGGAGAGCTGGCCATATTCTATCCGTCGACAGTGGCAATCGACGAGGGGGGCAGCACCACGGCGGAATATGCGATGGCGAAGATGGCCGGTGAAATCCTGGCAAAGTACCTGAACGAATTCATGACGAACATTCACGTCATCTCGCGCCGTCTGCCACGCATCCTGACCGATCAGACCGCGACCGTCGGGGTTGCCAGCGCCGACAACGCGTTGGACGTGATGCTTCCTATTGTATATGAGATTCAAGAAATGGCGCGGCCCGGGCCGGCCCGGCGCGGATGAGGCTTTTCGGCCTGCAGCGTCCCGCCGACAACGGAATCCTCGCCCCAAAACATATTGTGCCTCCAGCATGTCTCGCGCCGTCCGCAGCTCCGTCAAACGCCTTGCCCAGAAAGTCGTTGGGCGGAGCGATGTGCGCGGTTTCCTGCGCGAGCAGAAATTGTGGTTCTCGAAAAAACTCTACCGCCGTCCGGTTTCGATCGCCGAACTGCGGCAACGATTGATCGATCTCGGGGTAACGCCCGGGAGAACGCTCTGGGTTCATTCATCATGGAACGAATTCCACAACGTTCCCCTGCGCCCCAGCGAAATGATCGACCTGTTGCGCGACCTGCTCGGCCCGGACGGAACGCTTGCCATGCCGGCGTTTCCGATCGACCACACCCCCGACAAGGTCTTTCTCGTCGACAGGGCGCCGGTCTACACCGGCCTGCTTTGCGAGGTCTTTCGCCGCACACCTGACATACGGCGAAGCATACACCTGTCTTCATCGGTGTGCGCGATCGGGCCCAACGCCGATTATCTAGTGCGGGATCACCATCACACCTTGATGCCCTGGGGAACGGATAGCCCCTTCTGCCGGCTGGGAGAGATGGATGCGCGCATTCTCGGGATCGGCGCCGGATTCAACTTCCTGACCCACCTGCACACCGCGGAATGCCTGCTGTACGACCAAGTCCCGTTTTTCCACAGTGTTTTCGACGGCACGATCAAATACCGCTGGAAAAGAGCCAATGGCGAGACCGGCGAGCACGAATTCATGCGGCGGATCGGCGATATCCGGCCGCAACGGCTGCGCCGCCATTTTGGCCCGGATATCTTGATCGAAGCGAAAATATCGAATTTGAGGATACTTGCAGCGGATGCTAAGCCCTTTATCGAGCGTGCGGTCGCCCTTGGTCGCAAGGGCATTACGATGTATATCCAGCCCGTTCCGAGGCCGGAACTTTTTGTCACTTAAGGGACCTGCGAGCTGATGGTGAACGCGTCTGAAGGACTGACTTCGTCGGAGGCCATACTGGCCAGGGTTCAGGACGTATTCCGCGCCGAACTCGACGATGAAGGTCTGGTGATCGGGGCCGAAACCAGCCAGAAGAATCTCAGCGCCTGGGACAGCCTGGCGCATATCCGACTGGTGAGCGGTATCGAGAGCGAGTTCGACATTCAGTTCAATCTCACCGAGATCGAACAGATCAATTCGGTGCGCCAGTTTGTCAAGCTGATCGAGGAACGCTCGCGGTGAGTGAACCCCAGGCGCCAACGAACCAGGCAACGAGACTGCTCGTGCAGGCCCTGCCATGGCTCCCGCGCCCTTCCGGCAGGATGCGCGAGCGGCTCGCGTCGATGCCGGCCGAGCCTTTGCAGGCGCTGCAATTCCTGCAGACACTGGCGCAGGCGGCCTGGGGCGAAGCCGATCTTCGAATGCTCGGGCGGAAAATCACCGGTGTCCTCAAGTCGGCACCCGCCACCTTCGCTGCCGAGGCGCGGAAACACGGCTTCGTGCCGGTCCGGATCCTGATTCTGTCGGCCAGCACCGTCTCGCATATGTCCGATGCCCTGATCGGCACCGCGATCCGGTTCAAATTTCTGCTCGAGGTCTCGATCGCGGAATATGAGGAGCCGGAACCATGGCTCGACAGGAACGGCGACGAGCTGAAGAAAAACCCGCCGGACTTCGTACTGGTGGCCTCCGATAATCGCATGCTGAAGCTCGCATCTCCGCTCGGCGACGAAGCGGTGGCGGCGCAGACCGTCGAAGCCGCCGTCGGCCGGATCGGGCGAATTGCCGAAGCGGCCGAGTCAGCTACCGCCCGTCCCGTCATCCTGCAGACGCTCGCCGGCGATCCCGACGCCGTTCAGTTCAACATGGACCTCGGCCTGCCGGGCAGCCCGCGTTATCTCGCCAGCGCGTTCAACCGCGGCCTGGCGCTCAAGGCGCGGCAGGACTCGCGCCTCGTGCTGGACGTCAACGCGCTGGCCGGACTGGTCGGACAGTCCGCGTGGTCCGCCGGACGCTACTGGTATGCCGCGAAATATCCGTTCGCGACCGCCATGATCCCGCTCTACGCCGACAACATCATGCGGATCCTGGCGGCGCAGATGGGACGGTCGCGCCGGGTTCTGGTTCTCGACCTCGACAACACCATGTGGGGCGGTATCGTCGGCGACGATGGCATCGAGGGTCTCGCGCTCGGCAATGGCAGCGCGCTGGGCGAAGCGCATTCGGCGCTGCAGCGGATGGCGCTGTCGCTCAAGGAACGTGGAATCATCCTGTGCGTTTCCTCGAAGAACGACGAGACAATTGCGCTCGATGCGTTCCGCAACCATCCCGAAATGATCCTGAAGGAGGACGACATCGTTGCCTTCCGGGTCAATTGGGAGGACAAGGCCGCCAACATCAAGGCGATATCGGAGGCGATAGACCTGGGGCTCGATTCCTTCGTATTCCTCGATGACAACCCCGCCGAACGCAAACGCGTCCGCGATGCGCTTCCCGGCGTTGCCGTCCCCGAATTGCCCGAGGATCCGGGCGACTGGCTGCCGGTGTTTCAGGCCGCGGGGTATTTCGAGCAGGCCGGCTTTTCGCACGAGGATCAGCAGCGCGCCGGCTTCTACAAGGCGAACGCGCTACGCGCCGCCCAGCTCGAGCGGATCGGCGACCACAACGACTATCTGCTCTCGCTACGAATGACGTTGTCGATCGCGCCGTTCGACAGCGCCGGCCGCAAGCGGATCGTGCAGCTGATCACGAAGTCCAATCAATTCAATCTCACCACCCGCCGCTACAGCGAAGCCGAAATCACCGCGCTGCAGTCGAGGCCCGATGTCTTTACGGTACAGGCGCGCCTTGCGGATATTTTCGGCGACAACGGAATGATCTCGACCGTCATCTGCCGCCAGACCGGGCAGAGCTGGGAAGTCGACAGCTGGATCATGTCCTGCCGCGTTCTCGGCAGGCGCGTGGAGGAAACCATCCTTCAGTACCTGGTCGGGGAGGCCCGCCGGAGGGGGATCACTGCAATCATCGGCCGCTACATTCCAACCGCCAAGAACGGCCTGGTTCGCGATCACTTCAGCCGGCTCGGTTTTGTCCAGACCGGCTCGCAAGCGGACGGCGAAACCACCTGGCAGCTCTCCGTCGGCGACTACATTGAGAAGAGGCTGCCGGTGGAAGTGGAGCAGCAGGAGCACGAACTCGTGTTGGCAGGTAGATCCTGAAAATTGCTCCGTGCCACTCAATACGCTGTATCTCCGGTTACCGGAGGGAGCGCCTGTAAAGCCGGAATAGTTGTAACGGCGGAGAACCGTCACTACTCTGGTTTCTTCTCGGCCAATAGGAAATTGAACGAGATCGCGTACACCCTGATTGGGAGGCCCTGCATCAGGCGCGGGATCGCCAATTTCGTACCCCGCGCGATATGCCCAAGCGTAGTTTGCTGCCACTCGGCACTGCTAGAGCGGATTGAGAATCCGGATTTGTCCATCAGCACCTGCATACTCCTTTCGGAGAGATTGTAGCTTGAATTCCAACTCTGTTTGATGCCGGGAAAAAGTTTCCGTATCGCGTGATCGAAATCCTGAAAATTCATTGCCAGCAATCCCGACGGCTTCAGCATCGAGTTGATTTTGCGAAATCCCTCCAATGGATTCTCGAAATGCGAATCTGTCCCCCATAAGGTAACGACATCGAACAGGCAACCTCTAGGGTCAAACGTTTCAAGTGTCTCGGCTCTCATATCGAGGCCGTATCTAGACCGGCCAAAGGCGCACATAGATTCGTCCGGCTCGACGCAGGTTACATCAAAGCCACGTTGTGCCGCCGCATACCCGAAGAAACCGCTTGCGCTGCCGATGTCCAATAGCGCGCCGCCCGCAATTCCAGCTCTCGACCTGATCAAATCGAGGCGACGACGGCTCTGCACAATTCTCACAGCGTCGTGCTTCGTGTAGTCGTCGTACGCCGACAGGCTGTTGCCCCCGAAGTAAGACGACGCCCTGTAGAGCGTTCTTCGCCCCGCAGGCGATAATTGCGGATTTTGAAAAACCAGAGTGCATGCCAAGCATCTGTCCCATGACAGAACTGCCTCACAAAAATTAAGACTGAACTCTCGACTAAGATCGGCCGAATCGCACAATGGGCAAGATGTGCGGATATTGTCGAATTCCACGATCACTTTGCCAATTGTGCTCGCTGCCGCCGAATCGTCCCCAGCCATGAATCCCCGCAATCCTCGCATCGGCTCTTCCGAACCGGAACACTTCCTGCAACCCGAAGGCGCTACCAGCACTGTCATCAAAAAGATGGTTCACTCCTTACAGAACCATAACGCGCTGCAGGCGCCCAGCAGTATATAGCTTTTCCAGTGACAAAGCCTGGTTTTCGCATCCAATAGCCTGCGTTTCGCGACAATACGAAAACGCGATTGCCATTTTGCGATCGCCTGCTTCTAGGCTAAGTGATTTGGGCGGCGGTTGGACATCAGGCCCGGACCCTCTAGATGCATCAAACTCGAACAATCCGGTTGGCATGGGTTTCTGCGCCGATCATAGCTAGCTTTGTCGCTTGCTGGATCATTCTGTTTTGGGCCATGGGAAGAGGTTACGACTTCACCGACGATTCGCACTATCTTATCTGGATATCCGATCCGTTTATCTATCCCTGGTCGGTGAGCGAGTTTGGCATCCTTTGGCACCCGCTTTACAAACTGGTTGGAGGCGACATCAGAAGCTTCCGATTGGCCGGAGCCGCGACGCTGAGTTTGTCGGCGGCGCTTCTTGGCTGGTCGATATGGCGGATCGTCTCTCAGCGTTTGCACACTCCCCTTGCCCTGCCGGTTATCCTGGCAGTCACCGTGGGCAGTCTGTGGAATTTCGTCTATTGGGTGCCTACGCCCGGCTACAATGAACTGAACCTGTGCGGACTGCTCTTGTTCGCCGCTGGGCTTGCGTTTGCGACGCCGCCAATCGGATCAAGCATCAACCATACGGCCGTCCCGGTGACCGTCGCCCAGGCCATGCTCACCGCTCTCGGCGCGTCCATTGTTGCCTTTGCTAAGCCCACAACCGCCATCGGAGCGGGGCTGATTGCCCTCGGGTGGCTCCTGATCTTTCGATCGCGGCGTTCACTGTTATTTGCAGCTTGCACCGCGGCATTTTCGGTCGTCTTCTTCGCCGCAGTCGTCATGGTGCTGGATGGCAATTTCTACGCTTTTATTCAGCGGAAGCTCACCGGCATGCAGATGCTGGCGATCCACAGTCCCACGCATGGACCGTCCTCAATATGGAGGTCCGTGGCCGACCCAGTCATCGAACTCGTGACCTTCCCGCCTCTTCGTTTTCAGATCTTGGTCATCCTCGGTATCTGGTTCTGCTGGGCGAACATCGTGCTGTGGGTGACCAGGCGTGCGACATGGCTTGTCAATGCTCTCTCTGTTGCGACTGCTATAGGGATCGGAATTACTGTGGGCGAGTGGCGCGCCGCCAGCGGCAGCACGACTGAGTACTATGTCGCTTTGATATCCCCGATGGCGCTGTTGATCGCTTTCGGCCTGGCTCTGGCAATCAAGCGGGCGTTCTCCAGAGAGCAAATGCGCTTTGCATTCGCTGCCCTCGTCATCGCGCTTCCGGCGATCTACTCGCTGGGCTCGGGAACCAGGGTGATCTATCATGCCAGTCAGGCATCCGTCTTTTGGTTTTCCGCCACGATCATTCTGGCGACAGCGGCGCCGGAAGGGTACCGGGATCGATCTGTGGCGGGCGCCACGATGTTTTCGGCGGCACTCACCGTGGCGATCCTGCTTGGAGCCGTAGCAGACCCCTATCGCCTCCCCAGCCCCTTATGGACGCAAACCGAACCCGTGCGGATCGGTGCGCTTGCCTCGGTGCTGCTGGTAGACAAATCCACAGCAACCTACATTACCGACCTGCAAGAGGCTGCCGAAGCGCACGGTTTCAAAGCGGGAACGCCTATCATCGACCTGACCGGCGCCTCCCCGGGCACTGTTTTTGCGCTTGGCGGTGAGGCGCCCGGAATACCCTGGCTCAGTGGCGGTTATGTCGGGAGCGCCGCCTACGTGCGGGAAACGCTTAGCCACGTGCCGCTTGAACATCTGCGCCAGGGGTGGGTCCTAAGCGCCACCGGCACGACAGAAGCTCTCCCCGACTCCATCCTGAGCTCTTTGGGCCTTGATTTTCCCCATGGATATCAGACGGTCGGACACGCTTGCATGGGAACTCCCTGCGTCGAGCACGTCCTCTGGAAGCCACTCGTCGAATGAACATCGCGTCGTCGTAACCACCTGCCGTTGCGGCCATCAAAAGCTCTACGGCCGTGTCGCCTCTACGACGCACACAGAATGCGGAAACGGGAAATGGCTGCCCTCCAGTGACATCCTGGGTTTCGGGAAGAGGGACCCGACCAGTTCTCCATATTGAGCAAAATTTCTGACATTCTGACCGCGATCGTGGGCGACGACAAATCTTATAATCGGACTTTGTCCGGGGTGAAAGCAGGGGTCAGCCGTGATCAGCCGTCCCCCCGGTTTCAGTGTCTTCGCCACGGCCGTCAAAAGCTCTCGCGAGAGGTCATCGTCAAGATGGTGAAGCAAGCCGATGGCTACAGCGACGTCGGCGAGCGGAAATCCAAGGGCACGGAAGTTTGCGACATCATCGCAGACGAAATTACCGCGGTCGCCATGAACACGCTTGGCCTGGGCAATATAGGCTTCATTGCGATCGAGCCCAATATAGGTGATGGGCGGGAGGTAATTCAGCAGAGCTCCCGGTCCGCATCCGATGTCCAGCAGGCATTCGCCGGGAAGAACGTTTATCGTGTCTCGCGCAAATCGACGCAGCCAGCGTCTTGCTCCGGCGAGGTGCTGCACGGCTTCGTAGACTACGGGATGGGTCAATACCCGCCAGACGCCTTTTCTGTCTTCGCTCACGCGTTTGACCAACCCTTCAACAGCGCTTCGGTCGCACTTCGGTGGACCAGGAGGAACGAAACAACCGTCCGGCGCGCGCAGAGTCAAGCCCCCCTCGAATCCAATGCAGCCTTGACTGGACTTGCTGAACTGGGCCTGCGTTGACGTTTCGGTTGCAGTCGCTATCGTAGATCGTGGGAGATTGCCCCCTCATCCTCTTGATGCCCCCGACTTTGGCCGTTGCGGGTTCGTGGCGAGGCATCTATCGCTTGCTGGAAGGGAGCCATCGATTTGGAAAAGTTTGGCCGTGGCGTGTCACTGCTGGCATGGGGGCTGAACGAAGAAGAGCTTGTCGATGCTTTTCTAGATCGCGCCTTCGCGCTGTTGGCGGCAACAGCGATCGATTACGAGATCGTTTTCGTGGACGATGGCTCGACCGACCGCACGCCGGAAATACTCGCGGTATATGCGAAGAAGGAGCCGAGGCTCAAGATCATCCGGCATGACCGTAACTACAATGTAGGCGTTGCGTGCCGCACGGCGGTCGCCAATGCCAGCAAGGAATTCCTGTTCTGGCAAACCGTCGACTGGTCATACGATGTGAAGAACCTCCGGATATTTCTTGAGTTGCTCAATCATTTTGACGTAGTGCAGGGAATCCGCCCGGTGCCGATCCGCCTACTCAGTTATATTCCGGTGCTGCGTTCGATTTATCGGGTCAACAAACGCTCGGACACGTTTCGGAAAGCGGCCGTCTCGCTCGGAAACTACTATCTTCTCCGCCTGTTGTTTGGCGCCAAATTCCACGATTTCCAGAATATCACCTTCTATCCCACCAGCCTCGTCCAATCGCTCGACATGGTCGGCCGCACGTCGTTCGTGAACCCTGAATTTCTGCTGAAGAGCTATGCCCGTGGAGCGAGCATCATCGAGGTACCGATCCGCTTCATCCCGCGCACCCTGGGCGAGGCCAAGGGCACCAAGTTTCGAACGGTCCTGCGCTCCGTGGTCGACACGTTCCGCAATTGGCTGGCATGGGGGATCAAATACCGGCGCGACGCCCGGCAACAAGCGGCCAACCGGAAGATCTGGCGCGTTTCGGAACCTTTCGTGCTCAACCGAGAAGTGCTCAAGATTGTCATCCCCTTGTTCGAGGACTTTCGCTGAAGACCAGATCAGGCCACGTAGTCGTTGGGCGCCCCATAGAGCCCGCGCAATTCCTCGGCAAGGCGCTCGCGGCCGGCCTGACTATGCTCCGACCGAGGCAAATTGAGCATGTACGCTCCCAACGCCTCCCCCTCTGCGCATAGCCAGTTTGGCCGCGACGGGTGGTCCGCAAGGCTGATGCCGCTATCCGGACTGGCGCCCACGTCGATCACGCGAAATCGGGGTGCCCATGACTGGCCACCCTTGGCGATGATCGCATAGACGACCGGCACTTTGTTGGCACGGACCACCACGGAATCGACCGGAAACGGACCCGTGAACAAATGACCGCCCAGCTTGAGGCTCATCGGATCGCTCTCTTATGCGCTGGTCTGAGAGTCCACCATGCCCTGAAAATCTTCGTGCTCGCCGAGCCGCGCCATTTTAGTGCCACGCGCAGCTTCCGCGTTCTTGACGACCTTCCAGTAATTGTGATCCCAGGACCGATATTTCCAGTCGGGACAGCCGGCACACATTGCGATGTCCTTGCCTTGTCCCGCGAGATGCTTCTCACGGTAGAAGCGGAATCCCTCGCCGTGCCAGATGTTCTCGATCGAATCGGTATTGACGTTGCCCATGCTGGTGTTGCCGGAAATGTCGTAGCCGCACACCATTACATTGCCACGCGAATCGATATTGAGACGCTCGAAAATGAACGGGCAAGGAACTTCGTCAGTATTTAGATAGGCTGCGGGATCCGCCGAGCGCGAGGGATCGAGCGTGGTATTGACGCCCCAGGTCAAATACTTTCGCTTAATCAGATAATCGACGCCGATTTCTTCAACCCAGAACTTTTCAACAGCTGACGCGTCGACGCCGGTCTGGGCGACGGCCGAGGCAATGATCTTGGACGGGCTCTTCAGCGCGTTGCGCAATTTGACCATGCGCTTCACGTTTTCGACCAGTTCGTTCCAATCGAGCCCCTTGCGAACCACGGCGTAAGTCTCGGGATCGCGGGCATCAACCGAGAACTCGATCATGTCGACGCCGGCGTTGAGCAAGGCGAGAGATTTAGCTTCATTGAAGAGCGATCCGTTCGTGATCAGGCCGATCTTGCAACCCACCTGTTTGGCATAGACCAGCAGTTCCACCGCCTGTGGGTGCAGCATAGGCTCGCCGCCTCCGGATATCCGCAGATAAGCGCCGTATTTTCCGGCCTCGTCCGCGATCTTCCTGAAGGTCTGCTCCGGCATATGAGGGGCGTCCTGATACTCCTTGCGAATATTTGAGTTGGTATACGGACAGTGCGGACACAATGCGTTGCAAGGATAGACGTAGGACAGCACCAGCATCATCGGAAATTCCGACGCTTCGGGACGAAGTCCGTACTGGCTCGTCGAAACTGCAGCGGTGGCGGATGGGTTGGTCATCGTCATTCCCGTCAATCGTCAGCCCTGGGCTGCCTTCTTTTCCTCGTCGTAATACCAGAATGGCCGCGTTCCCTCGACGGCTTCTTCCGTGTACTCCGCGCCAGCAACCTGCCAGTCGCCGCATCCCTTGCACAGATCCGGAATCTCGTCCCAGCGATGGGCCTTGTGCAGCCGCCTGAGCTGGGTACCCAGCCTGTCCCACGCCTCCTTGACCGAGATGTCGGCGACATTACCCACCTTGAACTTGCCCTCATAGTCGACCGCGCACGCAACGACCGAGCCATCCTGGTGAATCGCCATGGTGTTGTTGCCCCAGGGGCAAGCTATCCGGAAGTCCGTGTCGTGCTTGATGGTATCGGTGCGTACCGTGCCCGTAGCGGTCCATTCCAACATCGGCCGAACCTTCACCTCGGCGCCGCGCGCTTCCCAATATTCGCGATAGGCCTGAACCTCGTGCGCGTTCTGCTTCATCGCCGAGAATTGCGCCGTGATCACCGGGTATGTCTGACCGTTGGCCAGCCGGCGGCGGCAGAGCTCTTCGACGGCCGGATAGACTTCTTCCCACTTCGCCTTCTCGCGGACCAGTTCGAACGTCTCTTTCGACAATCCATCGAGACTTAGGATGAAGCGTCGAAGCGGGGATGCGAGAATCTTGTCGATATTGTCCCAGCGGTTGAGGAGCGTTCCGTTGGAATTCAACACCAGATTGCGACATCCGACCTTGTCGGCATAGTCGATGCGGTCCCAGATTTCACTCTTGTAACCCATAATCAAGGCCTCCCCGTAAAAGGTCGGCCAGATTTCGGTCTGGGGAGAGTTGGCGCCGATTTCTTCGACGATCTTGTCCCACAGCTCGCGCTTCATGTGCCGCTTCTTGCGGATGAGCTCGCCGTGGCTGCAGTGGATGCAGGTCAAATTGCAGACTGAGGTATTTTCGATCACCAACTGCGGGGGATAGCTATGATCCCGCAGCCGCGATTCGATTCCGAGAAGCTGCTGACGCCGAACTTCGTTTTCAAGATGAGGTTGGAGCAGCGCGAAGTTCGTATCGGTCGACATGATCATGAGCCAATCTGTTGAGAACGGGCGATATACCACCTGCCCGAGCCAAACAGACTACAGCAAGCTCTTTTGTCGAGGTGGTATAATCAACTATGTTCCGATTTACCCCAATCGGCAAGCCATGCCCAGTATCAGCTTAGAGGGCCTTGTAAAATCTAGCAATTTCGCCGCAGCGCCCGATCCAGGCTGCCCACAACATAATCCACGTCAGCATGGGGCATCCCCGGATAGAATGGCAGCGAAATGGTTCCATCGCCTATTCGTTCCGCCACGGGAAAGTCGCTCGGCTGATAGCCATATCGCTCCCTGAAGTATTTAAGCAGATGAATTGCGCGATAATTGACGACGCACCCGATTTCGTCCGCCTTGAGCGCCTCGATGAGACGGTCGCGCTTGTCGGCAGCCACCCGCACTGCGTAGACATGCCAAGCGTGCTGGGTGGCGTCCCGCCTCCCCGGCCTGGTCACCCCCGGAACATCAGCCAGCAATTCGTCATATCGCGCGGCAAGCTCGGCCCGCTGCGCGAGTTTCGATTCGAGCCTGGAAAACTGCGGAAGCAATAGCGCGGCCTCGATATTGCTCATGTTGTACTTCCAACCAAGCTCCACCATGTCCCAGTGCGTGTATCCCTCGCGAGAACGGTCGTATGCCGTTTTCGTCATTCCATGGAGGTGCAGCAGGCGCATCCGGTCGTAGAGGACACGGTCGTCGGTCGCTATCGCGCCCCCTTCTCCGCAGGTCAGGTTCTTGGTGGCATAGAAGCTGAAACAAGCAGCATCGCCCAGTTCACCGGGACCGACGCCATCGCGCTTGCCTTCCACGCAATGGGCCGCATCCTCGACGATCTTGAGATCGTAGCGATCGGCGATCGCCCGCAGCGCGCGCATGTCACACATCAACCCGTAAAGATGAACCGGCAGGATGGCCTTCGTCCGCGACGTGATGGCCGCCTCGACCTTGCTTACGTCCATATTCCCGGTGTCGGGCTCGACATCGACAAATATCGGCGTCGCGCCGGCTTCGAGGATCGCCGTTGCGCTTGCAATAAACGTCATCGGAGTGGTTATGACCTCGTCGCCCTCGCCTATTCCAAGCGCCATGAGCGAGACGTGAAGTCCACCCGTGCACGAACTTACCGCTAGGGCATGTCGGCGCCCGAGAAACTCGGCAAACTTGCTTTCAAAGCGGCCTACATACTCGCCCGTAGTCAGAATTTCGCCATCCAGGACTTCGGCGACGAGGTCGAGCTCCGGCTTACCCAAGTCATGACGATAGAATGCAATACGACGCTTCATTTCAATTTCTCGAATTCGGTTCTCAACAGGCCCATCACGAGAAGGTCATGGTATCCGCCATCCAGCGCAACGTGACGACGCAGCCGCCCTTCATGCACGAATCCGGCCTTCTCATAGAGCTGGATCGCGCGATGGTTATACTGAGCAACGTAAAGGTAGATTCGCTCCAGATTGAGGACGAAAAACCCGTGATGAAGGATCAGCTTCAGCGCCCGCCGACCCAATCCGCGTTGCTGCCTGTCTTTCCTGCCGATCATGATGCCGAAACTGGCGTGGCGCGAAATCCAGTCGATGTCGCGCAGGTAAACCAGTCCGCAGAGAGCCTGATCGGATCGATCCACGATGCCGAGCACGCACTGATCGATGCCTTCCCCGGATGTGGCCCGATCGATGAATTTGGCTTCCATGACATGGGTCACGGGAAATCGAAAGCTCAGGATCTGATCACGGATCTCAGGATCATTGCGCCATGCAACCGTCGTCGAAACGTCGTCGGTTTCCAGCGGCCTCAACCAGACCACCTCGTCCTGTAGGGATGGGAATTGTAGCTCCCTATCCGACATATCGCTCCCACCAGAGTTGAAGCATCAGCAGGTTCCAGATCTGGTTTCCACGGTTTGCGGCGCCCGAATAGTGCTCGTCGAGCAGGCCTTGAACGGCCGACCCCCGCAACAATCCATGGCGGCCAAGCCTCTCGGGGGCAAGCGCGGCCTGAACATAAGGGCGAAGCTTGCCGAGAAGCCATTCGTTGACGGGCATGATGAAGCCCTCCTTCGGACGGGCCAGCAGATCGGCGGGCAAGAGGCCTTTTACCGCCTCTTTCAGGATATGCTTCACCCGGCCGCCGCTTATTTTCATGCTGCCGGGCAGCGTCGCGGCAAACTCCGCCAACCGGTGATCCAGAAAAGGTGGCCGCACTTCGACCGAATGCGCCATCGAGAGCCTGTCCACGAACGGCAGAACCTGATCGGGCAACAAGGTCTGCTGATCCAGGAATAGCGAGCGGTTCAAGGGGTCGCCGCTCGGGCAGTCCCTCAATATGGCCCGGATCATACCTTCCGTGCTGGCCTCGCCGATCGCTTCGGACATCATCGGAGAATACAACCCGCGTTTCTGCTCGTCATCGAGCAAATAAAGTCCCATCCGTTGCGCGGCTTCGTCGCCGCGTCCGGCAAGGCCGGCCAGCCGGACGAAGTCGGCGTGAGTCGTCGACCGGGCAGCCAGTTCGATCCGGCCGGCAGTATAGTCGTCGAGCGGTTGCGCGATCCTGTGCGCGAGATAGCTGCCGAACATCTCATCGGCGCCATCCCCCGAGAGCGCAACCTTCACATGCTCGGCGATCGACTGGGTCAGGAAATAAGTGGAAATGACCCCTGAAAACGGCTCATCGAATGCGCTGACGACGTGGTCGAGCTTGTCTGGCAGATCCTCGAACGTGACGAGATGCTCATGGTGCTCGCTGCCGACACGCTCGGACATCTTCCGTGCAAAGATCCGATCGCTCTCCTTGTTCAGAAAATCGTCGTTGTAGACCAGTGTGAAGGTCTTGAGCTTTCTGCCGCCTATCTTCGCGAGCAGCGCAACGATTGTCGATGAATCGACGCCACCGGAGAGATAGGCTCCGAAAGGTACGTCCGAACGCATCTGCAATCGGACGCTATCATGCAGTAGATCGAGGATCCGGCCCGCGGCCTCGGCTTCTCCGAGATCGCTGCACTTGGAAAAATCCGCCCGCCACCAGCGCTGCCGCTTGATATCCCTCCCATCGAACACTGCCAGTTCGCCGCCGCGAAGCTGTTCGATATCCCTGAATGCACTGCCGGGCGCGGGAACGTTCTTTAACGAAAGATAGTGGTGGATGCCTACGAAGTTCGGGCTGCGCGATACATCCGGATGAATAAGCAGCGCTTTCGGCTCGGATCCAAATATCAGATTGCCGGCCGTCAAGGCAAAATACAGTGGCTTGATGCCCAACCGGTCGCGCACCAGAATCAATTTGCGCTGCGTGCAGTCCCACAGCGCGATCGCAAACATCCCGTTGAGATGCTGAACAAAATCGAGACCGAATTCCTCATAGAGGTGGACGATCACCTCGGTATCCGAGTGATCGCTGCTGAACCGGTGCCCTGCCCGCAGCAGGTCCGCGCGCAGCTCCAAATGGTTGTAAATCTCTCCGTTGAACACGACGGCGACCGTTCCGTCTTCGTTGAAGACCGGTTGCTGGCCGGTTTCAACGTCGATGATCGCGAGCCGCCGCATCCCCAGCGAAATGCCGTTTCCCTCCCAGTGGCCGGCGGAATCGGGGCCGCGGTGACGGAGGCTCTCGGTCATCCGCTCGAGCAAAGTTCGACTGGGAAGACCGGTAAAGCCGGCGATACCGCACATTATCTAGGCCAAAACCCTGGAGGAAAATCAGATGCTTGCGCTCACGAGCGTATGTTACTAGGAGCATGATTTGGCCAAGTCAAAAGGTTTTGCCCAGTGACAACCCTGGTCGTCCTGCAGCCCGGATACCTGCCGTGGCTCGGATATTTCGATCAAATGCATCGTGCGGATATTTTCGTCCATTTGGACGACGTCCAGTTCGACAAACACGGCTGGCGCAATCGAAATCAGGTAAAGGGCCCCAAGGGCGCCAATTGGCTGACCGTACCGGTCCTGCACAGCGGTCGTTTCGGACAATGCGTGCTGGATGTCGAGATCGATTACCGTCGCGACTGGCAACGCAAGCATCTGGCGACACTTCGGCAGTTTTATTCGCGCGCCCCGTTTGTCGAAGCCGTTCTCCCCAAGCTGAGCCCTCTTCTCGACCGACATTGGGACCGACTTGTGGATCTCGATCTGGCCATCATCGAATGGCTCGCCCTGACACTGGGTATCACCACTCGTTGTTTCCGCGCGTCTCAGCTCGGGATATCGGGGGAACGCAGCGAGCGTTTGCTGGCGCTCTGCCTCCACTTCGGCGCCACACGCTATCTCTCCGGCAGCGCCGCGCGTGACTATCTGGACGTCGACAAATTTTCCAAGAGCGGAGTGGAGGTGATCTGGCAAGACTACAGCCATCCGATCTACCTGCAGCAGCATGGGCCGTTCGTCGCCTATCTCTCCGCTATCGATTTGCTTCTAAACGAAGGACCGGCCTCACTCGGCATCCTCTCAACCTGATGCTGGGTTTCGAGCGCCCTCCGGGAGGTCGGCATTCCGGTATATGAACAAGGAGACCAGACCCGAGAGCGACGCGACGACTCCCAAGATCCGGAACGCAAAAAAGGCGCTGGAATACGGCACATTTTGCGACGATGCCACGAGCCAGCGGCAGACCTGATCAAATGAAGCCTCGCCGATGCCCAAGCCGTTCGGAGTGAGCGGTAGAGAATTCGCCACGAGCGTGACCGGCACCGCCAGCATATAATCCATCGGCCGCAACGTCTGGATTCCCAGGGCATCGCCAATAACCAGGACAGCCAGGACGGTTACGGCTTGCGACAGCAAAGCGAGCAGAAGGACGCCCAGCAGCGCGAGGGGATTAGCGCGCATCGAGCGCACGGTGCGATTGATCCATCCAAACAGCGAGGACAGTCGCGACCATCCAGACAGCCGCCTTTCGAGCGGCTGGACGAGATTGGGAATTGTCAGGATAGCGCCCGCCACAGCGATCATTCCGGTAAAGCCCAGCGCGACCGAGGTTCCGAGCGCAAACAGCACCGGTATGTCCTTCATCCAGGTCCAGTTGAAGGCGATGTAAATCATCGCGATGCTGAACGCCGAGAACAGGCCGAACAGCCGGTCCAGCGCGATTGAGGAAGCCACGCTGGCGCTGCTGTGACCCACGATCCGCCAGACATAAACCGCTCGCGCGACGTCCCCACCGACAGGTCCGACCAGAAGCGCATTGAAAAGATTGGTGATTGCAATGATATGATAGAGTTTACCGAACGATATTTCCAATCCCAATGCGCGCAGCAGAACCATCCACCGCAGCGCCGCGATCGGAAGGGTCGCGAACACCAGCGCGATGCAGACGACCGCGGCGGGCCGGCTGGAAAGCGCAGCGAGGGCCTTGAGGTCTATCTTTGAAAAAAAGACGAGCGCACAAATAGCGGCCACGCCTACGCCGATTTTGACGAGTGTGGCCGCGCTGGGCCTTCGCCACAATGCCCCGGTGGCCGAGAAGGCTGACGTACTTGACTTCATTGGCGCAAATTCCTACCAAGCTCGGAACTTCTGGGAAGTAGCGGGATATTCAGCCTTTTTTGGCATGCGGCGAGCCGAACCACTGGCGGATTTGATATGCGGACTATTCTGATCACTGGTGGCGCGGGATTCATTGGTGCGAACCTAGTTCATTTCCTTGCCGAGAAGTATCCGCTTGATCGCATCATTGTCCTGGATGCCCTGACTTACGCAGGCACGATCGAGAATCTTCCGCCGGAGATGATCCACTCGCATGACGCGCGCCTGCGCCTTTGGTACGGCAATGTTTGCAACGCGGCACTGGTGGACACCCTTGTGGAGGACGCCGACATCGTTATCCATCTTGCGGCGGAAACGCACGTGACACGCTCGATCTTCGACAGCCTTCAGTTCTTTCAAACCGACGTACTCGGTACCCAGACCGTCGCCAACGCGGTAGTGAAAGCCAAGAACAAGGTCCAGCGATTTATCCACATTTCAAGTTCGGAAGTTTATGGAAACGCCGACACGGCCTCCATGAATGAAGATCATCCGCTAAACCCGATGAGCCCCTACGCGGGCGCCAAGTGCGGTGCCGACCGGTTGATCTATTCGTATTGGGCCACTTACAAGATTCCCGTCGTCATTGTTCGCCCCTTCAACAATTTCGGACCGATGCAGCACCTCGAGAAGCTCGTTCCACGCTTCATTACCAGTGCGTTGCTCAACGAAACACTGACCGTCCATGGCACTGGCGATGCCGCGCGTGACTTCGTTTATGTCGGAGATACCTGTCGGGCGATCGATCTTGTTATGCAAGCGCCCAGCGACCTGGTGAACGGCGAGGTATTCAACGTCGCGAGCGGCGAGCATCGCTCAATCATCGAAATAGCCAACGATATAACGACGCAAATGAACTACCCACGGAATCGGATCGAGTTCATTGGCGATCGGCCCGGCCAGGTCGTACGCCACACCGGCGATTGGTCGAAGATAAAGCGCGTCCTGGGCTGGACGCCAACGCTGACATGGAGCGAGGGGCTGAGCCGCACGATCGACTGGTACCGCGCAAATGGCGAACGCTGGTCCCGGCAACTCTTCTTGCGGAAAATCCCGATCACGACTGCCGAGGGGAAAAAGGAATTTCACTGATCGGAGGAACTGGCTTCGACGCGCCAAGGCCAGACGCAATATCCTCACGACAGAAGATGAAAGTCGCCTTGGTGCGCCAGCAATTGCGCGGTGGTAACGTGCTGGATCGTGATCGTGTCATGTGCTGCATTCGCAATTACGGCATTGCCGAATCCGTCATCGTGGATAGCCGCCAGTACAGCGTTCAGGTTCGCAAACACTGATTGGTTGAAATTTAGAGTGTCGGTTCCTGGCTTGAAATCCGCAATGGTGACCTGACCGAAATTTGGCGCAAAGACAAATGTGTCATGACCGTCGGTTGTCGTCCAGACGGCCTGCGGTGCCGAGCTGGCAGGCGCCGTCGGGAGAGCGCCGATGGTGCCGTCGCCGTTCAGATCCTGATGGAAGCTATTTTCCAGTGAGATCAGCGTAGCACTGCTCCCCGAAATGGCGCCCGTGCTGGATGTCTCGTTAGCGCCGCTATCCGTGGACCAGATGGAATACTGATTAGTTCCGGGGAGCGTCCAAGCCACCTCATAGCCGCTTGCGGTTTGCTCCGCGCCGATTGGCGTCCAGGACCCGAACTGTCCCGCTGCAACTGGCGCGCGGCCATATTGCAGCTCGGGCCCGGACCCGGTGCTGATGCTAGCAAGATAAAAATTGCTGCCAGCTTCAACAAGGCTGGCCGACCCATACGACTCGATCGTCGTCGTCGCAACCACAGTCCCGATGGTGCCGTCGCCGTTCAGATCCTGATGGAAGCTGCTTTCCAGCGAGGTCAGCGTATAGCTGCTTCCCGAGATGCCGCCCGTGCTGGATGTCTCATTGCCGCTGCTATCCGTGAACCAGATGGAATACTGATCAGTGCCGGGGAGCTTCCAGGCCACCTCATAGCCGCTTGCCGTTTGCTCCGCGCCAATTGGTGTCCAGGACCCGAACTGCCCCGCTTCAACTGGCACGCCGCCATATTGCAGCTCGGGCCCGATCCCGCTGCTGATGCTATCAAGATAGAAATGGCTGCCGAGCTGGACCTGCCTGGTCGACCCATACGACTCAATCGTTGTCGTGATAACCACCGGGCCGATGGTGCCGTCGCCGTTCAGATCCTGATGGAAGCTATTTTCCAGTGAGATCAGCGTAGCACTGCTCCCCGAAATGGCGCCCGTGCTGGATGTCTCGTTAGCGCCGCTATCCGTGGACCAGATGGAATACTGATTAGTTCCGGGGAGCGTCCAAGCCACCTCATAGCCGCTTGCGGTTTGCTCCGCGCCGATTGGCGTCCAGGACCCGAACTGTCCCGCTGCAACTGGCGCGCGGCCATATTGCAGCTCGGGCCCGGACCCGGTGCTGATGCTAGCAAGATAAAAATTGCTGCCAGCTTCAACAAGGCTGGCCGACCCATACGACTCGATCGTCGTCGTCGCAACCACAGTCCCGATGGTGCCGTCGCCGTTCAGATCCTGATGGAAGCTGCTTTCCAGCGAGGTCAGCGTATAGCTGCTTCCCGAGATGCCGCCCGTGCTGGATGTCTCATTGCCGCTGCTATCCGTGAACCAGATGGAATACTGATTACTGCCAGGGAGCTTCCAGGCCACCTCATAGCCGCTTGCCGTTTGCTCCGCGGCGATTGGCGTCCAGGACCCGAACTGCCCCACTGCAACTGGCGCGCCGCCATATTGCAGCTCGGGCCCAGCTCCACCGGCGACCGGGTTCATGAAGTAATTGCTGCCGGCCTGTACCAGGCTCGTCGATCCGTAGGACTCGATTGTCGTCGGCGATTTGACCGCCAGATGAAATCCGAGTGCGTCGAGCTGCTTGAGGTCGATTGCCGTCAAGCCCTGAATGGTGGTGCTGGTATAGTATTCGTTGAAAGGGTCGTTGGACCCCTGCACGCCGTTGTTGAGAAAGTCGCTCGGGTCGGAGCTCTGCCCATAATCGGCAATCTTAGTATTGCCCCCGTCGAGTGAGAAATACGCCGCAGGCGCGGTCGCGCTGCCTTGGAAAAGACGGGTACCGGGGCTCGTGAAGCGGTAGAAGTCGAAGATGTCTGGGGCCGAACCATAGGGCACGCGGCCCATCGCGTGGGTCAGCTCGTGCAGTGCGACGCCCACCAGCAGGTTGGAATTGATGTCGGTGGAAAAAGTCGCGCTGGCGTCGTCGGTCGTGGGGGGGGGGGGGGGGGGGGGCCCCCCCCCCCCGCGGCGGGGGGGGGGGGGCCGGCCCGGGCCCGGGGGGGGGGACCAGAAAGGCCGGCGGGGGGGGGAGGG